>DATDGG010000383.1:0-8041 GCA_036522235.1 Xanthobacteraceae bacterium
ACTTCACGAACTCCTCCCGCTGGTCCATGACCGACAGCTCCTGCCAAGGCATCGAGGTTCCCCTTGTCCAACCGTCCCAAGTCGGACAAGTGTCACCCATGTCTCCGAACGCCTGTCACCCATGTCTCCGGTCCATACAAGGGGAGAGGGTGGGGTGAGGGGGTCACGATATTTCGGTATCGCACCGCCCGAACCCCCTCATCCCGCCCTTCTCCCCTTCGGGGAGAAGGAGTGCAAGGCTCTGCGTCCCTTGCGGCAACTCGTCGCGCTGGAACGCGATCTAAGATGTGCGCATGCCCTGGTGCTTTCGCAGGGACGACCGCGCAGCTTCAATCTCGAGTCATCTCCATGACCGTCGCCTTGCCCGCCCAGCCCGCGTTCCGGCAGGTCAGGCTCGACCTCTCCTGGCCGATCCTCATCCTGTTCGCGGCGCTGCTGTGCGTGATGATCGTGCTGCCGCTGTCCTGGCTCCTCTACTACAGCCTGGTCGACCGCACCGGCGCGTTCACATTGGGAAACTTCGTCGAGCTCGTCACCAATCCGATCTTCGTCGAGCCGCTGATCACCACGCTCATCATCGCGACCTCCTCGAGCATCATCTGCTGCCTGGTGGCGGCGCCGATCGGTTGGCTGGTGGCGCGCACCGACATGCCGTTGCGGCGCACCGTCCGCATGCTGGTGACCGCATCCTTCGTGACGCCGCCGTTCCTGGGCGCGATCGCCTGGGAGCTCCTGGCGGCGCCCAATAGCGGGCTCCTCAACAAGCTCTATCGGACGCTCAGCGGCGCGCCGCCGGACGAGCATCTGTTCAACATCTATTCGCTGACCGGCGTCATCTTCGTGATCTCCTGCTACACGTTTCCTTACGTGTTCGTGCTGATCGCCAACACGCTCGACCGCATTCCGGGCGAGCTCGAGGACGCCTCCGCGATCCTCGGTGGCGGCACCTGGGTCACCGCGCGGCGCGTGACCGTGCCGCTGGCACTGCCGGCGCTGCTCGCCGGCGGCCTGGTCGCCTTCCTGCAGGCCATGACCTTGTTCGGCTCGCCCGCGATCCTGGCGCTGCCGGCGGGCTTCCACACCATGACGACCAAGATCTGGAGCCTGTTCCAATACCCGCCCAAGCTCGAGCTTGCGGCCGCCGCCTCGCTGCCGCTGCTCGTGCTCACGGTGGCATTGCTGCGCGCCGAGCACGTCATTCTCGGGCGCCGCGGCTATTCGGTGCTGGCCGGCAAGCAGGGCGAGCCGCGCCAGGTCAGGCTCGGGGGCGGCAGGTGGCTCGCGCTCGGCGTGGTATTCGCGGTGCTGCTCTGCCCGGTCTTCCTGCCCTATGGGGCCTTGCTCAATGCGGCGTTCTCGCGCGTCGCCTCGCAGTTCATCTCGTTCGACAATTTCACCTTCCACAACGTCGAGTTCGTGTTCTTCGAATTGTCGGCGACGCAACTCGCGGTCAAGAACACGTTCCTGCTCGGCACGCTGTCGGCCACCGTGGGCACCGTCATGGCGCTGGTCATCGGCTATCTCACGGCGCGTAAGGCCGTGACCGGCCATCGCGTCCTCGGCTTTCTGGCCACCGCGCCGGTCGCGATCCCCGGCATCGTGCTGGGGGTCGGGCTGTTCCTGAGCTATACGCGGCCGCCCTTCGTGCTCTACGGCACCTTGTGGATCCTGCTGATTGCGTTTGTCACCATCGCGCTGCCGGCCGCCTATCAGCAGCTCCAGTCGGCGTTCCGCTCGGTGCATGCCGACCTTGAAGACGCCGGCCGCATCCTCGGCGCCACGCGGCTGCGGACCCTGCGCGACATCACGGCGCCGCTGCTGCGCACCAGCGTGATCGCGACCTGGTGCTTCATCTTCGTCGGCGTCATCCGCGAGCTGTCGGCCGCCATCATCCTGTTCACCTCGGAAACGAAAGTGATCTCGGTGCTCATCTTCGACCTCAACGAAAGCGGCGACCTCGGGGCCATTGCGGTGCTGGGTCTCATTATGCTCATTATCACCTTCGCGGTCGTCACCGCGGTCAATCAGATTCCGGGCTTCGGCGGCGCCCGGCTGCGCAACGCCTGATCCCCGCCCGATCCTCATCCGAGAGTCCCATGGACGCTGAGCTTCCCCGTATTGCGGTCGCCGAGCATTTGGCGAGCAAGATCGCCGCGCTCGATCCGGCGCGGCTGCCCCCGGCCGTGCGCCGCAAATGCGAAGACCTGCTGATCGACATCATCGGGCTGTGCGTGACGGCGCGCCGCGAGCCCTATGTGACGCGCGCGATCGCGGGCTTCGACGACGCGGGCGCCTGCACCGCGATCGGCCACGCGCCGCCGATGAGCGCGGCCGGCGCCGCCTTCGTCAACGGCACCGCGGCCCATGGCGAGGATTTCGACGACACGTTCGAGGGCGGTCCGGTGCATGCCGGGGCCGTGGTGGTGCCGGCCGTGCTCGCCGCCTGCGAGAAGCAGCGGCTCGACGGGGCGGCCGCGCTCATCGGCGTCGCGGTTGGGGTCGAGACCCTCTGCCGGCTCGGCCTGGTGGCCCCCAAGGCCGTGCACAAGGCCGGCTTCCATCCGACCGCGGTGTTCGGCGCCATGGCGGCGGCGGCCGGTGTCGCGGCGGCGCTGCGCCTTGAGCCGCGTCAGACCGTCGACGCGCTCGGCATTGCGGGCTCCATGGCGGGCGGCATCATCGAATATCTGGCCGAAGGCGCCTGGACCAAGCGCCTGCATGCCGGCTGGGCCGCGCAATCGGGCCTGCGGGCGGCGCTGCTCGGACGCGAAGGCTTCCTCGGTCCGCGCACCGTGTTCGAGGGCGTGCATGGGCTCTTCCACGGCTTCGCCCACACCACCAAGGGCGACTACGACGCGCTGATCGGCGATTTCGGCGAGCGCTGGGTGACGCCGACGCTCGCCTTCAAGCCTTATCCGTGCGGCACCATGATCCATCCGTATATCGACTGCGCGCGGCGGCTCGCGGCGCGCGGCATCAAGGCGGAGGCCGTCACCGACATGGTCTGCGACGTGGCCGAAGGGACGGTGCATCGCCTGTGGGAGCCGCTGGCCGCCAAGCAGCGCCCCGGCAACGGCTACGGCGCCAAGTTCTCGACGCCCTATTGCGTTGCGGCCGCCTTGGTGCGCGGCAATGTCGGGCTCGACGATTTCTCGGACGCCGCCGTGCGCGATCCCGCCGTGCTCCCGCTCGCCGCCAAGGTGCGCTACCGGATCGATCCGGCCAATCCCTACCCGAACGGCTTTACGGGCCACATCCGGGCGACGCTCACGGACGGCAGCGTGATCGAGGAGCGCCAACCGCACATGCGCGGCGGCGCCCAGGAGCCGCTCAGCCGCGCCGACATCGAGGAGAAGTTCGCCCTCAACGCGCAACATGGCGGCTGGGACAAGAGCCGCACCGATGCAGCCCTCGCGCTCGCCGGCAGGCTCTATGACGAGAAGATCGATCTCACTGCGCTACGTGGCTGATGGCCGCGGCCGCTCGGGTGCGTACCCTCCCGCCCGTTGGCGGGGAGGGTCGACGCCTCGCGGAGCGAGGCGTCGGGGTGGGGGGACTACACTTGCGCTGACATTGCCGTAATGCCAAGGACCAGCCCAACCTGCGGGGGACCAAGGTGAAACAGGAAGACCGAACCGATCCTCGCGTGCCCCGCGCACGCCAGTTGCGCCGCGCCATGACCAATGCCGAGCGGAAGCTCTGGTGGCATCTCAATCGCCTGCCGAACCCGAACGCCCATTTCCGCCGGCAAGCGACAATCGGTCAGTACTACGCTGATTTCGCCTGCCACCATCATCGGCTGGTGATCGAAGTAGATGGCGGAGGGCACGCTGAGGATCAACAAATCGCCGCTGACGCCAGGCGGACGGCTTTCTTGAACGCGCGCGGCTATCGCGTGCTCAGGTTCTGGAACAACGCAGTCTTCAATCAGATCGAGGGTGTCATGAGCACGATCCATCAAGCGCTCATTGAGGCCGCCGCAAAACGCGAAGGCGAGCTCGGAGCGAGTGTAGTCCCCCACCGGGCGCCGCTACGCGGCGCCACCCTCCCCGCCAACGGGCGGGAGGGTAAGCTCGCGGAGGGGCTTTTGCCTAACCTGACCGTAATTGCATCGCGGAGAGACATGGCCAACGACGGTGCATACCCTCCCGCCCATTGGCGGGGAGGGTCGACGCCTCGCGCCAGCGAGGCGGCGGGGTTGGGGGATTACACGCGCGCTGACATCGCCGTGTTCACCTGCCCTCAACGCGACAGGGCCGTAGGAAGAGATCATCATGCCTGAAGCCGGCAAGGAGCTAAACGGACGCGTCGCCATCGTGACCGGTGCCGGCCGCAATATCGGCCGCGCCATTGCGCTGGCGCTGGCCGAAGGCGGCGCCGCCGTGGTGGTCAATGCGCGCACCAACCGCGCCGAGGCCGACGCCGTGGTGCGCGAGATCGAGCGCAGGGGCGGAGAGGCGCTGGCCTATCTGGCCGACGTCACCGACGGGGCCGCGGTTGCCGCCATGGTGTCGGCGGCGAGCGCCGGCTTCGGCCGTATCGATATCCTGGTCAACAATGCGGCGATCCGCGACGAAAAGATGATCGAGCGGATGACCATCGCGGATTGGCGCGCCGTCATGGCGGTCATTCTGGAAGGCGCCTTCCACTGCGTGAAGGCCTGCCTGCCGGCGCTCAAGCAAAGCGGCGCCGGCGCCATCGTCAATATCGGCGGCCTGAGCGCCCATACCGGCTCCAGGAATCGCGCCCATGTGGTCGCCGCCAAGGCCGGCTTGGTCGGGCTCACGCGCGCGCTCGCCCACGATCTCGCCGCCGACAAGGTGACGGTGAACTGCGTCTCGCCCGGCCTGATCGAGCGGCCGCGCGATCCCGCCCTGCCCGAGCCGCAGCATCATCAGGTCAACCGCACGCTCACCGGGAAATACGGCACGCCCGACGAGGTGGCGGCGGTGGTGCGGTTCCTGTGCGGGCCCGGCGCGCGCTACCTCACCGGGCAGACCATCCACGCCAATGGCGGGGCGTTCCTCTCGTGATAAGACAGGACGCGCCCGACCGGTTGCGTCAACCGGGAAAGCGCCGATGGCGATGTGGCATTTGACGGCTCATCACCCTGTTAGTTGCGAGCGACGCATCGGTGGAGGCGCGGTATGCTTGCCATGTCACCCCCGGTGACCTCCTTGATTTTCCCACGCGGGCAAGCGCCGTCGTCCACCAAAACCTTCGCGCCGGTGCGTATGGAGCCGGCAGCCGGTTCCTGCCGCAGGGCACCGGCCACTGGCGCTTGCTCGGCCGGTCGGGAAACTCCCGGCGGGCGTGCGACGCACATCTCCTGACGGTGAACACCCGAACCGCGTCCTTGGCCGCCAATAATCTCCTTGATCTGCCCATTGCCGCAGCTTCCGTCGTCGACGTAAACGTTCTCACCGTGGTTAATCGCGCCGCTGCCCCTAGGAGGCTCTGCCGTGAAGACTCTCGGGTGCGTGCTGCTCGGCTCTGGCTGGGAAAGGGAAGCGTCCGCCGGTCGAGTCGGCGCCTTCGGGGGCCTTGTGCAGTTGCCATTGTCATCGATATTCAAGCCCTTGGGGCACGATTTCGCGATGCAGCGTCCGTCCTTCTCGACCTGGTGAGAATCGCATTCGAGCGGGCACACCCGTTCAGATTTTCCCCGGATGGCATCAAGAAGCTCGATGGTCGGTTCCATCTTAGGCGTCGGTAACGTCGCATAAGTGGCAAATTTCTTGGCTGCGGCCATCGCTTCGCTGGTCGGCCATTTTTCGTCGATTGGTCCGCCATAGCAACCAACGCGCCGGAGTTCCTTCTTGATTTCCTGCACCAGGGCACCGCCCGCCAAGGGGCGTGGCGCGGCGGGGAGTGGCGCTGAGGGCGGCGTCAGCATCGCGGTTTGAGTTTTGTCCGCGGGCGCGGTCGGTGCCGCCTGATCTATGATTTGTTGCGATACCTGCGCGGAGGCAAGTCGGTCGCGCTCCGCCTGCTCCCGTTGCTTCTGCTCGGCTTGCTCCCGCGCGACTCGCTCCCGCTCGGGTCGTTCTCGCCCGAGCCGTTCTCGCTCTGCCTGATCGCGCCGGTCCCGTTCTGCCTGTTCGCGCGCCAACCGCTCGCGCTCCAGGCGCTCCGTTTCAGCCCGTTCGCGGTCGAGACGTGCCTTTTCGGTCCGCTCGATCGCCTCGAGACGTTCGCCGATGTCCAGGACGAGGGGACTCGAAGGGTACCGATCCAGAAAATCTCTGAGCTTGCCTCGATCTTGCGATGCCCGCACCTTCGCCCAAGCCTGCACGTCACTGTCGGCGCTGGAGAAATAAAATTCGCCGAGCAAAGAAACTGACAGCTCCGGCAGTTGGCGTCCTCCGGTCGCGTGGTTGACATCGGCCGCGACACGCCGGAACAGCGTTCCGATCTCGAGCCCGGGTTCGCTGATTTCTCTCACCAGCGCGGCCGTGAACGGGCTGTTGCGGCCGGCTCCGTCCACAGCGACTTGATCGGGCTGCGTCGAATACGCAACCACCATGCCGCGCGTGGCGTCAAGGCGCGCCAGGCCGCGCGTTGGTGCAAAATCACGCGTGGTCGCCTTCCCGGCCAGGCGGTCGACCAATGGGTTTCGCCGGCAGGCGTCAAGGACCAGGATCTTGACCCCTCGCGCCTGATCCAGGCTCTGCAGCACATCCTCCAGCCGCGTCATCTCGAAATTGACACTGAATTCGTCGTCAAGCTTGGCGTCGGTCGGCATCAGGTAGTTGAGGCCGCGATGCTGCAATCCGTGACCCGCGTAATAGAACAGCGCAGCGTCGGCATCGCGGGCCTCGCGGGCAAACTGGGCGGTCGCACGCTCCATGCCGCGTTTGTCGAGGTTATGTTCCAGGTGTACGGTGAAACCGACCCGCTTCAACGCGGCCGCCATGTCGTCCGCATCGTTGCCCGGATTGGCGAGCGCCGGCGTGTTCTGGTAGGCCGAGTTTCCGATAACCAAAGCAACGCGGCTCTCGGCCTGCGCCACGGGCGCGAAGAGCATCAGCGAGAGCCCTGCAAGAACAGCCGCGAAAGCGGTGCGAGTCATGGCTCAAGTGTCCCAGCCGCCTCGTCTTATCGTGCAATATGCCACACGTGGACATCGGCCGAAAGAGTGCCTACCCGTTTTGGTCGCATGAGGCCGGCAAATAATTTGTAGGCATGGTGCCTTAGCCGAGCGGGCGTGTGCAGTGCGCTTTGACCATCCACGCCAATGGCGGGGCGTTCCTCTCGTGCTAAGGTACCCCGGACCGCGCCGTTGATCTTCGGGCGCGTTGGCATTTCCAAAAAGCACCAAAAGTGAGGCCACCATGTATACCGATCTCGCGCTCCATATCGGCGGCAATTGGCTCAACGGCGATGGCCGCCAGGGCGAGGACGTGGTCAATCCGGCGACCGAGAAGCCGCTGGGGCGGCTGCCGCACGCGGGCGCGAGCGATCTCGATCAGGCGCTGGCGGCGGCCCAGAAGGGCCTCGAAGTGTGGCGCGCGACCTCGGCCTATGACCGCAGCAAGGTGCTGCGCAAGGCCGCGGGCCTGGTGCGCGAGCGCGCCGACGCCATCGGCCGTATCATGACGCAGGAGCAGGGCAAGATATTCGCCGAATCGCGCCTTGAGGTGCTGGTCACCGCCGACATCATCGACTGGTTCGCGGAGGAAGGCCGCCGCGCCTATGGACGCATCATCCCGGGCCGCGGCAAGAACACCCGCCAGATGATGGTGCAGGAGCCGGTCGGCGTGGTTGCCGCTTTCACGCCCTGGAACTTTCCGACCCTGACGCCGGCGCGCAAGATCGGCGCCGCGCTCGCGGCCGGCTGCTCGATCATCATCAAGCCCTCGGAGGAGACGCCCGGCAGCTGCGTCGAGCTGGTGCGCTGCTTCATCGAGGCCGGCCTGCCGGCAGGCGTGCTCAATATGGTGTTCGGCGTGCCCGCCAATGTGTCGGAGCACCTGATCGCGTCGGCGGCGGTGCGCAAGATTTCGTTCACCGGATCGGTGCCGGTCGGCAAGCATCTCGC
>DATDGG010000384.1:0-8272 GCA_036522235.1 Xanthobacteraceae bacterium
GTGATGCGCAGCACTGTTATGCGGTTGCGGTGCCGGCGCAGCACCCGGAATCGGAAGCCGTGAAACGTGAAGGTCTGCCCCGGCTCGGGGATGAGACGGGCCTCGTGAATGACCAGGCCGGCCACCGTGGTCGCCTCGTCGTCCGGCAGGTGCCAGTCCATGGCGCGGTTGAGATCGCGGATCGGCACGCCGCCGTCGACATTGACCGAGCCGTCGGGCTGCCGCCGCACGCCCGGCACCGCAATGTCGTGCTCGTCGCTGATGTCGCCGACGATCTCCTCGAGAATGTCTTCGAGCGTCACCAGGCCCATGAGCTCGCCATACTCGTCGACCACCAGCGCGAGCTGGGTCTGGCGCCGGCGAAACGCCTTGAGCTGCTCGGACAACGGGCGGATATCGGGCACGAACCAGGGCGGCCGCGCCACCGCCGCGATGTCGACCTTGGCGAGATCGCCGCCCGCTGCATGGATGGCGCGCAGCAGATCCTTGGCGTGCATGATCCCGACGATGTTCTCGGGCTTGCCGCGCCAGAGCGGTATCCGCGTGACCGCCGCTTCGAGCGCCGCCTTGACGACCTCCTCGGGCGGCTCATCGGCGTCGATGGTGATCATTTCGGTGCGATGGATCATCACGTCCGACACCGTGAGGTCGCGCAGGTCGAGCAGACCGCTGAACATGTCGCGATCGTGCTTTTCGACGCCGCCCTCGCGGTGCAACAGATCGACCGCGCCGCGCAGCTCCTCGTGCGGCGACAGGATCGAGGGCCCCTCGCCGACCTGCGCCCCGAATCGGCGCAGCAGCCAATTGACCAGCGCTTCGACCGCGGTCAGCACCGGCCCCAGGAGCCGCACCGTCCAGGCGATCGGCCGCGCCACCAGGAGGGCGACGCGGTCGGGCGCGTTGAACGCCGCGGTCTTCGGCAAGACCTCGGAGAACACCACGATCACGACCGTCATGAGCAAGGTGGAATAGAGCACGCCGCGTTCGCCGAACCAGGCGATCAGGACGCCGGTCGCGAGCGAGGAGGCGATGATATTGACGGAATTGTTGCCGATGAGCAGCGCGCTGATCAGCCGCTCGCGCGATTCCAGGAGGCGGTTGACGAGCGCGGCGCGCCGGTCGCCCTGCTTCTCCAGCTGCAGCATGGTGGCGCGCGAGGAGGCGGTCAGCGCCGTTTCGCTGCCGGAGAACGCGGCGGAGAGCAGCACGCAGAAGAGAACGGTCGCGATTGCGAACCAGTCGTAGGCGGTCATCGCTCGGCGAGCTTCTCGACCAGGAAGGCGCGTACCTGCGCGGCATCAACGTCGGGCGCAACGAAGGCTTGGCCGATCCCGCGCGCCAGGATGAAGGTCAGCCGGCCGCGTTGCACCTTTTTGTCCTGCGCGATCAAATCCATCAGATGATCGGCGTCCGGCAGCAGGCCGGCGACCGCTGACACATGGGTCGGCAAGCCGACCGCTGCAAGATGACCCGCAACCCGGGCGGCCTCTGAGGCGGCCAACAGCCCGCGCGCGGCCGAGAACTCGAATGCCAGCACCATGCCGAGCGAGATCGCCTCGCCGTGCAGCAGGCGCCCCGAGAAGCCGGCCGCCGCCTCGAAGGCGTGCCCGAAAGTGTGGCCGAGATTGAGCAGCGCCCGGTCGCCAGTTTCGCGCTCGTCGCGCGCAACGATCGCGGCCTTGGCGCGGCAGCTTACGGCAATCGCCTGCTCGCGCGCGGCGCCGCCGGCAAAGACCTCGCGCCAGTCGGTCTCGAGGCGGGCGAAGAAGGCCGCGTCGCCCAGCAGCCCGTATTTGGCGACTTCCGCATAGCCGGCCGCGAATTCCCGCGGCGGCAGCGTATCGAGCAAGGCGGTATCGGCCACGACCAGGATCGGCTGGTGGAAGGCGCCGACCAGGTTCTTGCCGTGCTTGGAATCGATCGCGGTCTTGCCGCCAACCGAGGAATCGACCTGCGCCAGCAGGGTCGTCGGCACCTGCACATAATCGAGGCCGCGGCGGACCGCGGCGGCCGCGAAGCCGGCAAGATCGCCCACGACGCCGCCGCCGAGCGCGACCACGAGATCGCGACGCTCGATGCGCGCCGCGATCAGCGCCTCGCAGACCTGCTCGAAGACCGCGAAGCTCTTGGAGGCTTCACCCGGCGCCACGGTCACGACCGTGGCCGCAAGCCCGCCGCGCGCAAGCGCGGCCTCGGTGGCGGCCAGATGGTGCCCGGCGACCGTGGCATCGGTGACGATCGCGATCTTGGCGGCGGGCCGCAGCGCCGCGATGCGTTGGCCGAGCGAGGGCAGCGTGGCGCGGCCGATCACGATGTCGTAGCTGCGCGCGCCGAGCGCGACCTCGACCATGATCGGTTCGGGCGCGCGGAGCGGTGCGGTCACGGGGCGCGGTCCTCCTCGTTGACGGCGGCCGCGACCTTCGGGGCCAGAGCGGCCGCGAGCGCGCTGACAATCTCGTCGACGATCTTCTCGTGCGGGACTTCGCGCGACTGAATCGTGAGGTCGGCCTGCGCATAGACCGGGTAGCGCTCCGCCATGAGGGCCCGCAAGGTCTCACCCGGATCCTCGGTCTTCAGCAGCGGACGGTCCTGCCGGCGCTTGATCCGGCGCATCAGCACGTCGAATTCCGCCTTGAGCCAGATCGAGATGCCGTGCGTCCCGATGGCTGAGCGCGTGTCCGCATTCATGAAGGCGCCGCCCCCGGTCGCCAGCACCTGCGGGCCGCTTTCGAGCAGCCGCGCGATCACGCGCGTCTCGCCCGACCTGAAATACGGTTCGCCATAGGTCGAGAAAATCTCCGCAATGCTCATCCGGTGCGCGGTCTCGATCTCGGCGTCCGCGTCCGCGAACGGGATGGCGAGCCGCACCGCCAGGCGCCGGCCAATCGACGATTTGCCCGCCCCCATCATGCCGACCAGCACGACCGAACGCGAGGCGAGCGCCGCCACGATGGCGGCCTCGGCGGTGCCTGCGACATCCTGGGTGGCGCGCACCGACATCTGGTCTCTTGCTGGTCCCTTACTGTCCATCGGGCTCCCGCGGGCGGCGGCGGTTTGATCGATCGCCGCACTGGTATCACAACATGCCGGCGAATGGCCAATAAGTGAGCGGTGAGTGGTGAATGGTGTGAATGGTCGATGTTCTTGCTGTTCCCACTATTCACCATTCGCCACGCCCGGTTCGCTATTGTCTTGGCGGACGGAACGTGGTCGTAGTTTTTCCATTCTTCCAGGGCAATGCTGCGCCGAAACGGTTGATTCGATGCCCTCACTTTTGCGGTTCCTGCTGGTCCTGTGCCTGCTGGCCGGCTTGGGCTACGGCGCCATCTACGCGCTTGCCTATTGGTACGATCCCAAGCCGCGCGAGATCACGGTCTCGGTCCCGCCGGACAAGTTTTCCAAACAGCACTGAACGCCGCCCGCCGTGCCGCCCATGGGCCGCCACACGCCGAGTTCCGATCAGAACCTGATCGCGCTGTTCCTCGAAATGCTGGCGGCCGAGCGCGGCGCCGGGGAGAATACGCTTGCGGCCTATGGGCGCGATCTCGCGGATTTTTCGACCTATCTCGCCGCCAAGCGGCGCCTCGTCGCAACCTCGACCACCGACGACATCCGCGGCTATCTGGGCGCGCTCGGCAAGCGCGGCTTCGCCGCCACCTCGGTGGCCCGTCGGCTTTCGGCGATCCGCCAGCTCTATCGGTTCCTCTGCGCCGAAGGTCACCGCCGCGACGACCCGGCCGCCATCATGGAGGGGCCCAAGCGCGGGCGCAGCGTTCCCAAGGTCTTGAGCATCGCGCAGGTGGACGCGCTGCTGGCGGCCGCCCGCCGGGCCGGAGAAGGCCCCGACCCGTCGGCGCTCGATCGCCTGCGGGCGGCGCGCATGACCTGCCTGATCGAGGTGCTTTACGCGACCGGCCTACGCGTTTCCGAGCTCGTCTCCTTGCCGACCTCGGCGGCCGAACGCGAGGCGCGCATGCTGATCGTGCGCGGCAAGGGCGACAAGGAGCGCCTGGTCCCGCTCAACGAGACCGCCAAGCAGACCATGCGCGACTATCTGGCGCTGCGGGCGGCGGCGAGCCCGCAGGCCGGAGCGGGGTCGAAATGGTTGTTCCCCTCGTTCGGGGAGAGCGGGCACCTCACGCGCCAGCATTTCGCCCGCGACCTCAAATCGCTCGCCGTGGCCGCCGGACTCGCCGCCGACCAGGTGAGCCCGCACGTGCTGCGTCACGCTTTTGCAAGCCATCTCCTGCACAACGGCGCCGACCTGCGGGTGGTGCAGACGCTGCTCGGCCATGCCGATATTTCGACCACGCAGATCTACACGCACGTGCTGGAGGAGCGGCTCAAGAGCCTGGTGCGCGACCTTCATCCGCTGGCGGAGCCGCCAGACTAGCGCCGCCCGACCGGCCTTGTCGGCGCCCGGCACGGCCGATACCAATGAACGCAGATGAACGAGGCGGAGGGATCGAATGTTCGACGCGAAGCCCGACACATGGGTGCAGCTCGAGGAGTGGCCGGAGCTCATTCTGGAGCGGCTCGAGGGCGCCGGCGTCGCGCGCATCGTGCTGAACCGGCCGGACAAGCGCAATTGCTGGAACCGGCCGCTCTGCCTCGCCTTCATGGACGCGCTCGAGATCATTCGCGCCGACAAGGAGCTCAAGGTCGTCATCACCAAGGGCGCCGGGACGGTCTATTCGTCGGGCCTCGACCTCAACTTCCTGCGCGAGGTCTCCAATGGCCCGCTGCTCGACTGGGACCGGCCCAACCTGACCATCCAGATCGCGGAGGCGCTGCGCGTCTTCCCGCGCATCGTGATCGCGCAGGTGCACGGCTATTGCCTGGGCGGCGCGCTCGGCATCATGAATTGCCATGACCTCGTCTACGCCGCCGAGGACGCGCAACTCGGCATGCCGGAGATCCTGCGCGGCAGCTTCGGCCAGCTCGTGACCTCGACGCTCCTGCATGGCGGGCTGCCGGTGAAGAAGCTCGCCCATATCGCGCTAGTCGGGCGCAATATCAGCGGCAAGGAAGCCGACGCGCTCGGCATCGTCAGCCAAGCGGTGCCCGCACCCGAGCTCGAAACCTATACGACCGGCATTGCGCGCGAGATCGCCTCGCGCCATCTGGCGCCGCTTGAGCACCATAAGATCACCGTCCAGATGGGCCGCGACCTCTCGATCGCGCAGGCCATCCAGCTCGATCAGCTGGTCGGGCAGCGGCTGCGCCGCGCCATGGACCCCTTGAGCGACGTCGAGTCCTATCTCAAATCGCAAAAAGGCGGCCCCAACCCGGTCTACAAGCGGCCCGACGTCTGAGCGGCCTTAAGCGCGCGCGCCGCCTTGCTTGACGAGAGGGTCGTCGCAAGCGAGTTTGGCCGCCCGCGGCAGGGTGCCGCTTGTCCCTTGATGGAACGACATTTTTCGCTCAATGCGCAGCTATCTCGACTTCGAGAAGCCGGTGGCCGAGATCGAGGCCAAGCTCGAGGAATTGCGCGCGCTCGATGCCGGCGACAGCGCCGCCGCCATCGGCGAGGAGGTCGCGCGCTTGGAGGCCAAGGCGGGGCAGACGCTGCGCGACCTCTATTCCGGCCTGACGCCGTGGCAGAAGACGCAGGTCGCCCGCCATCCCGATCGGCCCCATTGCCTCGACTATGTGGCGGCCCTCATCACCGACTTCGTGCCGCTCGCCGGCGACCGCAAGTTCGGGGATGACGAGGCGATCGTGGGCGGTTTCGGGCGCTACCACGGCGAGAGCGTCTGCATCATCGGCCACGAGAAGGGATCGGGCACCGAGGACCGGCTCAAGCACAATTTCGGCATGGCGCGTCCGGAAGGCTATCGCAAGGCCGAGCGGCTGATGCAGATGGCGGACCGGTTCGGCATTCCGGTCATCTCGCTGGTCGACACGCCGGGCGCCTATCCGGGCATCGGGGCCGAGGAGCGCGGCCAGGCTGAGGCCATCGCCCGCTCGACCGAAGCCTGCCTGGCGCTGGGGGTGCCGAATGTGGCGCTGATCGTCGGCGAAGGCGGCTCGGGCGGCGCCATCGCGCTCGCCACCACCAATCGCGTCCTCATGCTGGAGCACGCCATCTACAGCGTGATCTCGCCGGAAGGTGCGGCCTCCATCTTGTGGCGCGACACCGCCAAGGCCCAGGAGGCGGCGACCGGCATGAAAATCACCGCCCAGGACATGATTCGGTTCGGGGTCATCGACCAGATCGTCACCGAGCCGATCGGAGGCGCTCACCGGGACCCCCCCGCCGCTATTGCGTCGGCCGATGGCGCCATCCAGGCGGCGATGGACGAGCTGCGGGACCTCGACCGGGACACCGTCAGGCGTCAGCGCTGGGACAAGTTCCTGGCCATGGGCCGCACACTGGGGTGAGCGAGACGGTATGGTCCGGGATAAGTGGCGTCAAAATCAGCCGAATCCGCCCGCCGGCGGGATCGCCGGGGTAGCGACCCAGTCCCCCCCAAAGTCCACAGAGAACCCCGGGTTTTCCATCCCTGCCCTGATATTTCCTCAGTGTTGGCCTAGCGTCCTCGGCGAATCTGGGACGGGTCTTGGGGTCTTGGGGAATGTGGTGGGGAATGCGGTCCGAGGCTGGAATATCAGCCTCCGCACCCATTTACCTTTTCTTCACCTTCGCCGTGATCCACAGGCTGGCCGCCCCGCCCGCGCCTTGCGGTCGAGGCATCTTAAGGATAATGATCGATCAATGAAGGCATGGGGACAGCCTTTCAGTCGGGGAGCTTCGCGTTGAATTACCGCCCCCTTCTCCGCGCGCTTCTGGCGTCGGCGGTAATGGCCGCTGCCGCGGTCGTTGCCGGCTGCGACACCGACGGTGCCGGGCTGCCCTCGGGCCGTGCGCTCGCGCCCCTTTCCGACAAGATGCTCGCCGAGATCGAGGCGAAGAACATGTCCAAGGAGTCGCCCATCCTGGTGCGGCTCTTCAAGGAGGAATCGGAACTCGAGGTCTGGAAGCAGGACAATAGCGGCCGCTTCGAATTGCTGAAGACCTACCCGATCTGCCGCTGGTCGGGCGAGCTCGGGCCCAAGGTCAAGCTCGGCGACCGGCAGGCGCCGGAGGGCTTCTATACGATCAGCCCCGGCCAGATGAACCCCAATTCCAACTACTATCTCGCCATCAATACCGGCTTTCCGAACGCCTATGACCGGGCCAATGGGCGCACCGGCGAATTCTTGATGATCCACGGCGATTGTTCCTCGGCGGGTTGCTACGCCATGACCGACGAGCAGATCGCCGAGATTTATGCGCTGGCGCGCGAGTCTTTCTTCGGCGGCCAGAAATCGTTCCAGATCCAGGCCTATCCGTTCCGGATGACGCCGCTCAACATGGCGAAGCATCGCGACTCGCCGAACATGGCCTTCTGGAAAATGATCAAGGAAGGCTATGACCACTTCGAGGTGACCCACCAAGAGCCCAAGGTCGATGTGTGCGACAAGCACTACGTGTTTAATGCCGCCGCGCCGAACGGCCCGGCAAGCGCGTTGCATTTCAGCCCCGCCGCCAAATGCCCGGCCTACGAGCTGCCGCAGGAGATCGCGGGCCCGGTCAAGGAAAGGCAGCAGCGCGAAGAGGCCCAGGTCGCCCAGCTCATCAGCCGCGGCACGCCGACCGTGCCGGTGCGCACCGGCACCGACGGCGGCATGAACCCGGTCTTCCTGGCGGCCGTGCAGTTCCACGGCGGCACCCAGTTCCCGATCCAGTCGAGCTCGTCGTTGCCCGGCACGATCCCGGCCAATATCAGGCCCCCCGGCGCGCCGGCCGCGCCCGAGACGACCGGCAGCACCATGAGTCTCGCGTCGAGCGAATCGCGGCCGGTGCCGGCGCCGCGCGCTTCGGCGGCGGCACAGCCGAGCTCCGGCAACCTGTTCAGCGGTCTGTTCTCCTCCAATGGCGAGGGCGCCAAGGGCAACGATTCCCAATCCGGCGGCGGCATGCTCGACAAGATGTCGCGGCTGGTCGGCCTGGGCGGATCGGATCAGGGCGGCGACGCGGCCGCCAAATCGAAGCCCGCGGCCAAGCCGACCCAGACCGCCTCGGCGGCGACGGCGCGGCCGAAGCCCGCGGCGGGTGCCGCGGCGGCTCAGCCCGAGGTCAAATCCGCCAATGCGGCGGCTCCCGCTCCCGCCAAGCCGCCCGCTTCATCTGCACCGCAAACGCCGACCGACACCCAGCAGGAGGCGGTCAATACCGCAAACCTCCTGCGCGGCGCCCAGGCCACGGTTCCGGCCGGCTCGTTCGACA
>DATDGG010000385.1:0-9622 GCA_036522235.1 Xanthobacteraceae bacterium
GGTTGGCGGCTTTGATCCGGCGCGCCTCCTTGACCAGTTCCTTGACGGCGCCGGTGATGGGGAGCGAGAGGCCGGCTTTGTCGGTCATCTCGGCCACCACCTGCATGTCCTTGAGCGCCCAGGTGAAGGTGATCATGTCCCAATCGTTGAGCGCCGCTGAGGCGCCGGAGCTGATCTGCAAGGCGTCGCGCAGCCGGACGAGATCGATGCCGGTGGTTTCGGCGAGCCGGCCCGCCTCGATCAATCCGACCGAATTGATCCAGAGCAGCAGGTTGTTCATGGTCTTGCCGACCTGGCCGTGGCCGACATCGCCGAGATGCGCATAGTCAGAGCAGAAGCAGCCATAGACCGCGCGCCCGCGCTCGACCACCTCCGCGCGGCCGCCCACCATGGCGAGCAGCGTGCCTTCATCGGCGGCCCAGCGCCCGCGGCAGATCGGAGCATCCAGCACCCCGATGCCCCTGGGTTGCGCGGCCGCGTCGATCGCCTGCACCGTGAACGGCGAGACCGTGGACGAGATCGCGATGATTGATCCCTTGCCGAGCGCCGCCAGCAGACCGCTCTCGCCGTGCACGACGGCGTTGACCTCGTCCGTATAACCGACACCCAGAATGACGAAGTCGGCCGACTTGGCGAGCGCGGCCGGCGTCTCGGCGGTGGCGGCGCCGGCCTCGCGCGCCTTGGCGAGTTGTTTTTGGTCGAGGTCGCAGGCCGTCACCGCATAGCCGTGCTTGATGAGATGCTTGAGCATCGCGAGCCCCATCCGCCCGACCCCCACGATGCCGACTCGCTCCTTGCCTGCGTTTGCCATTCGATCCTCGTTGCTTGTTCTGTACGCTTTCAGACTTTGGCCTTGAGCATGGCGGCGAGCGGCTTGCCCGGATCGGCGAGCTCGGCCGGTTCGACCGCCACGCGGCGCTCGATCAGCCGGCGCGCCGCCGCGATGTCGCGCTGGGCATTGATGCCGAAGACGTAAACCAGACGATCGCCATCAAGCCAGAACTGGAGCATGGCATTCGGCCCGATCTGTCGGCGCACCGGCGCGCCGCCTTGCGGCAGCGGCCAGCCCACACCCTGGATGTAAAGGTCGTATTGCTCCGACCAGAACGAGGGCGCCACCTTGTAGCTCGCGTCGCCGCCGGCGGCATTGCGCCCGGCAACCGCGCCTTGCTCCTGGGCGTGGCGCCAGTTCTCCAGCCGCACCGGCCCGTGCGGCCCGGGAAAGCGCGTGCAGTCGCCCGCCGCCAGAATCGCCGGGTCCGAGGTGACGCAATGGTCGTCGATGACGATGCCGTCCTGCACGGCGAGGCCGGCCGCCTTGGCGAGCCGATCATCGGGGCCGACTCCGGCTCCGACCACGACCAGATCGGCAGCGATAGTTTCGCCGGTCTTGGTTTCGACCGCGATGCCGCCATCCGGCAGGGTGCGCACTTCCGAGATCGCGGTGCCGAGTCGGATATCGACGCCATGCGCCACATGGTGCGCCTGGATCAGCGCCGACGTCTCTTCGTCGCAGACGCGCGCCAGGATGCGGGGCGCGATCTCGATCACGGTGGTCGCGACGCCGATCTCGCGCGCCGAAGCCGCGACTTCGAGCCCGATCAGCCCGGCTCCGACCACGGTGAGGGCGCGGCCGCGGCTGAGCTCGTCCCGCAAGGCCAGCGCCTCATCATGGTTGCGCAGGTAGTGGATGCGCGGCTGCCCGGTTGGAAATTGCGGCAGCACCCGGTTGATCGAGCCGGTCGCGAGCACCAGCGCATCATAGCGGATGTGCTCGCCAGCTTGGGTGTTCACCGTACGGGCGGCGCGGTCGATGGCGGCGCAGCGCGCGCCGCGCTTGAGCGTGATCTTGTGTCCGCCGACGCCAAGCGGACCCGCGATCGGGGCGTCGTGCGGCTTGGCCCTCCCGGTCAGGACTGCCTTCGAAAGCGGCGGCTTCTCATAGGGCTCGCACAGCTCGTCGGTGACGAGAAGGATGTCGGCCGTAGCATCCTGTTGCCGGGCCGCGAGCGCGGCGCCGACGCCGGCCGGGCCGGCCCCGATGATCACGATGCGGCGAACACCATTCATGCCCGCAGCGCGGCCAGCATCGCTTCGATGTATTCGTCGTCGTGGGCGATCACCAGCATGGAGGCGTGCGGCCGCAGGCTGGCGAGCGTCTTCGAGAGCTCCTCGTCCGACTTCGCTTTGCTGTCGATGATGAGCGCCGTGGTCATCACCTTGCGGACCGCGCAGGCTTCGGCGATCACGGCGGCCGCCTCCGCGCCGGTGCCGGCGCTCGCCACCATCACCACCAGGTCGGCGGACGCCACCTCGTCCACCAGGTCCTTGGTGCGGCCGGCGAGGTCGCTCAGCCAGGCCTTCATGGACCAGCCTTCGCCGCCGCGCGGGGCGCCGTCGAACTTGAGGGCGGTGAGGAAGCTCGCCCGCTGCCAGGCGCCTTGCGCCAGGCGCTTGACCACGCCCTCGCTCGGCCCGTCGAGCGCGATGACCTTGATGGCCCGCGGCTTGGAATTGGGATAGTCGATGCGGAACCGCGCCTCTTCGGCGGTGGTCATGCGGGCGCTTTCACTGAGCATCTCGGTTCTCCAGAGCTTGGTTCTCGACCGCTTCTTTTATATGGAACATCGCGCCAAATCCAAGTAGACCGACGCCCGACCAACAAAGGAGACCAGAGGGATGGCGGACCGGATCGATCTGTGCAGCACGGCGGATGTCGCGCCCGGCAATGCGCTCAGGGTCGAGGCCGGCGACTTTACGCTGTCGGTGTTCAACGTCGATGGCGAGTTCTTCGTGACCGACGACGCCTGCACGCACGGACCGGGCTCGCTTTCCGAGGGCTATATCGACGGCGACGTGGTCGAATGCAACTTCCACAACGGCCAGTTCAACATCAAGACCGGCGAGGTGGTTTCGCCGCCCTGCATGATCCCGGTCAAGACCTACGCGACCATCGTGGAAAACGGCCGGGTGCTGATAGAGACAGAGTGATCGGTCTCTGAATTCTGGCGGTTCAATTGCTCTTACCGAGTTAGGGATGCATGGCCTCTCGCTCCCTCGCCCCGAAGGGGAGAAGGGTTGGGGTGAGGGGGTTACGACATTTCAGTATCGCACCGCCCGAACCCCCTCATCCCACCTTCTCCCCTTCGGGGAGAAGGAGTGAAATGCCGCGCCCGATCCACCATCCGCATGGCCCTTGCACGCAACAAAATTGGGCACGGTCGCTGGGGCCATCTACCTCACCGATGTTGTGTAATGGTATCGACCAGCGCCAGCCGGCCTTTCTTGACCTCCGCCAGCGCGCGCTCGAGCGCGGGGCGCACGTCCTCAGGCTTGTCGATGGGGCCTTCGCCGTAGCATCCCATGGAGCGGGCGAGCGCGCCGAAATCCGGTTCCGGGCCGAACAGGTCCATGCCGATATGGGCCTTGGCCTCGTCGGTGCCGCGCAGCTTGGCCATGCGGATCTGGTGCGCCCAGTCGTTATAATAGGCGCGGTTGTTGTGCATCACCACCAGCATGGGAATTTGATACTTCGCCGCCACCCAGAGCGCGCCGGCATCGAACATCAGATCGCCGTCGGGCTGGATGTCCACCACGATGCGGCCCTTGGCCTTGTGGGCGAGCGCGACGCCGAGCGAGATTCCGATCTGGGTCGCGGTGCCGAGCTCGACGCCGGGATGCCGGTAGGGCTTGTCGAAGTCCCAGAGCTTGCGCACCTGCTGCTTGAGATTGTTGGCGGTCAGCACCCAGTCCTCGTTCTTGATCACTTCCCAGATTTCGAGCGCGAGGCGGGAGAAGGTGATTGGCGAAGCGTCCCAGTTCTGCCGCGCCTCGTCCTGCCATTTCGCCCAGACTTCGGCGTGACGTTTGCCGATCGCGGCCTTGCGCTCGTCGATGCGGCTTGCGAGCTTGGGGTCGGCGGCGATGCGCGCCTTGCAGATGCGGGTGAGCTCCGGAATGCCCAGCGCCGTGTCGCCAAGCGCCCGTACCGAGACCGGCTGCATGCGGCAATAGTCCATCGCCCATTTGTTGATGCCGACCTCGCCGAAGCCGATCTCCGCGAAGTCGCAATGTGCCGGAACCAAAGTTTCGAGGGTGCGCTTGGTGCTGTTGAGCTCGGTCAGCTGCTTCTCCCAGTCGCGCACGTCGAGGCCGAGCACGAGGTCGGTGTGCCGCAGCGATGCCTTGTCCATGCTGAGGCAAAGCGGATGCTTGTTCGGGAAGTTCAGCGCATTGTTGATATCCCACACCGCCGCGCCCGCGGTCTCGGCGAGCTCGACCAGGTTTTCGAATCCGCCCGGGCGGCGGCCCGCATATTCGGCGAGCAGAAAAGGATGCTCGGCCTTGAGGAGCTTGTCCGCGATCACCGCGATGGCGCGCGGGTCGGGCGCCATCGGGGCCGGCGTCGCGACCGCGTCGGTGGGCGGCAGCGGAACCTCGCGCGTCAACGGGTCTTCCTGCAGGGCCGCGTCGTAGCACATATAGACCGGGCCCTGCGGCTCGGTGGTCATGACCGAATAGGCGCGCGCAAAGGATTCCGGCACGCCGTCGATCGAGCTCGGCTGATAGTCCCATTTGACGAAGTCGCGGATGGCGTTGCCCTGCACCAGCGCGGTGTGGGTCCAGTCAATGTGCGGCCGCCGCCGGCCTTCGTCCATCGGGCCGGTGGCGCCGATGATGAAGATCGGCACCCGGTCGAGATACGCGTAGTAGATCGCCATGGTGGCGTGCAGGAGGCCCACCAGGTTGTGCAGGATCACCGCCATCGGCTTGCCGGAAGCCTTGGCATAGCCATGCGCGATCTGCACCGCGATCTCTTCGTGCTGGCACAGCATCATCGGCGGCTCGTTGCCGCCGTAATTGACCAGCGAATCATGCAGGCCGCGAAAGCTCGCGCCTGGATTGAGCGTGATGGCCGGGAAGCCGTAGCGTTTGATCAGGTCGACGATGATGTCGGACTGCCAGCCGCGGTAGTTCTGATTGGTGCCGGGCGTCGGCGTCTGCGTTTTTTCCTGCATCAACTTTCCTTTCAACCCTTCTTGCTGTCATGCCCGCGAAGGCGGGCGATCCGGTAATCGCAAGCGCGCTTTTTTTATCGAAATGCAGGCGATTACTGGGTCGTCCGCTTGCGCGGACGATGACAGCGGAGAGACGTCAATATCGATCTTCTTGGCATTATCTCGCGTTGAGCACCTGTGCGGCCTTGGCGGCGATCTCCGGCGGCGTCTGGTAGACCTCCTTGAGGAGGCTTTCGATCTCGGGGCCGGTCACCGGGTTGATCTCGAGCTGCGCGGTGTCGGCGACGGCGCGGAACTCCGGGTCCTGCATGGTGTCGAGGAACGCCTGGCGCAGCGCTTCGGTGCGCTCCTTCGGCAAGCCGGGCGGCGCGAGATACGGCCGGCCCATCACCTGACGGGCGAAGATCAGCTTGAGCAGCTGCCGTTGCTCGTCGGTCTTGGCGAGGTCGGTGATGAGCGGGACATCCGGCAGATCGGGATGCCGGGACAGCGCCAGCTGAACCAGCACGGTGATCTTCTTCTGCGCCAGCCAGTCCTTGTGGGTGGCCTGCACGCTCGACCACGACCAGCCGCAGCGGCCCTGCACCTCGCCGCGTTCCATGGCGAGCCCCACATCATTGCCGCCCGGATAGCCGCTGATCAGCTTCATCTTGGTGCCGAGCACGGCGTTGAGGATCTGCGGGAACACGTCGGTGTCGGCCCCGCCGCCGGTGCCACCGACCGTCATCTGTTTGGTGTAGAGGTCCTCGAACCTGGTGATGCCGGAGTTCTGCCAGGTGACGCAGACGCTGACCTCGTTGGTGGCGCTGCCGAGCCAGGTGAACTTGGCGGGATCGAACTGGGCATTCTTGTTGCCGAGCAGCGGATCGAACGGAATGCCGCGGCCGATGGTCCCGATCTCGGTGCCGTCCTTGGGGGCCGCGGTGTAGAGCCAGTTGGCAAGACGGAGGCTGCCGGCGCCCGGCATGTCCTTGGGCACCACCGTCGGCTTGCCCGGAATGTGACTGCCGATGAAGCGCGCGATCGCGCGGGCGTAGACGTCATAGCCGCCGCCCGCGCTGTAGCCGATCTCCATGTTGACGTTGCGTCCCTTGAAGAACGCCGCGGCGTCCTGCGCATGGGCACTCACGTTGCCGAACGCCGAGTGCAGCAACACGGCTGTGGCCAGGGCGGCGCCGCGCGCGAAAACTCCATGCATGCCGCTTCTCCTTGCCGCCGAGCGATCGGCTCAGAAGCCCGGCGCGTTCTCCAGCTGATCGAGCCAGTCGAAGCCCATTTCCTTGATCATGCGGTTGCTCATCACGATGAGGCGCGCTTCCTTGGTGGCGAAGTGCTGATGGTTGGTGAAGGGTGGCACATAGACGTAATCGCCCTGCTTCCATTCGAACTTCCTGGGCTCCTCCGCCCACTCCCACAGGAACTTGTCCTGGCAATCGAATTTCATGTCCCAGTGCAGGTCGTAGCCCGACCCTTCCACCACGAAGGTCAGCTCTTCCCACATGTGTCGATGCTTGCCGGAGCGTTCGCCGTCCTTGAGGAACAGCATATAGGCCTCGACGCAGAGCTCGGGCGTGTTCATGCGGTGATTGATGAGATGCTTGATCAGCCCGTCCGGCGAACGCTCCCAGGGCATGTCCTCGGCCGCGATCACGTTCGGCCGGGTCGCGTATTCCTTGCGGAACTCGGCCGACCGGAGAATCTCCTCGGCCCGCCAGTTGCAGGTCTTGTCGCCGGAAAGGGCTTGTTTCTTGTCTTCGATCGCGCTCATGCGGTGCTGCTCCTATCCGGTTCCAGTATTTTTGCGTTGTCGCATTTTCGAAACGGAAGACCGGAATTCCACTTTTCCTGAAATGCTCCTAAAGATCGGTCGGCGGCGAATAGGGCTTGTCGTCCGGCGAGCGCTCGGGCGGCCATTCCACCATCTTCTGCAGCAGGAGATGCATGAACAGGAACAAAGGCTTTGCCTTGAACACCAGGTGAACGCATTCCTCGGTTTCGGAGGCGTTGAAGTGCTGATGCACGCAGCCGTTCTCGACCAGCATCACGTCGCCGGCCTTCCACTCGATCCGCCGCCCGTCATGGACGTCGTAGCCGTGGCCCTTGAGAACGTAGAACACCGCGCTGTTGAGGTGGCCGTGCTTCTGGCCGCCGGTCTTGGGCGCGTAGGCCTCGATATGGGATTCGATCGATTGGATGATCGAGGTCGCTTGCGGGCTGATGACGCTCTTGCCGAACATCTGCGGGCCGCCCTTCCAGGCCACGTCGGAGGCCGAATAGACCCGCGGCTCGTCGACCAGCGTCTTGTAGAGATGGCTGTAGGTGCCTTCGAGCGCGCGAACGAAGGTGCGCTTCTTGGCCCAGCGTTCCCACTTCTGGTTCTTCTTCTCCATCTCCATCGGATCGGGCAAGTTGTGGCCGATGCCCGCAAGCGGTTCGATAACTCCCGTCATTCTTGGCTCCTTCTTCGGCCTCGCCGAGCCGGCTGACCGGCATTTCTCAAGGTCATTTCTTGGGGTCATTACGCGATCGGGGCGTGCCGCGCAACGCCGCGACGAGGATTGCGTTCCTCAAGCTTCGCGGCGATCTTAGACTTCCATCCGTTAACTTTCGATCCGGGCGGCCGAGCCATTTCGACGCGTGCCGCGCGCCGGCAAATCCGCTAACCTCGGCTACCGGCAGGCGAGCCAAGGAGCTAAGGGCATGATCACGCTTGTGCGCGGGCTGGCTGTGGCGCTGCTGGCGGCGTGGCCGGCTGCGGCCGCATTCGCGCAGACGCCGGCCGAATTCTACAAGGGCCGCAACCTCGACCTGCAGATCGGCTACAGCGCCGGCGGTGGCTACGATCTCTATGCCCGGATGCTGGCGCGCCATATCGGCAAGCACATTCCGGGCAACCCGACGGTGGTGCCGCGCAACATGGAGGGCGCCGGCAGCCTGCGGCTCGCCAACTGGCTCTATACGGCAGCCCCCAAGGACGGCACCGTCATCGGGGCCACCAGCCGCGGCATGGCCTTTGATCCGCTGCTCAGCGCCAACGGTGCGCAATTCGACGCCAGCAGGTTCAACTGGATCGGCAGCGCCAATGACGAGGTCAGCGTCTGCGTCGCGACCGACCGCTCCGGCGTCACCAAGTTCGAGGATCTCTACGGCAAGGAGCTGGCGATCGGCTCGACCGGCGCCGCCGACGACACCTATCAGTTTCCCGCCGTCGTCAACGGCGCGCTCGGCACCAAGTTCAAGATCATCACCGGCTATCCGGGCGGCAACGACGTGAGCCTGGCGATGGAGCGCAATGAAGTGCAAGGCCGCTGCGGCTGGTCGTGGTCGAGCATCAAGGCGACCCGCATGGATTGGGTCAAGGCGCGCAAGATCATCGTGCTGCTGCAGCTGTCGCTGTCGAAGCATCCCGATCTGCCGGATATCCCGCTGGTTACTGACTTGGCCAAGAACGACGAGCAACGGCAGATTTTCAAGCTCATCTTCGCTCGCCAGGTCATGGGCCGACCCTTCATGGCGCCGCCCGCGGTGCCCAAGGAGCGCGTCGAAGCGCTGCGCCAGGCCTTCGACGAGACCATGCAGGACAAGGATTTCCTGGCCGAGGCCGACAAGGCGCAGTTCGAGATCAATCCGGTCGCGGGCGCGCGGCTCGATGCGCTGGTGAGCGAGGTCTACAAGACGCCGCCGGCGATCGCCGCCAAGGCGGCCGCCTTGGTCAAGTAAAGCCCGCCGGCCTCGGTCTACCGTTTCTTCGCGCGCTTGACCTTGCGGGCGCGGCCGGCCGTGCGGGCCGCGGCGCGCTTGGCAGGAGGTTTGGCGCGTCGCGCCGATGTCTTGGGCACAGCAGGCGGCGCGTCGAAACCTGCGGTCGCGGCCTCCATCTTGCGCAGCCGATAGGTCCAATATTCCCAGGTACGGCTGAGCGTGCGCGGCGTGAGGCTGTGCGAACTGCACTGCTCGGCCTCGCCGGGGCTGAGCGTGCTGATCGATCCGATGCCCATGGCGCGGCTCTGCAGCTCGGCATTGCGGCAAGTATAGATCGAGCGGAACACGCATTCGCGCAGCGAGCGGCCCGCCAAGGTGGCGCCGTGGCGGCGCAGCAGCACCATCCAGTGGTTCCCGAGCGCGCGCGCATGCGAGCGGCCCTGCTCGGGCGTGGTGACCACCAGCGGGGTGTCGCCGAACTCGTCGCGGCTGTCCCAGAACGGCACCTTGCCGCCGAGCGCGGCGCCGAGATGCATGACCGGCACCAGGTCGGTCCCGGTGATGCAATAGGGCAGCACCGACACCGCATGGTGGTGGCAGACCGAATGCACGTCGGGGCGCGCCTGATAGATGCAGCCATGGATCACGAGCTCGCTGAACAGCCGCGCGCTGGTCGGGGTGACCGGCTTCGAATCGAGCGTCAATTCCAGGATGTCGTCGGGCTGCATGATCTCGGCCGCGCCATAGCGGGAGATCAGATAGCGGTCCGGCTTGTTGGGATGCCGCATGCTGATATGCCCGAAGGCATCGAGCACGCCCTCATTGGCGAGAATGCGATTGGCGGTCGCCAATTCCTGGCGGACTTCAGCAAGCGGATCGGGCATGGGTAGTGTCTCTCCGTT
>DATDGG010000386.1:0-1925 GCA_036522235.1 Xanthobacteraceae bacterium
TAGGGGTATTCGCCCTCTTCTCCCGATCGCACCGCGACGGCGATGCAGCGCGTCATCATTTCGCGATCGTGCGCATCGGTCTCTGCGCCACTCATGCGCGGCCCTGGTTGCGACAATGTGCGGTCATGCCGCGGTCAAGGCGAGAACGGCTTCCTTGATCTTTGCCACGGCGTAGTGGCCGATCTTGTCGAGATCGAGATGCGGAAGGTTAGGAAGCTCGTCGGCCGCCACGACGCAATCGACGATCGCCGGACCGTCGACGGTCAAGGCCTCGTTGATCTCGGCGTGCAGTTCGCCGGGCCGGGTGGCCCTAAATCCATGGCCCCCGCACGCGCGCGCAAGCGCCGGGAAATCCGGATTGCGGAATTCGATGCCCTCCTTGTAAGCAGGCAGACCAACCGATTCAGCCTCCAATGGGATCAGCCCAAAGGCGGAGTTGTTGAAGATCACCACCTTGATTGGCAGCTTGTGGTGCACGGCCGTCAGAAACTCGCACATGAGCATGTTGAAGCCACCGTCGCCGACGAGAGCGATCACCTGACGCGATCGATCCAGCACCTGCACCCCGTTGGCCTGGCCGACCGCGGTCCCCACGGCCGCATTGTTAAAGGAACCGATCATCCGCTGCGAGCCGCTTTGTCGGATCCAATTGGCGGACCAGAGCGTGTTCAGGCCGGTGTCGAGGACGAAGACCGCATCGGGCTTGGCGAGATCGCTGACCGCCCTGGCAACCGCCTGCGGATGGATGCGATCCAGGCTGCGTGCCGGATCGGCCTGCTTGTCGAGCATTTCATCCCACTGCTGCCGCTCTCTGGCCACCCGATCCCAGAATTTGATATCGGTCTTACTCCCTACCTTGCGGAGCAGCATTTCAAGCGTCGGCCGCACCGATCCGACGACGCCGAGCGCCGTCGGCGCACGCCGTCCCAGCACGCCCGCCCTCTCATCGACTTGGATGACGGAACCTTTATGCGGGAGGAATTCCGAATATGGGTAGTCTGTGCCGAGCATCAGCAGCAGGTCGCAATGCATGACCGCATTGTAGGTGGCTTTGGTGCCGATCATGCCGAGGCCGCCCATCCACCTTGGATCATCGTAGGGCATGATGTCCTTGCCCTTGACCGAATGAACGACCGGCGCCTTGAGGCGATCGGAGAGGGCGCACAGCTCTTTGTCGGTGCCGTGGCATCCGGCCCCGCACATGATCACGACGCTGTCGGCTTGATCGAGCCGGCGGGCGATTTCGGCGACGTCCGCCTCGCTCGCTGCGAGCTCGGGCGGCGGCTTCAAGGTGGTGACGCTCGGCACGCTACCTGCCGCCTTGGCCCCAATGACGTCTTGCGGCAGCGTCAGATGGGCGACGCCGCGACCCGCATAGGCGGCCGCGATGGCCTGGTGAATCACGCCCGGCGCCTGCTCCGGCGAGGAAATGATTTCGGTGTAGAGGGAGACGTCGCGGAACAGGAGATCGGGCTCCGTCGCCTGGATGTAGTCGATCCCCTGCAGCTTGCGCGGCATGTTGCCGGAAAGAGCCAGAACGGGCGCATGGTCGCGGCTGGCTTCATAGAGGCCGGCGACCAGATGCGTGCTTCCCGGACCCGTGGTGCCGGCGCAGACCGCGAGGTGGCCGGTGAGCTTGGCCTGGCCCGCGGCGGCGAGCGCCGCGCCTTCCTCGTGGCGCACGCCGATCCACTCGATCGGGCTTCGTCGGACGGCGTCAGCGAGTGGATTGAGCGAATCGCCGATCAGCCCGAAAATCTGCTTCACGCCGATCCGATCGAGCGCACCGACCAGGATGTCCGCCACCGTTTGGGACATTTGCGCCTCCTCTCTGCCCCTTGGCAAGAAGGACCGTCCCGGGCTCCGGCTGTTCGTGCCGAATTCCGCGAAAGTGTTCGAGCATCGACTGCATCCCCATTGGCCTG
>DATDGG010000387.1:0-15393 GCA_036522235.1 Xanthobacteraceae bacterium
GTCTTTCGACACAGTCCCAGGCGGTGGCGGTGCCGTATCGACCAGCGACAACGTCGTCCTGACGTCTTTGCGCTACTACCCCTTCTGACGCCAAGATCGAACCGGGTGGAAGGTGGCGTCAGACTGGAAAAGCGCGGCGTAAGCTCGCTTGGTGGTTGTTGGAAAGCAACAAAGTAAGAGAGTCTCTCGAATACAACCCGAGCGGCTCACGGTCGGGCGCGCCCAACGTCGGGCGTGCCTGCGCTCGTTACGGCTTTATAGCGCGGCCAGACATCCCCGCCTTGGTCGCGGCGCTGTTTCCGTTGAGCGAAAGGGCGGGTCAATCCCCTCCGCCATCGCGGCGGCCGTCGGCCGACCCGGTACTAAGGTCCAATATCCCCCAACGCCGATTGTCCGTTAGGCTTCCAGCTGGTAGGCTTCCAGCTGGCGCCGGAGGAGTGGGAGGCAAGGCGTCGTACAGACGCGCACGGCTGGTCGAGCAGTTGAGGGCAAGATGTGTTCGGCTGGCTTTCTGGCGATCATCGCCGCATTCGCGTCGCACAACGGGAGTGGCCGCCATGCTCAACAGGTGGAAAATCGTCCTCTCCGCTGCCTTGATTTTCGTCGGCTCTTTGGCAGCTACCGCGAAAAGTGGCCGCATCCCGACCATCGACCTTCAGAAGGGCTGTCGGGCCGCCGCGGCAGAGCTCACCGCCCTGTTCGGCAATCAAACCAACGACCCCTACGATACGTGCATGAGCGACGAGCAAGCAGGGCGTGGTCAACTCGTCAAGGAGTGGGACACCTTTCCGGCGCTCGCCAAATCGAAATGCGTGCAACCGGGCGCATATCTGCCGAGCTATGTCGAATGGCTAACCTGCATTGAACTGACTCGGGAGGTGATCAAGATGCGTAAGGCGACCTCCGAGGCTGCCGGCAAAAGCCGCGTGTCAACTCCCCGTCAGTGCCCGGTCGTGAAAATTGGAGAAGATGGCAACATCGTCTACGTGATCGCCTGTTAGTTGGCACGGCACGCCTGACGACTGTTTTCAGGATGCTGAAACCGAGGAGGGGCCGATGAACATCCGTCTACTCCGCGCCGCGGCGCCTGTGTTCGCCATCCCCGGGGCAACGTTGGTCAGTGTCCTTGCCGTTGGTCTGTTTGCCACGGCGGTTGTCGCACAAGATCTAAACACCGGCGTCGGCACGCTTGATCGGAACTCAGCCGAGAAAGTGTTTCCCGCCAAGCCGCTGTACTCGCCATACGCCGGGCGCAAGTTTCCGACCCGCCCGTTCTTCGGCGACACGCACCTGCACACCGCTGCCTCGTTTGACGCGGGCGCGTTCGGCGCGCGGCTCGGGGCGCGCGAGGCCTATCGTTTTGCCCGCGGCGAGGAAGTCATGGCATCGAGCGGACAGCCGGCGACGCTGTCGCGGCCCCTGGATTTCCTCGTCGTCGCCGATCACTCGGACCAAATGGGGTTCTTCCCGGACCTATTTGCCGGCAAGCCGGAGCTCTTGGCCGACCCGACGGGCAAGAAGTGGTACGACCTGATCAAGTCCGGAAAAGGTGCGGAGGCAGCGCTCGATATCATCCAGTCCTTTTCGGCTGGGACCATCCCGAAGGACCTCATCTACGCTCCTGACACGCGCGCCTATAAGGCAGCCTGGCAGGACAACATCGCGGCGGCGGAGCAGTACAACGAGCCGGGCCGCTTCACTGCCTTGATCGGTTACGAATGGACCTCGAATACGGGTGGGAACAACCTGCATCGCAACGTCATCTTCCGCGACAACGGCGACCGGGCGAGCCAAGTCGTGCCGTTCACGACGCTGGCGCCGCTGGGCAGCGACAATCCGCGCGAGCTGTGGAAATGGATGGCCGCCTACGAGCAGAAGACCGGCGGCAGCGTGCTCGCCATCGCGCACAACGGCAACCTCAGCAACGGCCTGATGTTCCCGATCATCGAATCGTTCACCGGCAAGCCGGTGGACAAGGAGTACGTGGATCAGCGCGCGAAGTGGGAGCGGCTCTACGAGGCGACCCAGACCAAGGGCGACGGGGAGACGCATCCTTTCCTTTCGCCGAATGACGAGTTCGCCAACTTCGAGCGCTGGGACTTTGGCAATCTCGACGGCAGCGTCAAGAAGACTAAGGACATGCTCGAGTTCGAATATGCCCGCTCGGCGCTGAAGAATGGGCTCAAGCTGGAGAAGCAACTCGGCACGAACCCGTACAAGTTCGGCATGGTGGGGAGCACCGACGCGCATACCGGCCTCGCGGCCGTGGAGTCGGACAACTTCTTCGGCAAGACCACTCCCCAGGAACCGAGCCCCGAGCGCATGACTGCCACCTTTTTCGACAATCCCAAGACCGGCGTGAAGGTCATGGACTGGCAGGTCAGCGCGTCCGGCTACGCCGCCGTCTGGGCCGTCGAGAATACGCGGGAATCCCTCTGGGACGCCATGCAGCGCAAGGAGACCTATGCCACCACCGGCCCGCGCATGGTGGTGCGCTTCTTCGGCGGCTGGGACTTCGATCAGGCCGATGCCCAGACGCGCAGCCCCGCCATGACCGGCTACGGCAAGGGTGTGCCCATGGGCGGCAGCCTGAGCGGCGCGCCCGCAGGGAAGATGCCGACCTTCCTGGTCGCCGCGCTCCGAGACCCGATCGGCGCCAATCTTGACCGCATTCAGATCGTGAAGGGCTGGCTCGATGCCAAGGGCGATGCTCAAGAACAGGTCTACGAGGTGGTCTGGGGCGGCGACCGCAAGCCGGGCGCGGACGGCAAGCTGCCGGCGGTGGGTAATAGCGTGAACGTCGAAAACGCGATCTGGACGAATACCATCGGCGCGCCCGAGCTCATCGCCGTGTGGAAGGACCCGAAGTTCGATGCGAGCCAGCACGCGTTCTACTACGCGCGTGTCATCGAGATTCCGACGCCGCGGTGGACCGCATACGACGCCAAGCGTTTTGGCACGAAGCCTCTTCCCGGCACGCCGATGATCATTACCCATCGGGCCTACACCTCGCCGATCTGGTACACGCCGGGCACGTAAGGGCCGCGAAATTGCGCGTGAAAAAGCTCCTGCGGGAGCCGCTGATACATTTCTTGCTGCTGGGGGCGGCGCTGTTCGCCGTCTCCGGCACGCTGGTCAAAGGCACCGGCAGCGAGCCGGGAAAAATCACAGTTTCACAAGCGCGGATCGAACATCTTGCGACGGGCTTTGCGCTCACCTGGCTGCGCGCGCCGACCGCGGAGGAGCTTGAAGGACTGGTCCGCAACTATATTAGAGAAGAGATCTATTACCGCGAGGCGATGGCGATGGGGCTCGATCGCGACGACACCATTATCCGGCGAAGGCTCCAACAGAAGCTGGAGCTTGTTTTCCAGAACATGGCCGACCTGACCCAAGCGACAGATGAGGAATTGCGTGTTTTCTTGCAGGACCATCCCGAGAAGTTTCGTCTCGAGCGACGGTTCACGTTTCGCCAAGTCTTTCTCAGTCCGGAGCACCACCGGGAAAGCCTTGCCGGCGATGCGGCGGACGTGCTGAGACAGTTGAAACAGACGGGCGAGAGTTCCGATGGCTCGACGCCGGGCGACCCATCCTTGTTGGAAAATCAATTTGCCGACGTGGAAGCCGACGAGGTCGCCAAGCAATTCGGCGAGAAATTCGCAAGCGCGCTGAATGACCTGCCGCTCGGTGAGTGGCAAGGGCCGCTCGAGTCCACCTACGGCGTGCATCTGGTGTTCGTGGACGAACGAGCGCAACGCCGAACCCCTACATTGGAAGAAGTGCGCGACGCGGTGCGCCGCGAATGGAGCAACGCGCGGCAGTTGGAATCAACCCAGAAATTTTACGATGGTTTGCTCAAGCGATACACCGTAATCATCGAGCCGGCGCCACCAAACACTGGCGATGCGAAAACATCGACCGCAAGGTAATTCGCGCGGTCCTCGACTCAAGGCAACTTGACGCCGATTGGCTGGAATCCGGCAAAGCCCGGAGGCCGAACGCGCGGCTCACAGGGATGGTCGAAGAAGGATTCCGCCGACCTTGCCGTCGGGTGCCAGTGCGAACCTCCACTCCATATCGCCATGCTCGAAGTGAACCTCGTAGACGTCCCAACCGGCCTTCCCGACTCCTTTGAAAGACACGCCCCGCAAAGCTCCCATACGGTCGAGATCGGTCTGGATCATGGCGATCTGCTCACGCGCAGCGGCCGCCATGGGCGCGGTCATCCTTTCATAATCCGGTTCGCCCCGCTGGTGCTCCGCAATGAGGCGGCGAAGTATCGTTTCGCTGTCCGGCACCGGCGTCTTGTTCTTGATCCGCTCCGCCAGGGCTTCCTCCTTGCGCTTGGTCTCGGCCTCCGCGACGCGCGTAGCGACACGATCATAGCCACTCTGGTGGAGCACGAGGCTGCTGACGATGCGCTGGGGATCACGCACGAACGTGATCTGCGCGGGAACGACCTTCAGAAAGAACTGGTAATCGCCTTCCGGAAAGGCTTCGACCTCGGGCTGGCCTATTATTCGAGTAAAAAGGCGACCGTCCCGCTGCGTGACGACGCAGGTGTGGCCGTCCGCAAACTCGTAATGGCCCGCGTAATCGGCATACAGAGCGGGATCGATCTTCACCTCCGTCCGCGGCCTCATCTGTTCGTAGCGGCGCCAGGCGACGGCTTCCGGCGAGGCGTCGGTCACGTTGCTCTCCTTCTGCGGCCGGCGGTCGAGCACCTCGTAGTGCGCCGCGCGCGGATCGAAATGTGCCAGCACGGCCTGGGCCACGGGGGGAACGTGGCTCACCTCGTAGTCGTCGCCGGTGAACCGCTTCACGGCCGCGATGTCGTCGAACCACATCATCGTCGCGAACTCTATCTCCTGGCCCTCAGCGCGACGCATGAGGTCGATGTGCCGGAATCCTTCGATCCGCCTGGCCTCAATATCCGGGATTACAGTTCCTCGCACGACGCGTTCATAGGCATCAGCATTTTGCGGCGAGGTCCATCCCCGCCAGATTCGGCAAATCATCGGTGAACCCCCATGCGGTATCGTTTTGAGTATGCGCCCTTCGCCACCAGGCGCTGAGCGTTATCGCTTCGGCGTGGCGGCACGCCGTTGTGCATATATTGCCGGCCGAATCGCGTCGTGCCAGGATCGCACCTTCACAAAAAAGGGAGGAAGCGATGCGCAGGACGGATATGAGGTTGCTCGTGTGTGCGGTGCTCGCCGCGGTACCGATGATGATCGCCGGCCCGACCTTGGCGCAAGCGCCGGCGCCGGCACCCACGCCGCCGCCGGCTCCGACCATTGCGCCCTCGCTGCCGCCGGCGCGCGTCGTCAACCTGATGACCGCCGAAGGCGTTGCGGCGCTGAGCGGGCAGTGGCGGCACATGGTGGTGAAGTTCGTCGAGATCCCGCACATCCCCAACGCCATGCCGGAATACCCGACCACCTACGACATCCAGCCGCATGCCGGCGTGAGCGACTTCGACGATTCGTCGTGGCCGACCATCGAAGCCAAAAACCTGTCCGAGCGGCGCGGCGGCGGCAAGGTATCGGCCATCTGGTACCGCACCAACTTGACGATCCCGGAAAAGATCGCCGACTTCGATCCCTCCGGCGCCAAAGCGGTGTTCACGGTGACGATCGACGATTATGCGGAGGTCTGGGTCAATGGCCAGATGCCGCGCCGGGTCGGCATTCCGAGCCCGGCCACGATCCAAGGCTTCAACATGCCCAATCGGGTGGTGCTCGCCGATACGGTCAAGCCGGGCGACAAGTTCCAGATCGCGGTGTTCGGGGTCAATGGGCCGATCTCGGTCTCGCCGGAGAATTTCATCTTCTTCCGCCAGGCGCAGGTGGAATTCTACAAATGAGGCGCCGGCCAGGGCGTCTCCCGATCGAATGGATCGCGGTGCGCCCTGCTTCATTTTCGTTGGCGCATGTCCCCCGCTTGCGCGGGGGCATGCCTTTCCGGGATGTGCGCTACGGCGTTGATGGAGGGGTATCGACACGGCGCTGAAGGAAGCGCCGGACGAGCCGCGCGGCGATGAGCCCCAGAATCATCACCACGAGGGCGAGAAAGAAGATTTCGCTGGGGCGCGCGCCGGCGAGCCTGACCAGGAACCCGAAGGCCACGCCCGGAAAGACGTGGGCGGGCGCCCAGACGACCGCCGAGAGGACGTTGGCCACGTAGAACTGACGTGGCGACATGTGAACTATACCGGCGATGAGCGGGACGAAGGCGCGCACCACGGCCGTGAAGCGCGCCAGGAAGACGCTCATCGCCCCATAGCGGGCGAAGAACTCTTCGCTGCGCGCAATGAACTTGGGAAACCGGTTGAGCGGCCAGCGCTGCAGAACCTCCCGCTGTAGGTGTTGCCCGAGCCAGAACGACGCGCCGTCGCCCAGAATGGCGCCCGCAACCGCGGCAACGAGCAGGAACCACGGGCTGATTTCGGCACCGATCGCAAGCGCGCTGATGGCGACGATCAAGGTCGAGCCCGGCACCACCGTGCCGACAATCGGAATGGCTTCCGAGAACGCCAGCAGGAAGACCGCCCAGGCGGCGTATTGCGGATGCATCCGAACAAAGCTGGTGATGCCGAAGTGGGGGAAGCTCATGGGCGGAGCGGAATGGTTTGCGCGGACGTCGTGGTCGGCAGCAGGTCGCCCGGATGGAGCGAAGCGCAATCCGGGTCCTTCGAGACGCCGCGCTGTGCGCGGCTCCTCAGGATGAGGCCCTCATGGTGAGGAGCGCGGGCTTTGCCCGCGCGTCTCGAACCACCCGCATTGCGCTTACGCTTCATGCGGGCTACAGGACACATTATCTAATCCGGCTTGGCGCCGGAGAATTTCACCACCTTGGCCCATTTCTCTGTCTCTTCGGCGATCACCTTGCCGAAGTCGGCAGGCGTGCCCGTGAGCATGGCGCCGCCGAGATCGGCGAGCCGTGCCTTGAGCTTGAGATCCGCGAGCCCGGCATTGACCGCGGCGTTGAGCTTGTCGACGATCTCGGGCGGCGTCCCCTTGGGGGCGCCCAGGCCGAACCAAGCGCTGGCCTCGTAGCCCGGCACCGTATCCGCCACCGTCGGCACCCCCGGCAGCGCCTCCGATCGCACCGTCGTGGTGACCGCCAGCGCGCGCAGCTTGCCGGCCCGGATATATTCGATCGAGGACGGCAGGTTGTCGAAGATGACCTGCACTTGGCCGCCCATCAGGTCGGTCAGCGCCGGCGCCGCGCCGCGGTAGGGGACGTGCAGCATGTTGACGCCGGTCATCATCTTGAACAGCTCGCCGGAGACATGCACCGAGGTGCCGTTGCCGGACGAGGCCATGTTGACCTTGCCGGGATTGGCCTTGGCATAGGCGATGAATTCGGCGACGGACTTGGCCGGAACGGCGGGATTGACCTCCATCACGTTCGGTACCCGGATGATGCCGGCGACCGGCGCGATGTCGCGGATGAAGATGAACGGCAGCTTGTCGTAGAGCGTCGCGTTGATGCCGTTGGCCGGATTGACCAGGAGCAAGGTGTAGCCGTCCGGCGCGGCATTCGCGACCACCTCGGTCGCGATGTTGTTGCCGGCGCCCGCCCGGTTGTCGATGATGAACTGCTGGCCGAGCTTTTCGGACAGATATTGCCCGACCAGCCGCGCCAGAATGTCGGTCGTGCCGCCGGCCGGATAGCCCACCACCCAGTGCACCGGCCGCGTCGGATAGTCGAGCGCCAGTGCCGGACCGAGGCCGGCGGCGCAGGCGAGCGCCAAGCCGAGCGCTCCCGATCGAATGGGTTTCATGGCGTTTCTCCCGGCGCGGAGGGCGGACGATAGCATCTGTCCTCCGCCTTCCGCAGAGGGTACGCGGGCCCCTCGCCCCGGCACAAGCCCATTCTCCCGCAAGCCGCCTCTTGCCTTCCTGGCCGATGATCTAGACGATGCCCCGGAAACACGCAGCAGCCTCGGACCCCGCCATGAGAATATTGAGCTTCGGCGTCGCAGCAATCGGCCTCCTCGCGCTCGCGTTCGGCCTCAAGGCCGGCGACATGTGGCAAGTCGGCCTCGGCATCAGCGCGTTGATTTGCGCCGTCACCACCTACCTGTCGGCCTGGATCTCGAGCTACCTCAAGGTCTTTGCCGGCATCTTCGCGATCGAGACGGTCGCTTCCGGCCTGTTGTCCATAATCATCAAGGCCGACTTTTGGCCGGCGGCTTACGCGGACTACCAGCCGCCGGAAACGTTTCTCAATACATTCCCCATCACGGTCGCGGTGTTCTCGATCCTCATCTATGTGGTCTCGCATATCGGCGTGATCCGGCAGATGACGCGGATCGCCGATCTCTATTACGAGGCGGCCGAGCGCGGCCGAGCGCGCATATGGCCGTTTCCCGCCTACGCGGCGCTCGAGCGGCGCATCGCCGTCGGCATGGTGGTGTTCCTGGTCCTCGTCAATCAGTTTCAGGTCGGCATCAATGTCAGGCTCAGCTTCTTCGGCCGCGACTTGTTCAATGCCATTCAGAACAAGGACGAGTCCGCCTTCTGGACTCTTCTCCTGTTCGTGTTCGCGCCCTGGGCCTTCGTCTACATCGCCAGCGCGGTGATCGAGTTCGTCGTGCAATCGATGCTGGTCATCCGCTGGCGGCGCTGGCTCACCGATCATTTTGTCGAGCATTGGCTCGGCGGTCACGCCCATTACCGCATGTCTTTGGTGGGCTCGGAGGCCGACAATCCGGACCAGCGCATTTCCGAGGACGTGAACCGGTTCATCGACGGCGGCACCGACAGCTTCGGCGGCGTCGGCGGCTACGGCATCTACTCCTATTCGATCGCGTTGATCTCGACCCTCTCGTCGCTGGTGGCATTCGTGGTCATCCTGTGGACCATCTCGGCGAGCTTCACGTTGCCTGGAACCGACATCCACGTGCCGGGATTTCTGTTCTGGGTTGCGCTGGTCTACGCCACCATAGGCACGCTCATCACCCATTGGATCGGCCGTCCACTGATCGGGCTTTTCTTCGACAAGCAGCGGGTCGAGGCGAATTTCCGCTTCTCGCTGGCGCGGTTGCGGGAATACAGCGAGCAAGTGGCGCTCTTGTCGGGGGAGCCTACCGAGCAATCCGCACTGGGACGGCGCTTCGGCGCGATCTTCGGCAACTATCTGGACCTCATGCACCGGCGCAAATGGCTCCTCGCGTTCATCTCATTCTACGGTCAGATTTCCCCGTACATCCCCTACATTGTCGCCGCCCCATTCTACTTCGCAGGCAAGATCCAGCTCGGCATCTTGACCCAGACCGCCGGCGCGTTCGCCCGGGTGGAGGGCGCGCTCAACTTCTTCGTCAACTATTACTCTTCGCTCGCCACCTTCAAGGCGGTGGTCAATCGCTTGACCTCGTTTGCGGCGGCGATCGAGCGCGCCAAGGCGATGGCCGCGACCGGCCCGGCGCGCATGCCGGCCGCCGCCGGCAAGCGCGCGGTCGCCCTGGAAGGTCTCGGCATCGCGCTGCCGGACGGCCGGCGCATCGTCGAAGCGGAGGGCCTTTCCTACGCGGCCGGCGAGAGCGCGCTGCTCGCCGGACCTTCGGGCTCCGGCAAATCGACGCTGTTCCGCGCCATCTCCGGCATCTGGCCGTTCGGCGAAGGGCGCGTCCATGTTCCGGACGGCGCCGACGTGATGGTGGTGCCGCAGAAGCCCTATATCCCGATGGGCACGCTGCGCGCCGCCATCTCCTATCCGGGCGGGCCCGATACCTATGCGGACGCCGACATCCGCCGTGCGCTCACCGACGCGCAGATCGGCTTTCTGGCCGACCAGCTCGACCGCGAGGAAATCTGGTCGCAACGCCTCTCCGGCGGCGAGCAGCAGCGCGTCGCCATCGCACGCGCTTTGCTCCAACAGCCGGATTGGCTGTTCCTCGACGAATCGACCTCGGCGCTCGACGAGAAGCTCGAGGCCGAGCTCTACGGTATGCTGAAGCTGCGGCTGCCGAAGACCACGATCGTGACCATCGGCCATCGCTCGACGCTTGCCGCCTTCCACGTCCGCCGCCTCGACATGACCGAGAGCGGCGCCGGCCAGTTCACGCCGCGCGACACCAAGGCCGAGGCCGCGGAGTGACGTAGAATGTAGGATGGGTCCAATCGCGCGGATGCGCCGATGAGGGTATCGCAACGAAATCGGACAAATGTCCGATTTCGCAGCTCCACCCATCCTACCGGTGCTCAATATCGGGAGGACGACCGATGAAGCTCCTCACCGTTCTGACTGCGCTTGGCGCGCTGGCCACCGCTCTCCCCCCACCCGCTCAGGCCCAAGATGTCCTCAAGGTCGCAATCCCGCAGCGCGGCGCCTGGGATTCTGGCGTCGCCGAGCTCGGGCAGCGCGCTGGCATTTTCAAGAAGCACGGGCTGACCCTCGAAGTGCTGTTCACCCAGGGCGGGCCCGAATCGATCCAGGGCGTGATCGGCGGCAGCATCGACATCGCGACCGCGGTCGGCACCTCGGCGGCGGTCGGCACCTTCGCCAAGGGCGCTCCGATCCGCCTGATCGGCAGCGAGATGATCGGCGCGCCCGAGCTCTACTGGTATGTGCGCGCGGATTCGCCGGTGCGCGCGATCGCCGACTTCAACGGCAAGACCATCGCCTATTCGCTGACCGGCTCGTCGAGCCACGCCGCCGTGCTGGCGCTGATCCAGCAATACAATCTCCGTGCCACGCCGGTATCGACGGGCAGCATCCAGGCGACAGTGACGCAGACCATGACCGCCCAGGTCGACATCGGCTTCGGCGCCGCCCCGTTCGGACTCGACGTGGTCGAGGACGGCCGCGCCCGCATCGTCGCCACCGGCAACGACGTCGCGGCGCTGCGCACGCGCAGCGTCCGCGTCAATGTCACCAACGCGGCGGCGCTCGCTAACCGCCGCGACGCGATCGCGCGCTTCATGCAGGCCTACCGCGAGACGGTCGACTGGATGTATGCGGATGCGGCCGCGCTTACGGTCTACAAGGACTATTCGGGCCTGCCCGACGCGATCGTGCGGCGGGTGCGCGAGCTGATCCCGAAAGCCGCGATGAACCCCGACACTGTCGCCGGCATGGACCAGATCGTCGCCGAGGCGGTCAATCTGAAATTCATCGCGGCGCCGCTCACGCCCGAGCAGCTCAGGGAATTCGTCCAGATTCCACCGCCGGTGAATTGAAGAGGATCTGAGTCACCCAACGGAGGCCTGAACCCCCTCACCCCAACCCTCTCCCCGCGCGAAATCGGGTGTACCCGATTTCGCTCACTAATGGTGCGCAAGTCGAGCAGGCTCGACTTGCGATGGGGAGGGACCTCGCCGTGCCAGAGGCCAAGCCTTCCTTCTGCAACGCAACAACAAATTCGAATTGTCGGTGACGCGGGCACGGCATTTCACTCCTTCTCCCCGGAGGGGAGAAGGTGGGATGAGGGGGCTCCCGGAGTAGAGTTGTAGAAGGGTTCAGTTCGCTCCCGCCGCGGGATAAACGGCGCGCACGCGATCGAGCAGCGCGGGCGTAAGATTGCTCACCTGCGCCAGGAGCTTCTGCAGCTCCTCGCCGCCCATCGGCGAGACGCCGAGCCGCACGCGCTCGGCCTCGGCCAGGAACTCGCCGTCCTTCATGGTTTCGTCGAAGGCGCGGCGCAACGCGGCGAGCCGATCGGGCGGAACGCCGGGCGTGGTGAAGAAGGCGGTGCCGACCTCGCTCGCATTCATGATGGCGCCGAGCACGGCGCGCTCCTCGTCGGTGCGGGCGAGCTCGACCGCGGTCGGGATGGCGGGAAGCTCGGGATGGCGCTTCAAGGCGAACTGCACGATGATGTTGACGGTCTTGTCGCGCAGCCAGTCGGGCTTGGCCACCTTCACGGCCGACCAGGCGGTGGAATGGCCTTCGACCTCGCCGCGCTCCATGGCCAGCATGGCTTCGTTCGAGCCGCGATAGCCCATCACCAGCTTGAACTTGGTTCCGATCACGTTGTTCAGCACGGTCGGATAGATCGAAACGGTCGAGCCGGCGCCGGTGCCCGACAGGGTCGATTCGATCATCTGCGCATCCGCGATGGTCTTCACCTTCGAGGTCTTCCACATCATCACGATATTGATGAGGGAATCGATGCGGCCGATGAAGTTGAGCTCGGCGGTCTTGAAGCGGACGCCCTGCGAGCCGAGCCGCTCGTCGAGCGCGAGCGTCGGCGCCCCGAGCCCGATGACGGTACCGTCCTTGGGCAGGTTGGCGTAAACGCGATTGACCGCGAGGAAGCTGCCGGCGCCCGGCGTGTTGCGCGGCACGATCGTGGGCGCTCCCGGGATATGCTTGCCGAGATGATTGGCGAGGAGCCGCCCATAGGCATCATTGCTGCCGCCGGTCGGATAGCCGATCTCGAGGTCGAGGAGCTTGCCTTTGTAGAACTGCTCGACGGTCTGCGCCGAGACGGGGCCGAGGCCGCCCACCATCATCGCCAGCGTGAGCGCAACCAGGCGTGCGCGCCGAAATTCGTGCATGTCGACTGCTTCCCTCTGTTCGCTTCGCATCGTTTCGGTTCGGGGCCCTTGCACGCGCCGGCCCCTCGCCTTGATTAGCCCGCAATGCGGCCAAGAGGAAGCCGCCAGCTCCGGCCCTTAAAGATATCGGGAAAATTAATTTCGGACGATTCCTGGCAGAAGTCGAATGCTGCTCGGGCGCAGCCGACAAAAGGCCGGCCACGCCCGAGAATTGCCGGCCGCGCATGGGGGGGGGGGAGAATGACGGCCGGTCGCTACAACAATGCGCAACGCCGCCGAAGGTTCCCGGCGATAGCGTCCCGGCGGTAAAGATAGATGCGCGCGGATGGCAATGTGTTTGTAGCTCGCGGGATCGCGTTTGTTTGCTTGCCGCTGGAACCCATGATGCTTTGGCGAGTTGAAGGGTGGACAAAACCAAGGAGGTCCTGCAATGCGATACTCGATCCTGCTGGCGGTTTCGGCAATTGCGCTGTCGAGCGTATCACTGGGCCAGGCGAGCGCCGCCGGCGCGGACGGCTTGCGCGCCGCCGCCGACGAGCTTCGCCTCGTCGAGCCGGTCGCCCGCGTGTGCCGTGAGGTCTGCCGCGACAACTTCTGCCGAACCCGCTGCTTCAACGAACGCGACCACGATGAGGTCATCCACGAGCGGGTCTATCGCGATCGCGACGAACACCGCGACCGCGACGAGCACCGGGACCGCAGGCCCGGCGTGGAGCTGGACGTTCCCGGCGTCAGCATCCACGCCCGCTGAAGCAGGTATTGCCGCGCCAAGTATTGCTACCGCGTAGCGTTGCGTTGACATAAGTTGAGGCCCGCCGGGCGGCTCGCCCGGCGGGCCTTTCCGGCGTCGGGCGCGTGCTTCGATTCCGGCAAACGGAGAACGCAACCATGAGCCTCAGCCCGGCCGTCAGCTTCCTGGTCGTCCTCATCATCGGCGTCCTCGCCGGTCTGATCTTTGATCGCGTCGCCGGGCCCAACTGGTTCAAGCGCCAGATCACCGGCGCCATGCCGAGCATGGTCACCAGCGCGCTGGTCGGCGTGGCGGGGGCCTTTGTCGGCTTTCACCTCGCCGAATCGCTCAGGCTCGCGGGCGGCGCCGCACTCATCGGCGCCGTGATCGGGGCGGCCGCGGTCCTGTTCGCCTGGCGATCGGTGCGCTAGACGCGTTCGAATTTCCCTTGAATTGAGAGGAGTTTTCTCGCTTTCGCGCGTTCCCGCGCTTGCAGGATTGCGCGACGCACCGCACAACGGGTATACGCCGTGCGAAACACGTAAAGCCGAAAGTCGAGGATGCAATGGCCTTTGGGAAGCGGACCGTCGTGCCACCCGAGAAGCCTGAAGTGGAGGACGACACCTGTCCCCACTGCCGCGGCGAGGGCGCGGTCCGAGGGCGCGGACAGCGGAAGGTCTGCGTCCCCTGCAAGGGAACCGGGAAAAGGCCGACGGACCTAGCACCCTAACAAATAGCGGCGCGCCTACCCGATCGGGACACGCTTGCGGAACACATCCGGGGCTCAAACGCACGAGCAAGCTTCTGCTTTTGATCTCGACCAGCCCGCCCCCTTCGCTTCCTCCGCAGGGAGGGCCAAGGTGGGCGTGGCGAACCGCCGCATGGATGACCCGCATATGCGCCGGGGACAAAGCTATGGTCTGCCCCGAGAAGTGGTTTCAGATGGGATTCTTGGCGTCATGGTGTCATGCTGATCGATGAGTTGACGATGCGGCCTCTCGAGCCGAAGAAGCCGCCGCCCGGCAAGGCCGCGCATGTTCCGACCTCGCAGGTGCTACGGGAACTCATCGACGAGGCGCCCGCCGATCATTTCACCTTGGACTGGCTGATCGCGAGCCTGCCCGAGCGCTCCTTCGGCATCATCATGCTTCTGCTCGCCGTGCTGGCGATGGTGCCGATCGGCTCGATCGTGCCCGGCGTGCTGCTCGCGATCCTGGCCGCGCAGATGACCGCCGGCCGCCCTGGTCCGGTCTTCCCGCGCCGCATCGCGACCTACCCCCTGCCGACCCGCCATCTCATGCGCATGGGAAGCCATGCGATCCAGATCATGAAATATCTCGAGCGCGCCGTCCGTCCGCGCTGGCCGACGCCCTTCGGCGCGACCAAGCGGGTCATCGGCATCGTGGTGCTGCTGCTGGCGAGCCTGGTGCTGCTCGCGCCTCTGCCGCTGACCAATGTGCTGCCGGCCGCCGACGTGGCGCTGATCGCGCTCGCCTTTATCGAGGAGGACGGCGTGCTGCTCGCGATCGCGCTTTTTGTGGCGTTGATCCTGCTAGGCCTCGCGGCCGCCGCGGTCTGGGGCGCCGTGGTCGGCGCAGCCGCAATCGGCCAGCTCTAGCCGAAAATTTTCCTTCCCCTGGCCCACCGAGCCGCGACTGCCGGCAAATTTGCTGGCATAATTACCCCTTGGGACGATACATGAGGGGGAAAGCTCGATGCTCTCGGTACTGATCAATGTCTTGATCTACGTCATCGTCGGCGCGATCTGCGTCTATCTTATTGACAAGTTCATCCGCGACGGACGGCTGGCGAATCTGCTCAAAATCCTGGTCGTGCTGATCATCGTCTTGGCGATCGTGCGGATGCTGTTTCCGGCGTTGGGACTGGGCGGGCTTTAGAGCGGCGCCGCCGCCCTATTTGGTCGCCGTATCCTTCGCCAGGATGGCGATGGCTTCCTGCACCGTCGACATGAATTGCGCGGGGAAGATGATGGTCGAGTTCTTCTCGACTGAAATCTCCGCCATCGTCTGCAGGGTGCGCAGCTGCAGCGCCACCGGATGCTGCGAGATGATGTCGGCGGCCTGGCCGAGCTTGACCGCGGCCTGATACTCGCCCTCGGCGGCGACGATCTTGGCGCGCCGCTCGCGCTCGGCC
>DATDGG010000388.1:0-2560 GCA_036522235.1 Xanthobacteraceae bacterium
GAGGTCGGTCGATTGCGCGCCCAGGCCGGCGAGGAGGCCGGCGAGCAGAACGCGGTTGGCGTCGAACAGAGCCGCGCTCGGCCGCGTGGTGCCGGGCTCGACGATCTCGTCGCCGGTCGAGAGCACGGCGACGCGGATGCGTCGCCGCACCGGCAATTGCGTGAGCCCGACCGCGGCCGCGAGCGCCACGTCCTGGGCCGCAAGCCGCCGGCCCGCCGGCAGCAGGACCGCGCCGGCCCGCACGTCCTCGCCGGCAAGCCGCCGGTTGGCGCCGGCCGTGAGCCCCGGCGGCACCGTAACGGCCTCGCCGTCGCGGCGCACGTCCTCCTGCATGAACACGGTGTCGGCGCCGGGCGGCATTGGAGCGCCGGTAAAGATGCGGATCGCGGCGCCGGGCGCGAGCCCCTGCGTGGCCGCGTGACCGGCGGCCGCGCGCCCGGCGATCGCAAGCCGCGTGTCGACATTGCGGTCGAGGTCCTGGCTGCGCACCGCGTAACCGTCGACCGCCGAATTGTCGAACGGCGGCAGGTCGATCGGCGCCGCGACCTCGCGCGCCAGCACGCGCCCATAGGCGCCGCCGAGCGGCACCGTCTCGGTCTCGGCGACCGGCATGACGCGCTCGCGCAGGATGCGCTCGACCTCCTCGATCGGCAGCAGCGCGCCCGCGAAGGCGAAACAATCGTCGGTGAGCTGCGCCATCAGGCCTCTCCACGCGCTTCAAGCACGCGATCGAGCGGCGCCGCCTCGACCAAGAGCACGTCCGCGATGGTCTCGACATCGTCGAGCCCGATCACCGGCAGCTCGGTGCCGGGAAGCGGAACGTCCGACGCTACTGCCACGATCCACGAATCGTGCGGATGAATGAGCGGCTTGCCGACGCAGGCGCGATGCACCTCGAGCTTGGGATGCGGTTGCGCCTTGTAGCCTTCGACGATCACCAGATCGACCGGCGAAAGACGCGCGAGCAAGTCCTTGAGCGAGGGCTCCGCCGCCCCGCGCAGCTCGTGCACCAAGGCAAACCGCCGGGCGGAGCCGATCAGCACCTCGGTCGCCCCGGCCATGCGATGGGTATGGGAATCCTTGCCGGGCTGGTCGATGTCGAAGCCTTCGTGGGCGTGCTTGACGGTCGAGACCGTCCGCCCGCGCGCCACCAGGCGGGGAATGACTTTGGCGAGCAGCGTGGTCTTGCCGGCGCCTTGCCAGCCGGCCAGTCCGATGATGCGCATGGGGCATTATATATAGCAGCATCGCGGCGCATGGCAGCGCAATGGTTCGAGACGCGCGACCTTTGCTCGCGCCCTCACGATGAGGAAGTCCTCATCCTGAGGAGGGCGCATCGGCGCCCGTCTCGAAGGAGGGCCGCATGCCGAGCGCGGCGATGCGGCGGCGCACCTGCGGGTCGCGCAGCGCCGCCAGGAAGGCTGCGACCGCGGGGCGGTCGGCGCGCGCCTCGACCAGCAGGAAATCATAGTGCTCGGGCGCCAGCGGCAGGAAGCCGAGCCCATAGAGTCCGGCGACCGATTCGATGGCGATGCCCCAGTCCGCCCGCCCCTGCGCCACCGCGGCGGCAACCGCGTTGTGGGAGCGCGGCTGGTTGCTGTAGCCGGGCGGACGCGCGCCTTGCAGCAATTGATCGATCAATATGCGGGTGCCGGCGCCGGCATTGCGGTTGACCATCAGGCAGGCCGGGTCCGCGAGCGCCGCCTTGATGGCCTCGGCAGCGCTGCGGCCCGCAAAGCGCGCATCGCCTTGGCGATGCACGAAGCCCTGCATGCGCTGCCAGCCTTTCACCAGCGCGAGGCCGGGCCGCAGCAGGTGGCTATTGTAAGTGGAGCCGGCCGGATCGAGCAGATGCACGGGCGCGAGATCGCACTCGCCGCGCTGCGCCGCCGCCACCCCGCCGAGGCTGCCGACCGCGAGCGAGCGGGCGCTCAGTCCCTTATCGGCGAGCGCGCCCAGCACCACGTCGAGCGCCACGCAATGGCTGCCCATGATGGTGAGGTCGGGGACATCGGCGGCCTGCCCGATCAGCGTGACGCGCTCGCGCCTGCCGGCATCGAGCGCAGAGGCGAGCGCGTCGATCTCGAGGAACCCATCGGCCTGCGAGAAGCTCGTCACCGCGCCCGAGCCTTTGGGGATCGGAAACGCGATCGGACCGCGTTCGCCGCCGACCAGGGCCACCAGCACGAATTCCTTGCGGCCGAGCTCGGAGGGGATGCGCACCGGCACCTCCGCCTCGACGGTGCGGGCGGCTTCGGGCGGCAGCGCCGCGCGGGCGCGAATGAGCGGCGCCACGAAGGCGTGGAAGGTGAAGATCGCCGAGGTCGGAAAGCCCGGCAGCACCACCAGCGGCTTGCCGGCCACCACCGCGAGGCAGAGCGGCTTGCCGGGCTTGAGCGCCACGCCGTGCACCAAAATGCCGGGCTGGCCGAGCCGCGACACCACCCGGTGGGAGAGATCGCCGGCGCCCTTCGAGGTGCCGCCGGACAGCAGCACCAGATCGCAGCACGCGAGCGCGTCCTTGATGGCGCGCTCGAGCGCCGCCTCGTCGTCCGCCACG
>DATDGG010000389.1:0-1743 GCA_036522235.1 Xanthobacteraceae bacterium
GGTCGTCGTAAAGCCGCTCGGGCAGGCGCCAATACGAGGTTGAATAGCGGCCGGTACGACTAGGGCTCTTGGCCCGGGTGTAGACGAATGGTTGGCTTCCTTCGCTCTCGAAATCAGGGATGGTGGCTTCGTCCACTTTGAGAAAAATCACTCCGTCAAATATCAGCCCGAGGTGCCGTCAGGAGGTTGGTTGGAATTGCAAGTGGCGTAGTCTCCTTTGTCAACCTCGAATCACCCGGCTGGAGGGCCGGGCGGGAGACCACGCCATGACCATCGTTACCACGAAGCCTGAGCTTTTGCATTCAGCGAGCGGGTGTTGTTCGCAGCTTTTCGCCGGCTGGATCGATCCGCTCGAGAACAGTGTTCGCGCGCGGGTTCGCACGTTCATCGAAGCGTTGATCGACGAGGAGCTCGATGCCGTGCTGGCACGCCCGCGCTACGGCCGTCGTCCATCGAGCAGCGCCGGCGCCGCGGGCGCTGCCGGCCATCGCCACGGGCGCCGGACGCGTACGCTGATCGGTACCTTCGGTAAGACCGAGATCGCGGTGCCGCGGGCGCGGCTTGCCTCCGCGGACGGCAAGACAACGGAGTGGCACAGCCAGGTGCTGCGCCGCTATCAGCGCCGCACGCTCGCGGCCGACGCGCTGATCGCCGGCACCTATCTTGCCGGCACCAACACGCGCCGGGTGCGGCGCGCGCTGGCGGCGTTGTTTGACGGCGCCGTGAGCCGTGACACGGTGAGCCGGGTGTGGCGCAAAGTGAAGAGCGATTGGGACGCCTGGAACGCGCGCTCGCTTTCTGACGAGCCGATTGTGCGCCTCATTCTCGACGGCACTGCCGTGAAGGTGCGGCTTGATCGCAAGGCAACGTCGATCTCGTTGTTGGTGGTGATCGGCGTGCGCGCCGATGGACAGAAGGTTTTGCTCAGCGTGAAGAGCATGGGCGGCGAGAGTGCCGAGGCTTGGCGCAGCGTGCTCGATGATCTCATCAGGCGCGGCTTGCGACCGCCCGAACTCGTCATTGTTGACGGCGGCAGCGGCCTTGATGCCGCGCTTGCGGCGCTATGGAACGATGTGCCGGTGCAGCGCTGCACGGTGCACAAACATCGCAATCTGTTGGCGCATGCACCTCAACGTCTGCATGAAGAGATCACCGCTGACTACAACGACATGATCTACGCGGCAACGCGTGAGGAAGTAGAAGCGCGGCGCAAGGCGTTCATGCGCAAGTGGCGCATCAAGCATAGCCCCGTCGCTGACAGTCTGGAGGAAGCCGGCGAGCGATTGTTCACGTTCACGCGACTGTCGCCGGACCAATGGCGCAGCGTGCGCACGACGAACGCCATCGAGCGTCTGCACGAAGAGTTCAAGCGACGGATTAAGACGCAGACGATGCTGCCTTCTGCCGACACCGCGGCCATGTTGTTCTGGGCGCTGCTCGCTTCCGGGCAGATCAACATGCGCAAAGTCGATGGCTGGCAGACCCTCGCCATCACGCCCATCGATCAGCCAATTGACCTCGCAGCTTGATGCGATAACTTGGATTTGCTGGAGGCCCGTCACGCAAATTCCAACCACATTCCTGACAGCACCTCAAGACAATGGTCTGATCGCAGATGAGACCGGTCGAACGATCGACCGGACGGGAATAGCGGCGGCGCGCTTTCAGGTTGGACTTGGCGCGGGTGACAAAGAAGGCGTCGTCGAGCCGTGCGAGCCGCGCGAAATCGACGTAACCGCGGTC
>DATDGG010000390.1:0-2752 GCA_036522235.1 Xanthobacteraceae bacterium
CGAGCATCTCCTTGGCGTTGCCGCCCTCATAGAGATCGCTGATCAGCAGGAGATGCGTCTTCGCCGGCTGCTCGATCAGGCTTTCGCAATAGGCGAGCGCGCCATTGATGTCGGTGCCGCCGCCCAGTTGCACGCCGAACAACACCTCGACCGGATCGGAAAGTTGCTCGGTAAGGTCGACGATAGCGGTGTCGAAGCATACGAGCTTGGTCGAGATCACCGGCAGCGAAGCCATCACGGCGGCGAAGATCGAGGCATAGACGACCGACGCCGCCATCGAGCCGGACTGGTCGACGCACAGGATCACGTGATCGAGATCGGCGCGCCTGCGCGACTTGCGGGCAAAGCCGATGAGCGTTTCGGGCACGATCGTGCGATGCTCGGGCTGATAGTGCCTGAGATTGGCGCCGATGGTGCGCGGCCAGTCGACATCGCGGTGGCGGGGACGGCGGGTGCGGCGTTGGCGGTTGAGCGCGCCTCGCAGCGTCTCGATGGTGCGGCTTTGCAGCCGCTGCATGAGATCGTCGACCACCTTCTGCACCACCATGCGGGCGGTGTCCTTGGTCTTTTCCGGGATCGCCGACCGGAGCGACATGAGATCGGCGACGAGATGCACGTCGGCTTCGAGCGTCTCGAGGAACTCCGGCTGCATCAGCAATGACTTGAGCTTCAGCCGTTCGAAGGCGTCCTTCTGGATCACCTGAACCAGGGACGATGGAAAAAACTCGCGGATGTCGCCGAGCCAGCGCGCGACGCGTGGCGCGGACGCCCCGAGCCCGCCCTTGCCCTTTTTCGGCTGCGTTCCATAGAGTGCGGAGAGCGCCGCGCTCAGGCGTCGGTCGCGTTCCGACAACAGTTCGCCGGCGTCGTCCTCGCCCACGGCGAGCTGCCAGCGCCGCATGCGCTCCCGCTCATTCACGTCTGCGCTCCTAGGCCAAGGATGCGGAAAAGGAGGGGCAACGCATGGCTGAACGCCGGATTGTCGGCACCCGGCTCACCTGCGTCCAAGCCGGCCGTTTCCTGCGCGCCCTTGCCGATCTCGGCGAGCAGGCGCTTGCGGGCGTGTCCGTCGAAAGACGTGAAGCTGCGGCGCAGGAGCGGCAGGGCTGCAACGAAATCCTCATCGCCGAGGCCGCACAGCCAGGCGTCGACCAGATGCAGCAAGGGACGATCCTGCAGAACGATCTCCGCTCCTCCGGACAGGAAGCTTTCCAGGAAGCTGCCGGAGACTGACGGCGGACCGCCCATACGGCGCGAGAAGGCGGCGGCGACCGTCTGCTCGTCCCAGATGCGCAGGTCATGCAGGCGGCGCAGGCAGAGGCCGGCGACGGGCGCGGCCACCTGATCGTCATCCATCATCAGCGCCAGCTGACGCCGCCAGCTCTCCAGCACCGCATCGTCGCCAAAAAGGCCGAGCGCCTCGTCATAGGCGCGCATGGCGGCAAGCCGCGCACGCGCCGCGTCGTCATCGAGCTGATGCGAGCCAAACCGTACGCCGGCATTCACTTCCACCGCCAGCGCGGTCACCAGCGCCCGCAGCGCTTCCTCGGGTAGCTTGCGCGCCGCCCCATAGCGCAGGATGGCGACCAGCGGAGCCACCGCCGTCATGAGATCGGTGATGTCGCTCGCCTGAACCGCCGCTTCCTGCAGGCGGGAAATCGCCGCCTTGGCCGCGCTTTCCAGATCCGCCACCAGCGCGGCGCGGACGAGACCGGCAAGCGCGCCGATGCTGGCGGTGCGCGCCGCGCGATCGAGCGTCGCGTTGCCTGCCGCCTCCTCGATGGTGACACCGAAGACCAGCGCCTCGGCCAATGCGATGGAGAATTCCGGTCGCCAGGAGAGCCGCCAAGTTTCGCGGAAGGTACCGCGTCCGCCATCGGCCTCTACTAGCGTCCCCCAGGTCACGTTGATCAGGTTGAGGCGGTGCAAGAGGATCGATTTCAACAATCCCGCCTCGGTCCGCAGATCGAGACGAATGTCGGCCTCCAGATCCTCCGGCTTGAGACGCGTCTTCTTCTGCCACTGCGCCAGATCGCGGGCGAGCGGCATCTGCGGCACGCTTTCGTCGATCTCGCCGACGGTCTCGCCAACATAGAGCCGCCGCTCGATCACCTTCAGCGCCAGCTCATCGCCATGACAGAGCGCCGCCATCGCCGACTCGCGCATTTCGGCAAGGCCCGGCATGGCAAGATCGCGCAAGCCGGCAAGCGAGAGCGCGAGCCGCGCCGCCTCGATGGCCGAGGCCGTGGACGCCGCATGGCCCTGCGCGCGCATGAGCGAAGCGGTCCGCGCCTGCCAATGGGCCGCAAAGGTCAACGGGTCCGAGGTCCCACCGCTCCCATGCCGGACCCAGAGGTGGCGATACCAACCGGGCGAGATGACGCCGGCGCCATAGCCCGAGGCCGCGGCCAGACGGCTGTCGGTCCAGGGCACCCAGGTGGTTTCGACCTTGACCCGCGGAAGATCGCGGACGATCGCCCGGTCTTCGGATGTCGCGACCTTGCGCGCCAGCGCCGCGACATGCCACGCGCCGACCACGGCAGCCACCGTGCCCTCATGGTCCTTCAGGGCTTGCCGGATGGCAAGCCGCATGAACGCCTCGCGCCGGATGTCGCGCAAGGGAGTGGCCTTGCCATCGGCCTCGGCACGCGCACGCGCCTCGGTCATGGCGTCAGCGATGGCGGCAAAGGTTAAGAGCGCGTCGCCGGTATTGCCCGCCTCCTCGATAAGCGCGTTCCAGAACGCTTCGCCA
>DATDGG010000391.1:0-31328 GCA_036522235.1 Xanthobacteraceae bacterium
GGGAAAACCCACCAGGACGTCAAGATCGGGATCGGGCTTGCGACCGGCGAATGCTGCGTCGGCAATTTCGGATCGATTCACCGCTTCGACTATTCGGTCCTGGGCGATGACGTCAACCTGGCGTCGCGGCTCGAAGCCGCCACAAAATTCTATTCCGTCGACATCCTGGCTTCCGCGGCGACCCGCGACCTCTCGCCCGATTTCGCCTGGCTCGAAGTCGATGCGCTGCGCGTCAAGGGCAAAACCGAGGTCGCGCGCATCTATGCGCTCGCCGGCGACGCGGGCGAGCGGCAAAGCGCGGGCTTCGCCGCGCTCGCCGACATTCATGAACGGATGCTGGCCGCCTATCGGGGCGGCAGCTTCGCCGCCGCCGAGGCGCTTGCCGGGCAAGCCCGCGGTCGCGCATCGCCGCGGCTCCACGAGCTATACAATTTCTATGAGCGGCGCTGCGACCGGCTCGAGAGGGCGCGGCCCGCCGACTGGACGCCAATCACGGATCTCGGCCAGGCGGCGCTGCCGGCCGAGATGTGACAAGCCGCAGGCCGCGACGGCGGGCTTCGAAATTCCGCTATCTGTCGGAGATGATGGCGCCTTTGACCCTTCGGCTCCCGCTCGGCCCGGGTTCGATGTCCTTGAGCCTCTTGTCGGTGGGCTTGTAGGGAGCGTCGTAGGTGTAAGGATTGTTGTAACCCTGCGTGGTCGGCCCGCCTTCATTCTTGACCAGCACGTTCTTGGTGGCGTGTCCCCAGGTCCACGTATTACTCGTCTGGTCCCAGGCGTGATAGTGCAAATTGCCGCCCTGGTCCTTGTAGACCCTCGTCAAGACCTGGTGGCCCTTGGTGTCCTTGCCGCCCTGTTGAAAAACGGAGGTCATCGAGGTGGAGGGTGGCTTCGTGTTCGTCGGCTTCGTATTCGTCGGCTTCGGGCTCTCAGCGATCGCAGAGCCGACGCCGGCAAGGCTCATAATCGATGCCGCAAAGACGACCGCGGCGCAGCATGCGAGGTGATTGCATTTCATCGTGGTGGTTCTCCGGTTTGCACTGCTTCGCGGCAACGTGGACGCGGCCACACAACCTGAAAGCATCCGCAAATAAACATGAACGCCGCTCCTACACGTCACCAAAACTAATGATGCGGCCGGAATGGTTTATTGTGTAGACTTGTTGACGTCGGGCGTCGCGTCGGGCGCACCGGCCATCACATATAGAATTGGGTCCGACCTGTGCGAGGGGCCAACATGGCGTGCAGCCGGCAAATCAAGGATGCTTCGCTTGCGCTCGCATTGCTGGCCGCGACTGCCTCCGGCGGCGCGCGCGCTCAGGCGCAGACGCCTCCGAACCCACCGGCTCCGATTGCCCCTTCATCATCGAGGGGCCGCTGCAAGGGCCGGCGCCCCCGACGCTGCAATTGGACAAGGAGAAACCACCCGCGAGCGGCGGCGTTACGCCTCCGGCCGGCGGGACGACGGTCGCCCCCGCTAACGACCTGGGCTGTCCGCTCAGCTCCTCAAGCTGGCAGCCCTATCCCAGACAAAAGTTCCCTATCTTCGGGCCCACCGAGTTCAAGAGGAAAGGGACGGACGACGCCCTCAAGCGGGAGAAGGGGGCACCTAAAGGGGCTCCGGACGGGAAGAAGACAGCCGGAAAGACTGATCTCGAAAAGACTAATTTCGAGCACGTGCCGCAGGACCAATCCAAGCATTCGGACGGAACCAATCAGAGCCGCAGGAGCTCGGCCGCAGAGAACCTTGCGGTCAAGACGGATTTGACCGGGAAGGGGAGCGCGGCGTCAGGACCCGCTGAGAAAAAGGATGCAGCCCTACCGGTGGGGCTGACCGGCGCGTCGAACGTCGCCAAGTTCGCGGCGGCGGCAAAGCTTCGACCGACCTCCTCCACTTCGGTCACGACCAAGCCCCTCTTGAAGCGTTAAGCGCCCGCAACGCGCGAGTGCCGCGCTTGTCTCACCAAATCTGGTGACGACAACGGCACGGCGTTGCGCGGAAACTCGCCCCCTGTCGGGATTGGGCCGCAGGGGCAAACGAGCTATGCTGCACGCCGTTGAGGGTGTCTCCGATTGCGAGGCGCGCGGGCACGATTGCCATGCGGGAATCCCATCAGTTCCTCGGCACCGTCGAGGCCGTCCATGCGGCCGGCCTCGACGGCGCGCTTTGGCCGCGGGCGCTGGCCGCGATCGCGGACGCCGTCGGCGGGTCGTGCGCCTCGCTCGAGACGTTCGACAAGCAAACCTTGCGTCACCGCGGTTTTCTCACTCATGGGCTGCCGCCCGCCGGCGAGATCGCGTATCTCGAGCATTACGCCGCGTTGAACCTGCGGGTGCCGGCGCATGCCGGCGCCAAGCTCGGCGAGCTCATCTGGGACTACAAGATCCTCGACGAAGGCACGATGGCGCGCGCGCCGTTCTACGCGGAATTCCTGCCGGGCCTCGATCTGCGCTACCTCATCGCCGGCGTCATTCATTCATCCAAGGAGGAATTTGCCGCCGTCACCGTCCAGCGATCGCCCAAGCAGGGACACGTCGATCAGGCCGACATCGCGGCGATGCGGCACCTCACCCCGCATGTGCGGCAGGCCTTCGACGTGGCGCGTAGGCTCAAGCTAGCCGGCGCGGTGCGCCATTGCCTCGAGCGCGCGCTCGACTGGCTTGCCGATGGGGTCGCGCTCGTCGCCGCCGGCGGCAAGCTGACCTATGTCAACGAAGCGTTCCGGGCGATCGCGCAGCGAAACGACGGCATCACACTTGCCAAGGGCGTCATCGAATTTGCCGGTGCGGAGGCGCGCACCCGGTTCGAGGCCGCCATCGGCAGCGTCAACCGCCTGCGCGCGGGCGACCCGCTGGCGGCCGGCGTGAGCGATTTCCCGGTCGCGCGCTCCTCGGGCGCGCAGACCTATCTGGTGTCGGTGCGGCCGCTGCTGGAGCGAGGTGGAAACGTCGAGGGCGAGAGCATCGCCATCGTCTTCATCCGCGACCCGCTCGGCCGCAGCATCGCGGCGCCGCAGATGATGCGCGAGCTCTTCGGCTTCACCGAGTCGGAGGCGAGCCTGGCGCAGGCGCTGCAGAGCGGCATGTCGCTCGCCGACTATGCGAGGAGCCGCGCCGTGAGCCTCAATACGGTCTACACCCATCTGCGCCGGATCCGCGAGAAGACCGGCTGCACCCGCATGACCGAGCTGATCCGCAAGCTCAACGACCTGCAGGTGTCGTTGCGGCTCGATTGAGCGTGGCCCCGTCGCATAGCGGCAAGGACGCGCGTAAACGCGCTTGCGCCTCAATCCGCGCTTGGCAGCCGGCGCATGGTGAACTCGATCCGATCCCCGGGCAGCACCCGCCAGGTCTCGATCTCGGTCTGATAGGCCGCCTTCGGGAAGCGGCGGAACAGCTCGCGCGCCTTGGCGCGCGCTTCCTCGCGCGGCAGCGCGAAGGTCTCGCGCCGGAAGGCGTCGGCGCGCGTGCCGGAGCGTCGGGCCAAAGCCGTGGCGCTGTTGCGGGCGATATCGGCGGGGCGAATGCGGGCCATGGCAACCTCCGCCTCTGAGCTACCACGGCAGCGCCCGCGATGGGAGTCGAAGATCACCCGATCGTTTCGATCGACGCTTCCGTGATGGTGATCACATCGCGCCGCGGCTCTCCCTCCTAGGCTTCCGCACATGCCGGGACGATCGGGTCCCGGCAATCGGAATCAGGAGGCCGGTCATGGTGGCCGCCGGTGAGACGCTGCATCCGCTTGAGCGCGCCCTCGATTGGCTCGCCGACGGCGTCGCGCTGATCCGCGCCGGCGGCCGCGTCCTCTACGCCAATGATTCGTTCCGGGCGATCGCACGGCGCAGCGACGGCATTGCGCTCCGCCAAGGCACGATCCAGCTCGTGGGCGTCGACGCCCGGGCCAGGCTCAACGCCGCGATCGCGGCCGCGTTCGAGCGCGGCGGCGGCGCGCCCGGGATGTCGGCGGTGACGGATTTCCCGGTGCCGCGCCCGGACGGCGCGCCGCCCTATCTCCTCTCGATTCGGCCGCTCCTGCAGGGCAAGCGCGAAGCGCCCGGCGAGCCGCGCGCGATCGTGTTCGTGTGCGATCCGCTCAACCACAAGGCCGCCGACATCCGCACGCTGCGCGAGGTCTTCGGGCTGACCGAGGCCGAGGCCTGCCTCGCCCAGGCGCTACAGGCCGGCCAACAGCTCGCCGACTATGCGCGCGACCACGCCGTGAGCCTCAACACGGTCTACACGCATCTGCGCCGCATCAAGGAGAAAGCCTGCTGCAACCGCATGACCGAGCTGATCTGCAAGCTCAATGAGCTGCACATGCCGCTGCGGCTCACTTGACCGCCGTCACCAGATTTGGTGACGCGCCGGACCGGGATAATATCACGCGATCCCCCAAGCCCCGGTCGTTCATCCCGTGGTCTCGGGCTACAGCCCGTCGGTCGACGAGGAAAAGCATACGAGGACCCAGACCTATCCGGCACCGGGAAATCAAAATTCCACGTGATCTATTCGACGCAGTAGCGCGCCAAGGCCGATGTCACTCGGTCGCGGCTTTGCGCGCGGCGGCGTCCGCAATCGCAGCCACGTCAGCCGCCTCGGTCGGGAAGTCCGCCGCAATCCACACCTCCTCAGCGGCGCGCAGCGCCGCCCCCAACGCCGGCCCCTTGGTCACGCCGCGCTTGACCAGGTCGGCGGCCTTGAGCGGGAAGACCGGCGCGGCCCAGCGCTCGGGCAGCCTTGCGAGCTCGTGCCAGCGCGGGTCCGCGACGTCGTTCCCGGCCCGCGTCCATGCCAGCAGGACCCGGTCGGTGAAATGCGCGCGGCCCAGCCGATAGAGCGCGGCACGCCCATCCTGCTCGGCGGTCGCGACCGAGATGCGCCACCAGCCGTCCGCCATCGCATAAAGACGCTCGTGCTCGGCGTTGGAGAGCCGCAGGCGTTCGCGCAGCCGATCCGCGTCCTCGACGGTGAACAGCGCCAGCGCCCCGAGCCGCCGCACCGCATCGGGGGGCAGCGCCAGCGCCGCCTCGATCTCGGTCATGGTGCGCAAGCTGGCGACCAGCGGCACGCCGGCGAGCACCGATAGAAGCAAGCCGGCTTCGCTCATGACGGTGAGCACCGGCACCGCCTGCCTGGCGACCAGGAGCTTGAGCATTTCCATCCGCACGCGCTCGCGCGACAGTTCATCGAGGTGGTGGCGGGCCGCGATGCAGGCGGAAAGGGCGGCCGGATCGGGCGCGCCGCGGCCATAGGCGGCATGGAAGCGAAAGAACCGCAGGACGCGCAGATAGTCCTCGGCGATGCGCCGCTCGGGCTCGCCGATGAAACGCACGCGCCGCAACTTGAGATCGACGACGCCGCCCACATAGTCGAACACCGTGCCGTCGCGCGCGGCCGAGAGCGCGTTCAGGGTGAAGTCGCGGCGCTCGGCGTCGCGCCGCCAGTCGCGGCCGAACCTGACCTTGGCGCGCCGCCCGTCGGTCTCGACGTCCTCGCGCAAGGTCGTCACTTCGTATGGCCGGCCCTCGGCCACAACCGTGACGGTGCCATGCTCGATGCCGGTCGGCACCGCCTTGAAGCCCGCCGCCTCGACCCGCGCGATCACCTGTTCGGGCGTGGCGGTGGTCGCAATGTCGATGTCGCCCACCGGCTCGGCGAGCAGCGTGTTGCGCACCGCCCCGCCGATCACGCGGGCCTCCTCGCCGTCCTGGTCGAGCAGCGCGAGCAGCGCCGCCAGCGCGCCATGCCGGAGCCAATCGGCATCGAGCCGCAGCGCCGTCGCGCTCACTTGGTCGCCCCTGGCTTGAGCTTGCCGTCGTCGACATGTGCCGGCACATAGGTCGATCCCGCCGGCGCGCCCCCGAACTCGGCCAGCAGGACGAAACCGCCCGCCATCAAGAACCCCGCGGCGACCAGGAGCCAAGCCAGCCGCCCCGCCGGCCAGGCCGAGGGGTCGAGCACGCCGGCGCGCGTCGCCCACAAATAGGCGGCGTAGATCAGAAACGGGATCAGGAATAGCGCGAGCTCGGTGAAGAGCGGACGGATCATGCGGGCAATTCCCCAGTTTGCCGTCACCCGAGAAAGACTCGTTCGTAAAGGTTGCGCAGGATACCGGCAGTCACGCCCCAAATGTAGCGCTCGCCGAACGGCATGGCGTAGTAGCGGCGGATCACGCCTTTCCAGTCGCGGCTGTGCAGCGCGTGGTTCTGCGCATCCATCAGGAAGGCGAGCGGCACCTCGAAGGCTTCGGCGACCTCGGCGCGGTTGAGCGTGAGGCGATGGCTCGGCGCGACACGGGCCACTGTCGGCAGGATGCGAAAGCCGCTGAAGGTCAGATAAAGATCGAGATGCCCGAGCGGTTCGACCAGGCTGCCGTCAAGGCCGATCTCCTCCCACGCCTCGCGCAGCGCGGCCGCGGCCGGCGAGGCATCGCTCGGCTCGATCTTGCCGCCCGGAAACGCGATCTGCCCGGCATGGCTCTCGAGATCGGCGGTGCGCAGCGTGAGCAGAACCGTGGGCTCCGCCCGGTCGACGATCGGAACCAGCACCGCGGCCGGCCGCGTCGCCTTGACACCGGCGCGCTCCCACAAGGAGGGATCGAGATCGAGATCGCCGCGCGTGGCCGTGATCGTATCGTCGGTCAAGGCCGGCGGCACATCGAGCGTGAGCCGCGCGCGGGCGCGGGCGAAGAATTCATCGCCGAACCTGCCGGCATCGCTGGATCCAACGCTCGTTCCCTGGTTCGTGCCGAGGCCGTCCATCAGGTGAAATCCCTCAAGCTCGCGGCCGGCTGCATGACAAAAAACGCCGAGCCCGAAGCGACGCCGAACATAAGTTCTCCGCCGACCTCGCGCTCCTCGCCCAGCGCCACCAGATCGTAGAGCAAAGCGCGCGTCACCTTGGCCCACAGGTCGGCCCGCACGTGCAGATAGGGCCGAAGCCCCCCCGTCGCCGCTTCGGGCTCGAACCGCAGCGCGTGCTTCGGCCCGCAGGCCACCCAGTCGTCGACATTGGTGCGGAAGTGCAGGACGGTGCCGTCGGCTTGTGTCTCGACCTTGAGCTCCACGGCGAGGAATGGGGCGTCATCGACGCGGATCCCACATTTCTCCACCGGCGTCACCAGATAGTATTTGTCCCCTTCCCGCTTGAGAACCGAGGCGAACAGCTTCACCAACGCCGGCCGGCCGATCGGCGTCTTGAGATAGTACCAGGTGCCATCGGCGGCGATCCGCAGATCGAGGTCGCCGCAGAACGGCGGATTCCACAGGTGGACCGGCGGCATGCCGCGCGCGACGGCCGCGCCCGCGGCGCCCGCGATGGCGTCGAGGCCGATCGTTCTGCCCTGCCCTTCCTTCGCCATTGTTTGCCGCGATCCTTCGTCGGCCGGGTCGCTCGCGCGATCGTGATCGGAATTCCGCTTGTCCCCTGCAGGTTTAGAGCTTGGGCAAGCGTGGAACCAGCCGCAAGGCCCCAATCGGGCCGATAGCGGACGATACTTTGGGCCCGGACCACGAAGGGGCGCATGACGGGACTGCAGGAGGCAGCATCGCGCCCCTCGAAAAATAGCGTATTCTCCGCCCAAGTGAGAGGAACCGGCCGGGATTCGGCATCGGCCCGGGAGGTCGTTTGGCTTGAATATTGCTCTGTGGCAGGCAGCTATTGTGACTATGGCAGACAGCTATTGTTGTGGAATGTGCGCTTTGTGCAATGTCAAAGCGTCGGTTTGAGGCAGAATGTCACAATGTACTGTGGCGCTTTCATCCGGATTGCTCATTGCAAGGACAAATCGGACAATGACCGTCAGACGGTCTAACGGCAGGAGAGAGATGTGATGGCGGCAGCCGGAGGTGAAGTGATCGAGAAGCTCGACGATATGATCGTGCGCCAGGCGGAGGCCACGGGGGCGCAGGTGGCGGCCGCCAAGGACGCGATCGGCCGGGTGATTTTCGGCCAGGAGCGGGTCGTCGAGCAGGCCCTGATCACGGTGCTGTGCGGCGGGCACGCGCTGCTGATCGGTCTTCCCGGCCTCGCCAAGACCAAGCTGATCGAGACCATGGGCACCGTGCTCGGGCTCGACGCGCGCCGCATTCAGTTCACCCCGGACCTCATGCCCTCCGACATCGTCGGCAGCGAAGTGCTCGACGAGAGCGTCGGCGGCAAGCGCAGCTTCCGCTTCATCGGCGGCCCGATCTTCGCCCAGTTGCTGATGGCCGACGAGATCAACCGCGCGAGCCCGCGCACCCAGTCGGCGCTGCTGCAGGCCATGCAGGAGCACCACGTGACGGTCGCCGGCAATCGGCATGACGTGCCGCATCCCTTCCACGTGCTGGCGACGCAGAATCCGATCGAGCAGGAAGGCACCTATCCGCTGCCGGAAGCGCAGCTCGACCGCTTCTTGATGCAGATCGATGTCGGCTATCCGGACCACGCCAACGAGCGCAAGATCATCTTCGACACGACCGGCACCGAGGAGAGCAAGCCCAAGCCGACCATGACGGCCGACGAGCTCATTGCGGCGCAACGCCTGGTGCGCCGCCTGCCGGTCGGCGAATCGGTGGTGGAGGCGATCCTCAACCTGGTGCGCTCGGCCCGCCCGGGGCCGGAAACCGGCGAGATCGGCAAGCAGATTTCGTGGGGGCCGAGCCCGCGCGCGAGCCAGGCCCTGATGCTCGTGGTGCGCGCCCGCGCCTTGATCGACGGGCGGCTGTCGCCCTCGATCGACGACGTCATGGACATGGCCGAGCCGATCCTCAAGCACCGCATGGCGCTGACCTTCGCGGCGCGCGCCGACGGCGAGACAGTGGAAGCCGTGGTCGGCAAGCTCAAGACGCGCATCGGATAATCTGATGGCGCCAAAGCGACGAACGGCTCCGCACGAGGTCAAGGCAACGCAGCGCGCCAGCGGCCAGGCGCGCACCTTGGCGGAGTCCATGCCGCGCCTCATCCTGGAGGCGCGCCGCATAGCTGCGACCGTCATTCACGGGCTGCACGGGCGCCGGCGCGCCGGACCGGGCGAGAATTTCTGGCAATACCGGCGCTTCCTCTCCGGCGAGCCGGCGCGCCGCGTCGACTGGCGCCGCTCCGCCCGCGACGAGCATCTCTACGTGCGCGAGCAGGAGTGGGAAGCAGCGCATACGGTCTGGATCTGGGCGGACCGCTCGCCCTCCATGGTGTTCACTTCGCCGCTGGCGCTCGAATCCAAGCTCGACCGGACCTTGGTGATCGGCTTCGCGCTGGCCGAGGTCCTGGTGCAGGCCGGCGAGCGCGTCGGCATGCCGGGCCTCATGCGGCCGACCGGCAGCCGCAACGTGCTCGACAAGATGGCGAACGCGATCGTGCATGACGTCACCGAGCGCGCGAGCCTGCCGCCGTCGTTTGCGCCGTCCGGGCTGGCCGAGGTCGTGGTCGTGTCGGACTTCTGGAGCCCGATCGCGGAGGTGCGCAAGACGTTGGCGCAGCTTTCGGCGACCGGCGCGCACGGCCACATCATCCAGGTGGTCGATCCCGCCGAGGAGACTTTCCCCTATTCCGGCCGCGTCGAGTTCGTCGAGCCGGAAGGCGCCGGCGAGATCACGGTCGGGCGCGCCGAGGCCTGGAAGACCGACTATGAGGCGCGCATCGCGCGCCACCGCGCCGAGATCAGGGCGGAGACCGATCGGCTGGGGTGGAGCTTTGCGATCCACCGCACCGACCATCCGGCGACCGAGCTCATGCTGGCCCTGCATGCCCGCATGGGCGCCCCGCCGCCCGGCGCCGCGGTCGGCGGCCGCCTCGGCACGAGCGCGCATCACGCCGGGAGACACCAATGACGGGCCTCCTGGGTCTGCCGCTCGCCTTTGCGGAGCCGCTGGTGCTGCTCGGCTTGCTGAGCCTGCCGATCCTGTGGTGGCTGTTGCGGCTCATTCCGCCGCAGCCGCGCCGCATCGACTTTCCGCCCACCCGGCTGTTGTTCGACCTCACCCCCAAGGAGGAGACGCCGCGGCGCACGCCCTGGTGGCTCACGCTCTTGCGCTTGACCTTGGCGGCGCTGGTCATCATCGCAGCGGCCGGACCGCTCTGGCGTCCCCCGCTCGAGACCGCCGCCTCCAAGGCGCCCCTGGCGCTCTTGATCGACGACGGCTTTCCCGCCGCCGGCACCTGGGATGCGCGCATGCGCACCGCCGACGACCTGATGGCGCGGGCGGAGGCGGATGAGCGCGGCGTCGCCTTGATCCGCCTGTCGGAACCCACCCACGACATATCGCTCGAGACCCCGGCGGCGGCGCGCGTGCGCCTCAAGCAGTTTCGCCCGCAGCCCTATGCGGTCGAACGCGCGGATGCGCTGCCCGCGCTCGGCCGTTTCCTCGACGCCAAGCCCGACGTCGAGATCGTCTGGCTCTGCGACGGCGTCGATCTCGGCGGCGGCAGCGACTTCGTGGCGGCGCTCGGCCGGCTCGTCGGCAAGCGACAGGTCACCGTGATCAAGGGCGGGCTGGCGCCCGCGCATGCGCTGAGCTCCGCCGACAACACCGCGGGCGCGCTCACCGTCAAGGTCCTGCGCTCGGCGAGCGGGACGGCGGAAAGCGGCACCGTGCGCGGCCTCGACCTCAAGGGCCTGCCGCTCGGGGATGCACCCTTTGCGTTCAAGTCGGAGGAAACCGAGACCGAAGCCGACCTCGCGCTGCCGGTCGAGATCCGCAACGACATTTCCCGCCTCGAGATCAACGCCGAGCATTCGGCCGGCGCGGTGCAGCTGCTCGACAAGCGCTGGCGGCGCCGCAGCGTCGGCGTCGTCACCGGCACGAGCGCCGACACCGCGCAGCCGCTGCTCGCCTCGACCTACTACCTCTCGCGCGCGCTCGCGCCGTTCGCCGATGTGCGCCTCGCCGATTCCGGCTCGCCCGTACAGGCGGTCACGCAGTTCCTCGACCAGCGATTGCCGATGATGATCCTGGCCGATGTCGGCAATGTCGCCGAGGTGCACGATCAGCTGACCCAATGGGTCGAGGACGGCGGCGTGCTGGTGCGCTTCGCCGGGCCGCGGCTTGCCGCCACCGAGGACGATCTCGTGCCGGTGCGGCTGCGGCGCGGCGGGCGCGTTCTCGGCGGCAGCCTGTCCTGGGAGCAGCCGCAACAGCTCGGCGCCTATTCCCACGACGGCCCCTTCTTCGACATGGCGGTGCCCACCGACGTCACGGTCAGCCGCCAGGTCCTGGCCGAGCCGGATACGACCTTGACCGAGCATACCTGGGCGACGCTTGCGGACGGCACGCCGCTCGTCACCGCCGAACGACGCGGCAAAGGACTGATCGTGTTGTTTCACGTCACCGCCGACACCCGCTGGTCGGACCTACCGCTGTCGGGCGCGTTCGTCGACATGCTCAGACGCATCGTGGCGCAGGCCGGCACCTCGGCCGCGCCCGAAGGCAGCCCAAACGGCTCGCGCGAGACCCAGGAAATGGTGCCGCCAAGCCGCGTGCTCGACGGCTTCGGCGTGTTCGTACCGCCGCCGCCAAGCGCGCGCCCGGTCCCGGCCGGATTTGCCGGCCGCGCCACCCCGGAGCATCCGCCAGGCTTCTATGGCCCACCCGAAGGACTGTTGGCAGTGAACACACTCGCGCCCGCCGACCAGCTCGCCCCCCTCAACATCTCGGCGCTCAACGCGCGCGAGGAGCAATACCGGGTGGGCGAGCCGCAGGACTTGCGCGGGCCGGTGCTGCTGGCGGCGCTCTTCCTGCTCGCCCTCGACGCCTTGGTGGTGTTCTGGCTCGCCGGCGGATTCAAGCAGGCGATGCGCCCGCGGCGCCGCCTGGCGGCCGCCATCGCGGCCTTGGCGATTGCCGGAGCGGCGATGCTCGCCGCCCCGCGGGCGCAGGCCGCCGACGATACGCCCTGGAAAGCGGCCGTCGAAACCCGGCTCGCCTATGTGGTGACCGGCAACGAGGAGGTCGACCGCGTCAGCAAAGCCGGGCTGCAGGGCCTCACGCTCTTCCTGGCGCAACGGACCGCGCTCGAGGCGGCCGAGCCCACGGGGCTTGATCCCGCGCGCGACGAGCTCGCCTTCTATCCGCTGATCTATTGGCCGATCGTTCCTAGCGCCCCCAAGCCGTCGGCGGAGGCTTTGCGGCATATCGACGCCTATATGAAGCAGGGCGGCACGGTCCTGTTCGACACCCGCGACGCGATCGAGGCACCGCCCGGACCGGGCGGCGAGGCACGCGGGCCCGGCATGTTGGCGCTGCGCAGCATCCTGGCCTCGCTCGATATTCCCGAGCTCGAGCCGGTATCGCGCGATCACGTTCTGACCAAGACGTTCTACCTGTTGAAGGATTTTCCCGGCCGCTTCACCACCGGCCAGCTCTGGGTCGAGGCGCTGCCGGCGGAGAGCGAGGACACCGAATCGAACCGGCCGGCGCGCGCCGGCGACGGCGTTTCCTCCATCATCATCACGTCGAATGACCTGGCCGGCGCCTGGGCGGTCCGAGCGGACAACCAGTACATGCTGCCGGTCGTGGAGAACCAGCCGCGCCAGCGCGAATTTGCCTTCCGGGCCGGCGTCAACATCGTGATGTACACGCTGACCGGCAATTATAAGGCCGATCAGGTTCACATCCCGGCACTGCTCGAGCGGCTGGGACAGTAGGAGACTCCGTCCTGATGAATTTCGGCATCGCATTCTCGCCGCTCGTCCCCAGTTACGTGCTGTGGGGGGCGCTGGCGGTGACGCTCGTGCTCGCGGCCATGCTGGTGCTGGCGCGCAGCCGCGGCGCGCTCATCCGCATCGGCGCGCTCGCCTTGTTCCTGCTGGCGCTCGCCAATCCGTCGCTGACGCGCGAGGATCGCGATCCGTTGAGCTCGGTCGCCGCCGTGATCATCGACAAGAGCCCGAGCCAGGAATTCGGCGACCGCACCCAGCAGACGGAAGCCGCGCGCGCAGAGCTCGCCGAACGGCTCGGCCACATTCCCGGGCTCGAAGTGCGCTTCGTCGAGGCCGGCCAGTCGGACGGCGAAACCGACGGCACGCGGCTGTTCAGCGCGCTCAGCTCGGCGCTGTCGGATGTGCCGCGCGACCGCGTCGCCGGCGCGATCATGATCACCGACGGGCGCGTGCACGACGTCCCCGCCGACGCCGCCGCGCTCGGCTTCAACGCGCCTCTGCACGCCTTGATCACCGGCCACCGGAACGAGCGCGACCGCCGGGTGGCGCTGATCACGGCGCCGCGCTTCGGCATCGTCGGGCAGTCGCAGTCGATCACGTTCCGCGTCGTCGACGAGGGCATTCCCCCCGGCACCGCGCCAGTCGCGATCCGCCGCGACGGCGAGACCTTGGAGAATCGCAACGTGCGCGTCGGCCAGGCGGTCAGCGTGGACGTGCCGATCGCGCATGCCGGGCCGAACATCATCGAGATCGAGGCCGCCACCGTCGACAACGAGCTGACCGGCGTGAACAACCGCGCCGTCGTCTCGATCGACGGGGTGCGCGACAAGCTGCGCGTGCTGCTCGTGTCCGGCGAGCCGCATGCCGGCGAGCGGACTTGGCGCAACCTGCTCAAGTCGGATGCCAGCGTCGACCTCGTGCATTTCACCATTCTGCGCCCGCCCGAGAAGCAGGACGGAACGCCGATCAACGAGCTTTCGCTCATCGCCTTTCCGACGCGCGAGCTGTTCCAGCAGAAGATCAACGAGTTCCAGCTCATCATCTTCGACCGCTATGCGCGGCAAGGCGTTCTGCAGTCGATCTATTTCGAGAATATCGTCCGCTACGTGCGCCAGGGCGGCGCCGTGCTGGTGGCGGCTGGGCGCGACTATGCGAGCCCGACCAGCCTCTGGCGCACGCCGCTCGTCTCGGTGCTGCCGGCCGAGCCGAACGGCCACACCACCGAGACGCCTTACCTCGCGCGCCTGTCCGATCTCGGCAAGCGCCACCCGGTGACGCGCGGCCTCGAAGGCTCGGCCGAGGACCCGCCGCATTGGAGCCGCTGGTTCCGCCTGGTCGACGCGCGCGCCGAGAAGGGCAATACCGTGATGGAGGGCCCTGAGGGGAAGCCGCTGCTGCAGCTCTCGCGCGAAGGCGAAGGCCGCGTGGCGCTGCTGCTGTCGGATCACATCTGGCTGTGGGCGCGCGGCTTCGAAGGCGGCGGACCGCACCTCGATCTGCTGCGGCGCCTGTCGCATTGGCTGATGAAGGAACCTGATCTCGAAGAGGAGGCGCTGCGGCTGTCGGTCCGCGGGCACGACGTCACGGTGCAGCGTCAGACCATGGCGGACAGCGTCGACGAGGTGACGCTGACCATGCCTTCAGGCAAGACCCAGACCGTAACCCTCGGCCAGGCCGAGCCCGGCGTGTGGCGCACGACCATCGAGGCCAAGGAGCTCGGCCTGTGGCGCGCGAACGACGGCAAGCTTTCGGCGCTCGCCAATGTCGGCCCGGCCAATCCGCGCGAGTTCGACGAAGTCACCTCGACCACGGACTGGCTCGCGCCGATCACCACCGCCACCGGCGGCGACGTGGTGCGGATCGAGGATGGCACCGGAATCCACCTGCCGCGCGTCGTCGGCGTGCGCGCCAATGACAGCTTTCACGGCGACGACTGGATCGGCCTCAAGCTGCGCGAGGCGAGCGTCGTGCGCGGCATCGGCGTGCTGCCGGTTTTCGCCGGGCTGATCGGCCTCTTGCTGCTGGTCGGCAGCCTCGCCGCCACCTGGGCCCGCGAGGGGCGCTGAGGCCAGCCGTCAGGGCTTGCTCAGCACGCTCTCGGCGGCGGTGATCACGTTCAAGGCCGGATGCTTGGCGCAATAGTCGCCGAGCTTGTTGGCCTTGGTCTTGGCATTGTCGAAGTCGACCACGACCGGATCTTCGTCCGCCGTGTAGTAGCCGTCGAGCCACATCAGGACGAAGCCGATCCGCTCCGGGCTGAGCTTCAGAAATTCCTTGCACTTGATGGCCGCGAGATCGAGCGCCTGGGCATCGGCAGGAGCGGGCGCCACCGGCGCGCCCGGTGCGCCACTCAAGAGCAAGACGGCGGTCACGACAACGATGAAACGGGTCACAGGCGATATCCCGTGAAAGCAGTCGGCCGGCATAGTTACGCTATCTTCGTGGCCCCTTGTCGTCAAAATCATTCGCGCGGCGTGCTGACCATAAAGCGGGCAAGCCCTGATCATTCACTGCGCATCGCGGTCGGGCCGGATCGGGCCAGAGACGTCGGCGAAGGCGCCCTCACAGAGTTCGCACACCAGCAGCCGTGCCGGATCGACCGGCCCCGGCATCACGGCGCGTCCCTTGGGAATCTGCCGGAAGCCGTTCCTTCCGTAATAGGGCTCGTCGCCCACCAGGACCACCAAGCGGTGGCCGTCGGCCTTGGCCTGCGCCAACGCGCGCTCGATCAGGGCGCGGCCGATGCCGCGTTCGCGAAAAGGCGGCTCGACCGTGAGCGGACCGAGCAGCAGCGCCTTGGCGTCGCCGATGCGGACCGGCGTGAGCCGCACCGATCCGATCATCAGCGTGCCGATACGCGCGGTGAACGACAGCTCCAGCCGATGCGCGGCGCCTTCGCGGATGCGGTAGGCCGTCTTGGCGAGCCGGCCGGGACCGAAAGTGCGCTCGTACAGCCGCTCGATTGCCGCTGCGTCGTCCGCGGTCTCCGGGGAGATCGTGATGGTAGGTTCGGTCATCGCTGTCAGTCGCCCGCTGTGGCCGATTAGCATTTGGCGACCGCGCGGTCCATTGCTGGCCTACCAGTGCTCCGCGACCGGCGCCCCGCCGACGACCTCGATGATGCGGGCACGCGTCGCCGCGGTGGTGTCGTTCGGCAGCTCGTCGAGGGCGAAGAAGCCGTGCGCGATGATCTCGAAATCGGGCACCGGCTCCCCGATCTGCCGAAAATTCCACACCACGAAGACCGCCACATGGTCGCGCCGCGAGGCTCGGTCGTTGAGAAACATCCCATGCAGCAGCGGCGGGGCGGTCGGCTCAATATTGCCCTCCTCGCGCAGCTCGCGAATGAGCGCATCGATCAGCGTCTCGCCCGGCTCGACGCCGCCGCCCGGTAGATGCCAGCCGCTGACATAGCCGTGCTTGACCAGAAAGATGCGGCCATCGGGGCCGATCACCAAAGCGCGCACCCCGAGCGTCATACCGCGCGTCAGGCGGGCGAGCACAACCGCCACGCGCTGCAGGGCCGTCTCGATCGCCCGCTGCATTGCCGTGAGATCGATCCGAATCATCCCTGCCTCGCCCCACGACGATGTTGCGCGCCAAGCCGGTCCTTGCGAAGCCTCTCGGAGCGGGTTGTCAAAGGAACGCGATTGCTATTTAGAATACTTCTAAATAACTTTTCTTGGCCGCAGAGGCCGCAAATTCCAACGATGAGGCCGACGTGAAGCGCTTTGCCGAGCTGACCGAGCAGGAAATCCTGGCGCTCGCCATCTCCAACGAAGAAGAGGACAGCCGCATCTATCGCGGCTTTGCCGAAGGGCTGCGCGGCGCGTATCCGGCCTCCGCCAAGGTCTTCGACGAGATGGCGGAGGAAGAGGTGCAGCATCGCACCATGCTGTTCGATCTCTATCGCTCGAAGTTCGGCGAGTACCTGCCGCTGATCCGCCGCCAGGACGTCAAGGGTTTCGTGCAGCACAATAAGCCGCTGTGGCTGGTGCGCCCGCTCGGCCTCGACGATGTGCGCAAATATGCCGAGACCATGGAATACGAGACGGCGCGGTTTTACCGCAAGGCCGCGCAATCGGCGCGCGACGTCTCGGTCCGCGAGCTGCTCGATCGCCTCGCCGAGGCCGAGGATGTGCACGAGAACCTCGCCCAGAAGCTCGGCCAGAGCATCCTGACCAAGACCGCGCGCGCGCACGAGGACGAGACCGCGCGCCGCATGTTCGTGCTGCAATATGTGCAGCCGGGGCTCGCCGGGCTGATGGACGGGTCGGTCTCGACGCTGGCGCCGTTGTTTGCAGCGGCCTTCGCGACCCACAGCACCTGGCAGACCTTTCTGGTCGGGCTCGCGGCCTCGGTCGGGGCCGGCATTTCCATGGCGTTTGCCGAGGCGCTGTCCGATGACGGCTCCCTCACCGGCCGCGGCGCGCCGGTACTGCGCGGCGCGGTCTGCGGCGCCATGACGGCCCTCGGCGGCCTGGGTCACACACTGCCGTTCCTCATTCCCGATTTCTACAGCGCCGTCGTGGTGGCTGGATGCGTCGTGGTGGCGGAGCTTGGCGCCATCTCCTACATCCGCCATCGATTCATGGATACGCCGTTCATGGCGGCGGCGTTTCAGGTCGTGGTCGGCGGCGTGCTGGTCTTCGTCGCCGGTATTCTCATCGGCAGTTCGTAAACCGGTACGGCCGAGATCCGGCCCGTCATGGTACACATCGGATACATCAAGTCTTGGCAGACATGGTGAATGCCTGGTCAACGCACTCAGAGAAAGCCCTAGGTACAAGCCCGAATTGATCGCGTGGCGCGCGCAAGGTAACAAATCAGCGTCATCCCCCGCGGCGTCTGCATTGCGACGGCCCTGATCGCCCACACCGATCAGGGCCGGTTCGTTTTTGGTGCGGGCCGAGCGTCACGGTCCGAGCAACAGCGCAGCGACGATCAGCACCGCGACACCCGCGAACAGGCCGAGCAGGAAAATCTGGACAGCGTGCCGGCGTCGTCTGCGGCGCTCGACCAGCCCCTCGCGCCGCGGGTCGCCGATGGCGGTGCCGCTGCCGGCGAGCGCCCGCTCCCGCTCGACCAGCCGCTGCGCCAGATATTTGGTCACCGCCTGCACGATCTCGGGAATGTGCACGGTCTCGGCCAGCACCTTGCGACCGTAGCGGGTGTCCTGCACGAATCGGTAGACGCGCTTGTCGCGGCCCATGGCCACGTAGGCGATGGCGTCGATCCACAGCTTGGGCGTCTCGCCGCGGCTGATGCCGAGGTCGAACAGATCCACCTCGGCGGGAATTTCGCCGAACAGCGGCTCGACGGCTTCGTGCAGCAGCTCGAGGCGCGCGACCTCGGCATCATGCAGATCGACCACGATGCCGGTGCGCTCGGCCTGCTCGACCCGGGCGTGGCGCAGAGCCTCCTTGAGGCGCTGCGGCCGCTGTTCCTCAGGCCTGGCCGGCTCGGCCGCCTGGCGTTTGCGTCCCCACATGCGCCACAGATTAGCAAGCGCCGCCGGCCGCGCAATGGCGCCTAGGATTTGACGCCGAACGGCCGTATCCAGGCGAGCCCGTCCTGCGTCCTCGCCCGGGGATTGTATTCGCAGCCAACCCAGCCCGCATAGCCGAGGCGGTCGAGCGCCGCGAAAATGGCCGGATAGCTCACCTCGCCTTCGTCCGGCTCGTGGCGCGACGGCACCGCCGCGATCTGGACGTGGCCGACCACCGGCAGGTGCTTCTCGAACCGGCGGATGAGATCGCCGCCCACGATCTGCGCGTGATAGAAATCGAACTGGATGCGCACATTGCGCCGCTCCACCTTGGCAATGATGTCGGCGGCGTGCTCGGCCCGCGCCAGGAAATAGTCGGGGCGGTCGCGCGGATTGATCGGCTCGATCAGCACAGTGATGTCGTGCCGGACCGCGGCGTCGGCGGCATCGGCGAGATTTCTGATGAAGACCTTCTCGGCGGCCGGCCGCGCTTCGGGCGGGACCTTGCCGGCCAGGCAATGGATCTGCGTCCCGCCGATCGCGACCACATAGTCGAGCGCCTGGCGAAACAGCGCCGCAAAGTCGGCCTCGCGTCCCGCCACCGCCGCCAGGCCGAACTCGCCGGCTTCCCGGCGGCCGGGCGGCGAGTTGATGCCCAGCATGGTGAGGCCATGCCGCGCGAGCTCGGCCTTCACGGCGGAGGGCGCGAATTCATAGGGGAATTGGAGCTCGACCGCCTTGAAGCCGGCCGCGGCGGCCGCCGCAAAGCGCTCCATGAACGGGTGCTCGGTGAACAGATAGGCGAGATTGGCGGCGAAGCGGGGCATCTGATGCGCCTAGCAAAATATCCACCCGCGGTCGAGCCGGCGCGGCCGCAGCCTCGAACCGACGCCGCGAATGCGCTAGGATTGCGCTCGCCGCCCGGGAGGCTCCTATGCTGTTCGTGATCCACGCCACCGACAGAAAAGACGGAATGGCGACGCGGGCCAAATTCTACCGCGCCCATCGCATCCATCTCGATCAGGCGGAAAGCCACAACGTGAATGTGGTGACCGCCGGCACTCTGGTGGCCGACGACGGCGAGACGCCGGTCGGCAGCGTTTTCGTGATCGACGCGCAAAACCGTGCTGCGGTCGATGCGTTCACCCGCAGCGACCCCTATCACGTCAACCGCGTGTGGGAGACGGTACAGATTCACGGCTACAACAAGAAGCGCGGCACCCCGATGGCGTGACCCCTAACCTATCACCCGGTGACATTGGCGGCGGACAGCCCAGCTAATGCAGCCGCGCCACCAGAGTGATCTCCACGGCCGCCAAGGCCTTCGAGATCGGGCAGCCGGCCTTGGCGGCTTGCGCGAGGCGCTCGAAGGTCGCGGCGTCGATGCCTGGGACCTCGCCGTCGGTCACGAGCTCGATCTTGGTGATGGCAAAGCCGCCGGGCACCGGCCCGAAATTGACGGTGGCGTCGGTATGGATGCGGGTGGGCGGATGGCCCTCGCCGCTCAAGGCCGCCGAGAGCGCCATCGAGAAGCATGCCGCATGGGCGGCGGCGATCAGCTCTTCGGGGTTGGTGCCGGTGCCGTCCTCGAAGCGCGACTTGTACGAATATTGTCCCTCGAAGGCGCCGCTGCCGAGCTTGAGCTTGCCGGCACCGGACTTGAGGTCGCCGCGCCATTCTGCGTCGGATACTCGCTTGGCCATGACGGATCTCCCGAGACTCTCCTGGGACTAATGCGCGCCCTTGTCCTCGCGCCAGATGCCGAGCGCCTGCTGGGCAGGCCGGTCGGAGATCGAGAACAGCACCGAATCGCGCGCCGCCGCGTGGGCGTAAGGCTTCCAGGGCGGCACCACGAAAATATCGTTCGGACGCCATTCGAGAACCTCCTCGCCGACCCGGGTGGTCCCCTGCCCTTCCACGCAAACGAAGATGGTGCCGTCGGTCGAACGATAGTCCGCGCCCTTGAAGCCCTTGGGCAACAGTGCGAGCGAGGCCCCAAGGGTGGGCAGCACCGGGCCGCCATTGATCGGGTTCACATAGTGCACGCGGGCGCCGTGCCGCGGATCGATCTCGCCGGATTTCTTCAGCCGATCGAGGATCGGCCGCGTCCGCGCATAGGTGTAGTTGATGACCGGGCTGCGGTTGAGCGCGACCGGCGCGCCGTCGGGCAGCACGCCCGAGCCGTAGAAAGTCAGCGAATCGCCGTCCTGCCGAGTGGTGTTCTGCATGCCTTCGTCGAAATAGTCGGCGAACGAGGCCTCGTAGAAATTGACCGCCGGAAAATCGAGCACGTCGAGCCACAGCATCGGCTTCTTGGAGGGATTGCCGTGGTCGTGCGGCGCCCAGTTGGCGGTGATCACGAAGTCGCCCGGCGACATGAACGCCTTCTCGCCCTCGACCGCCGTATAGGCGCCCTCGCCGTCCAGCACGAAGCGGATGGCGGAGGATACGTGGCGGTGCACCGGCGCGACCTCGCCCGGCAGGATCATCTGGATGCCGGCGAACATCGTGTTGGTGGCGCGCGACTCGCCGCGCATCGCGGGATTTTCCAGGATCAACACCCGGCGCTGCGCCTCCTCGGCCGAGATCAATCCACCCGATTCCATGACCAGCGATTTCACGTCCTCGTAGTGCCAGATCACCGGCACGCAGCGCGTCACCGGCTCCTTGGTCACCACCGATTTCATGACTTTCCAGAGCGGCGCCATGTCGAATTTCGAGATGCGGTCGTAATAGGCCTGGCGCACCGCATCGATATTGTGCTTGGGGCTCGGCGTCGGGCCGCCGTCGCTCTTGCCGGAAGCCCGCTTGCCCGCAGTCGCGCTCGCCATATGTTTCTCCTTGAGGAGGGTTCTCCTTGAGGTCCGGCCTTAGAATAATCCAAGGGGAAGAAATAGTATATAATGTAACTATCTGCCCGAAAGAAGCGTGGCAGGGCGGTTTTTGCCGCATTTCGGGTGTGCGCTGTGGGCGGCCACGAGGGCCGCCCCTGCGACTGGGGGTCAGACCACCCGGCGGACGAATTTCTCGAAACCTTCGAGCTGCAGCTTGACCATGTCGCGGGTGGGCTGATCCATGAGCTCCAGCGTCTTCTCGTCGAATTTCTTGGCCGCGAAGGTGACAATCACCTCGGGCTTGCCGAACATGAGCGCGTCGATCGAGGTAAGCGACTGCCGCAGGTGATATTGCATGCGCGAGCCGCCCAACTGGCCGGTCGCCGCCGATTGCAGGGCGACCGGCTTGCCGACGAACGGCTGATCCTTCGGGCGCGAGGCCCAGTCGATGGCGTTCTTGAGCCCGCCGGGAATCGACCAGTTGTACTCGGGCGAGACGATGATCACCGCGTCGGCGCCGCGGATCGCCTCGATCCAGGCGACGGCGATCGGGTGGATGCCGCCGGATTGATGTTCGTCGAAATTGTAGACCGGCAATCCCGCAAAGGTGGGCGCCGGCCGCAGCTTCATGCCGGGCGGCGCCAGCGACGGCAAAGTGCGCGCCAGCGCCGCATTGTAGGAGCCCTTGCGTAGCGAGCCGCAGATCACCAGCACGTCGAGTTGCTTGTCGGTCATGATCGCTTAGCCCTTCGCGGCAAGACGGGTGATGAGCGTCGCGAAGGCTGCGAGCTGCTGCTTGATGAAATTGCGCGTGGCCTCGTCCTTGATCTCGCCGGTCTTCTCATCGATCTTGGCAGCGCAGCTGCCGATGAAGATTTCCGGCTTGTTGAGCGCGAAGGCGTCGAGGAACACCATCGCGCGGCGCAGATCGTATTGCACCCGCCCGCCGCCCAGCGGTCCGGGCGACGCCGATTGCAGCGCGATCGGCTTGCCGGCGAACGGCTGGTTCGGCAGCCGCGATAGCCAGTCGATCGCGTTCTTGAGCCCGCCCGGGATGGAGAAATTGTACTCGGGCGTCACGAAGATCACGCCATCGGCGGTGCGGATGGCGTCGGCCAGCGTATTGACCGGGGCCGGAAACCCGGCCTCGTTCTGCACATCGGCATTGTAGAGCGGAAACGCCGCAAAGGACGGCGCCTCCTTGATCACCATGCCGTCGGGCGCCAGCGCCGGCAGCGCCCGCTGCACCATGGCATTGTACGAGCCGCGGCGCAGCGAGCCGCAGACGCTGATGACGGTCAGATTTGTGCCGGCCATGGCGACCCCTCCGTCTCGGGTATCTGGTCGAAGGGTCTAGGCCTTCTCATCCGCGATCGGATTGGTCAGCACGCCGATCCGCTCGATGTCGATCTCGCAGGTATCGCCGTTCTTCATCCACACCGGCGGCTTGCGCGCAAAGCCGACGCCGGACGGCGTGCCGGTGACGATGATGTCGCCGGGCTCGAGCGTCATGCCCTGGGTGATATAGGCGATGGTTTCGGGCACCGGGAACATCATGTTGTCGGTATTGTCCGACTGCATGACCTGGCCGTTGAGCCGCGTCTGGATTTTCAGCCCCTTGCCGCCGGGCGGCAGCTCGTCCGCCGTCACCATCCAGGGACCGAAGGCGCCGGTGCCGTCGAAATTCTTGCCCATGTCCCACTGCGTGGTCTTGCGCTGGAACTCGCGCACCGAGCCTTCATTGAAGCACGAATAGCCGGCGATGCAGGAGGTCGCGTTGGACACGTCGAGATGCTTGGCGCGCTTGCCGACGACCACCACCATCTCGGCTTCATAGTCGAGGGTTTCGGTCACCTGCGGGCGAATGATCGGCTTGCCGTGCGGCAGCAGCGAGGTCTGGCAGCGCATGAAGATGGTCGGAAATTTCGGAACATTGTCGCGCTGGAAGCCTTCCTTGACGTGCTCGAGATAATTGAGGCCGAGGCAGATGATCTTGCCGGGCCGCGCCACCGGCAATGCGTAATTGAGCCCGTTGAGCGGCCGCCGGGCGCTCGCCGGCGCCCGCCGCGCCAGGTCCTTGAGCGGGGTCAAATCCCCGTTGCCGCGCCGCAGCCACTCGCCGAGATCGCTCGGTGCGCTGGCGTCGACCGCCTGCAGGTCGATCACCTCTTCGCCCTCGACCACGCCGAGACGCAATCCTTCATTGGTGTGAAAACCGACGATCTTCATGGCTCTAACTACTCCCAAGTCATCTGAGGCGGGTCCCGAAAGCGGCACCCGGCAAGGTTCATATTGGATGCGGACGCCTGCGTCTACCGGTGCCCGGCGGCACCGCGCAAGCCCCTTCGGCATCCACTTATACCGCTCGCAGACCTGATCGACCGGCGCCGGACGGCCTTCTGCGGGCGCCGCCGGTCGGCTAGTCTCGCCCCATGGGGACGCCTGCCTTCATCGAGATCGACAAGGTCTGCAAGTCCTTCGACGGCGGAGCGACTTTCGCGGTCCGCGATGTGACCATTGGGCTCGACGCCGGCGGTTTCCTGGCCGTCGTGGGGACGTCCGGCTCCGGCAAGACGACGACGCTCAAATTCATCAATCGCCTGGTCGAGCCCGACAGCGGCGAGGTGCGGATCGAGGGCGCGCGGATCGGCAGCATCGATGCGCCGCAGCTGCGTCGAAGCATCGGCTATGTGTTCCAGGGCATCGGCCTCTTTCCGCATATGAGGGTCGGCGAGAATATCGGCATCACCCCGCAGCTCCTCGGCTGGGCCCCCGCCGCGATCGCGGCCCGCATCGCCGAGCTTCTGGAACTCGTCGGACTGCCGCAGAGCTACGCGGCGCGCTTTCCGGACGCCTTGTCGGGCGGCGAGGCCCAGCGCGTCAGCGTGGCGCGGGCGATCGCGGCGCGCCCGCGCATCGTGCTGATGGATGAACCCTTCGGGGCGCTCGATCCGGTGACCCGCGACGCGATCGGGGAGGCCTATCGGGCCCTGCACGAACGGCTCGGCCTCACCACCGTGATGGTGACCCACGACGTGCAGGAGGCGGTGCTGTTGGCGGACCAGATCGCGGTCATGAGTTCCGGGCGCGTTCTGGCGCAGGGCACCCCGCGCGCGCTCATGTCGAACGCGGCCGATCCCGCCGTGGCGGCCTTGATGGCCATGCCCAAGCGCCAGGCCGAACGCATCGCCGCCATCATGGCGCGCGGCGGGGACGACCGTCATGGATGAGCGCATCCAGGACGCGCTTTCGTTGCTGCCGGATTATCTGGCGCGCCATGTCCTGCTCAGCGCATCGGCGCTCGCGCTCGGCGTGGTGCTCGGCCTGCCGCTCGCGATCCTGCTGGTGCGTCATCCGCGCCTGCGTTGGCCGGCACTCGCGGCGGCGAGCTTCGTGCAGACCATTCCGGGTTTGGCGCTGCTGGCACTCTTCTATCCGTTGCTGCTCGGGCTCTCGGTCTTCACCGACGCGCTGTTCGGCTTGCGCCTGCCGGCGCTTGGCTTTCTGCCTTCGCTGCTCGCGCTGACGCTCTACTCTTTGTTGCCGATTTTGAGGAACGCGGTTGCCGGGCTGACCGGCCTCGATCCGGCCGTCATGGAGGCCGCGCGGGCGGTCGGCATGACATCGCGGCAGCGGCTGTTCCGTGTCGAGGCGCCGCTGGCGGCGCCGGTTGCCATGGCGGGAATTCGCACCGCCGCGGTCTGGACGATCGGCGCCGCAACGCTCTCCACTGCGGTCGGCCAGACCAGCCTCGGCAACTACATTTTCACCGGGCTGCAGACCGAGAACTGGATTTTCGTGCTGTTCGGCTGCGCCGTGGTAGCGACGTTTGCGATCGCGGTCGATCAAATTCTGGGTCTCATCGAGGCTGGCGCGACGCAGCGCGATGCTCGGCGCATCTGGTTCGGCATGGCGGCCATCGCGATCGGCGTGGTGGCGGCGCTGCTGCCGCTTCGCGCGAGTGGCTCGCGCGCTTACCTGATCGGCGCCAAGAACTTCAGCGAGCAATTCATCCTGGCGGACCTCATCTCGGCGCGATTGGCGGCTGAAGGCGCTGCGGCCGAGCGCAAGGAGGGGCTCGGCTCGGCGGTGGTCTTTCGGGCGCTCGCCGGCTCCGACATCGACGTCTATGTCGACTATTCGGGGACGCTATGGGCCAACGTGCTCGGCCGCAACGACGCGCCGGAAAGCGCCGTCATGGTCGCTGAGCTCACCAGCGCGCTGGCGGAGCGCTTTGGCGTGGTGCTGCTCGGCCCGCTCGGATTCGAGAACGCCTATGCGCTGGCGATGCGGCGCGAGCGGGCGGTGGCGCTCGGCATCAACACGATCGCCGATCTGGCGCGCCACGCCGGCGAGCTCACCTTCGGCACCGATCTCGAATTCCTGAGCCGGCCGGAATGGACGACGCTGCGCGATGCCTATGGGCTCAATTTCCGGGCGCAGCGGTCATATACGCCGACCTTCATGTATCGCGCGATCGACAGCGGCGATGCGGACGTCATCACCGCCTTCTCCAGCGACGGCCGGATCGCCGCCCAAGGACTGGTCGTCCTCGCCGATCCCCGGCATGCCATCCCGTCCTATGACGCCGTCCTGCTGATCTCGCCGAAACGGGCCAAGGACCCGCTCCTGATCCGCGCGCTCAAGCCCCTGATCGGCAAGATCGCGGTCGAGCCCATGCGGGAGGCCAATTTCATGGTCGACCGCGATGCCGACAAGGAAACCCCGCAGGAGGCCGCCCGCTTCCTGGCGCGCGCCGCCGGCCTGGGCGAGCCTTGATCGGCCGATTTAGAACAGCGGCCCGTGCGCCATCCAGGTCGCGAACAACGGGGCCAGCAGCAGCAGCGTCATTTCGGCGCGCATGATCATTTGCAGGTTCTTGAATTGGCGCCCGGCGAGTTTTTGGCCGCGGCCGGCGCGGGTGTCGGCGCGCCAGCGCAGGAAAACCACCGTCGGATAGATCGAGAGGAGCGCTGCGACCACGAACAATCCCAGCAAAGCGTGAAACGGGCCGTTGTGGATGTAATAGGTCGTGCCCTTTTCCAGATACATCCGCATCACGCCGGTAACCAGGACGAGCGTGGCCGAGCCGCCATAGATGATGTCCAGGCGCTGGACCGTCCCCGCCTGCGCCGCGGTCAGCTCCGCCTTTAATGCGAGATGCTCGCCCAGGAGGCTCGCCATCATCAGCATGATGGAGACGTAATGGATCCAGGCGACGATGACGGGCCAGATCATTCCGTCATGCCCCAGACGCGGCGCGCAGCGCCTGCACCGAGAAATAGCCGTTCGCATCGGTCCAGGTCGAAACCGGCGTCCAGCCGGCGCGGTGCGCCAGCGCGCCGAAGGATTCGACCGTGTATTTGTAGCTGTTCTCGGTGTGGATGGTCTCGCACTCGCGGAACGCTATCATCCGGCCGCATATTTCGACGCGCTGGTCGCGCCGGCTGGCGAGGTGCATCTCGATCCGCGCCCGCTCGCGATTGTAGAAGGCCTGGTGGCTGAAGGCCGTCAAATCGAAGTCGGCCCCAAGCTCGCGATTGATGCGCGCCAGGAGGTTGAGGTTGAAGGCGGCGGTGACGCCTGCGGCATCGTTATAGGCGGCGGTCAAGGTCGCGATGTCCTTCACCAGATCGATGCCGACGATCAGGATCGCGTCATCGCCGAGGATGCGGGCCGCATTGTGCAGGAAGGCCGTCGCCTGATGCGGCTCGAAATTGCCGATCGTCGATCCGGGAAAGAAGCCGGCGCGCGGCAGCGCGGCGAGCGCCGCCGGCAGGCGAAAGTGCTGCGTGAAATCCGCCACCACCGGGAGCACCGCCAGGCGCGGATAGTCGCGCCGCAGCCGCGTGGCCTCCTCGGCGAGCCATTGCGCGGAGATATCGACCGGCACATAGGCCGCCACGGCCGGCGCGGCGTCGAGCATGAGGCGGGCCTTGCGGGTCGAGCCGCTGCCGAACTCGATCAGGGCCGTCTTGGGCGGCAGCAGGCCCGCCATTTCGGGCGCGTGCTGGCGCAGGATCGCAAGCTCGCTGCGGGTCGGATAATATTCCGGCAGCGCGGTGATCGCTTCGAACAGGCGCGCGCCCGCCTGGTCATAGAAATATTTCGGCGGCAGCCGCTTGGGCCGCGCCGACAAGCCGGTGATGACGTCGCGGGCAAAGAAAGTGTCGCGATCGGTAATTTGATCGCGGGCAATGGCCGGCTGAATGTTCATCATTCGCATGACAAACTCCTTTGGTGATCCGCTCGCCCTCCCATTCCCTGCCGCAAGGCGGTGGGGTTGATGGGGCGGGTCTTCAATCGGGATATTCCGCCAGACGAAGGCCGCTGAATTGCCAGCGCGCCGACGGCGGGAAGAAATTGCGATAGCTTGTGCGCGCATGACCCGCCGGGGTCGCTTGCGAGCTCCCGCGCAGCACCATCTGATTGATCATGAACTTGCCGTTGTACTCGCCGAGCGCGCCGTCCGCCGCTCGGTAGCCCGGATAGGGCAGATAGCCGCTGCGGGTCCATTGCCAGACGGTGCCGAAGGCAGCGTCGATGAGGCCGGCGCCGGCGGCGACCTCCCATTGCGCTTCGGTCGGCAAATCCTTGCCGGCCCAGCGTGCGAAGGCATCGGCTTCGTAATAGCTGACATGGCAGACGGCGGCGTCCGGCGCGACCGGCGCGAGGCCGGAGAGCGTGAGGGTGAACCATGCGCCGTCGCGTTCGCGCCAATAGCCCGGCGCGTTCCAGCCTTCCGCTTCGGCCGCCGCCCAGCCGTCAGAGAGCCACAGGCTCGGGGTCGCATAGCCGCCGTCGGCGATGAACTCGAACCATTGCGCATTGGTCACCAGGCCGCGGGCGATGTGCGCGCGCGGCAGCAGGACGTCATGCGCGGGGCATTCGTTGTCGAAGCAATATCCCTCGCCCGACCAGCCAATGCGGTGAACGCCGCTCGGCAGCTCGGCAAAGCCCGTGGCGGCGACCGGGGGCGGCGCTTGCCGGCTCGCATCATAGGCGGGCGCGGTCGGATTCTGCGCGAAGGCATGCAGGATGTCGGTGAGGATCAGTTCCTGATGCTGCTGCTCGTGGTGCAGGCCGATCTCAAGAATGCGCAGCACCTCGGCGAGCTTCGCTTCCTCGGCACTTGCCAGCAAGCGCTCGACCGCCTGATCGACATGGCCGCGAAAGGCCGCGACCTCGGCGCTGTCGGGGCGCGTCAGCAGGCCGCGCAGCGGACGGGCATGACGGGGGCCGGCCGCCACGTAATACGAGTTGAACAGATAGGCGAAGCTCGCGTTGAAGACCTCGTAGCCCGGAAGATGCGGCAGCAGCAGAAACTGCTCGAAGAACCAGGTGGTATGCGCGCGATGCCATTTGGTCGGACTAGCATCGGCCATCGATTGCACGACCTGATCCTCGGGCCCCAGCGGGGCGGCGCGGTGCTCTGTTTCGGCGCGCACGGCGCGGAACACGTCGCGCCAAGCCAGGCGAGCGTCGGCGCGCGAGCGCGACGCGGGAGCGGCCGGGCGCAAAGCTGGTGAATGATGCGCGCCAAGGGGGCGACGCACGGCAGGTGACGAAATCGGTGGCGGCATCCCCAGTCCCGGGTTTGGAGGAATCGGCCCTTAAGCAGGCAAGCGACGCAGCAACGAAATAACCGGCGCAACCAAATGGTTCCCGGCAGAAGATATGTGGAAGATACGTGCCGGTGGCCGGCCTGGTTACCCGTGCTCGCGGAGAGTTTATCGGAGTCCAGGCGTCCCTTGGGGGTGCGGCGACACCGATCCGCGCCCGGGCGGGTCCACCCGTCCAAGCCGGAAACCCTTCACATCCCAATGGCTTAACTTGAAATCAGCTCGCGATGATCTTCAGGGCGACGGTTTTACCGCACCGGCGCCGGCAGTCGCGGCGACGCTGTCCTGCTGGGCGGTCCCGCCGCTGACCCCGATGGCGCCGACCAGCTTGCCGTTGAGAACGATCGGGATACCGCCTTCGGACGCGATCGGCCGCGCGGCGTCCGGAAAGCTCATGAAGGCGGCATTGCCGGCCGCGAACTGGTCGGCAAAGACCTTGGTGGCGCGGCGGAACAGCGCCGAGGTGCGCGCCTTGGCCTGCGCCAGCAGCGCCGAGGAGCTCTGGGTGCCGTCCATCTTCTCGAAATAGATCAGCTCGCCCTCTGTCCCGACGACCGCGATCGCCATATGCCAATTGTTCTTTTTCGCCTCCGCGATGGCGCCTTCGGCCGCCGCCTTGGCCTGTTCGTTGGCGATCGGCAGACCATATTCCGGCGGTGGCGTCCGCCCGGACGGCTCCTGCGCCTGCGCACAGACGCCGAGCACCAGGCTCGCCACGGTCACCAAGGTCGTCAAGGCAGCGATTCGCATATCGATCTCCCAAAGCGGCGCGCGCCATCATCCGGTCGAAAATTCGTCGTCGATGATGATTGCACCGGCCAACCCCGCGGCAGAATAGGCGAGTTGGCGCAACATCAGCAAGGAGGGCTTGCCGACAAGCCCTCCAGCGGTGAAGATATCACCGACAAACAGCGGACATTCCGATGCGACACGAAGTTTCCGCCCGGATGGGCGCTTCTGGTTGGATGAGCGTTGCGGCGATCGCCGGCCTTCTGGCCGTTGCGCCGGCGCCCGCTTTGGCCCAGAACGCCAATTGCCGCAATACCGGCAGCTTCGAGCGCTGGCTGGCGGATTTCAAGAAAGATGCCGCCGCCCAGGGCATCTCGGGCGGGGCCATCAACGCCGCCTCGCCCTATCTGGTGCTCGACCAGCGCATCATCAATATCGACCGCGGGCAGCGCTTCTTCTCGCAGAACTTCCTGGAATTCTCCGACAAGATGCTGGCCGGCTCCCGGTTGCAGTCGGGCGCGGCCCAGATCAAGAAGTACCAGCCGGTCTTTGCGCGCGAGGAGAAGGAATTCGGCGTCCCGCCCGCGGTCATCACCGCGTTCTGGGGGCTGGAGAGCGACTACGGATCGGGCCAAGGCAAGGACCAGGCGCTCAAATCGCTCGCGACGCTCGCCTATGACTGCCGCCGCGGCGACATGTTCCGCGGCCATCTGTTCGATGCGCTGCGCATGATCGAACGCGGCGATCTGCGGCCGGAGGAAATGATCGGCTCATGGGCGGGCGAGCTCGGGCAGACCCAGATGATGCCGTCGGAATATTATCGGGACGCGCTCGACTATGACGGCGGCGGGCGGCGCGATCTGATCCACAGCGCAGCCAACGTGATCGGCTCGACCGGGAAATATCTCGTCTATCTCGGCTGGAAGCGCGGCGAGCCGTGGCTGCAGGAGGTGCGGGTTCCCGCCGATGTCCCGTGGGATCAGGCCGACCTTGCGATCCAGCACCCGCGCGCAAAGTGGGCCGGCTGGGGCGTGACCTATGCGGACGGACGGCCGTTGCCATCCGACAACCTGCCGGCCTCGCTGGTCCTGCCGATGGGGCGCTTTGGGCCAACTTTCCTCGCCTACAACAATTTCCAGGTTTACCTCAAGTGGAACCAGTCGCTGATGTATTCGCTGACGGCGGGCTATTTCGCCACACGCCTCGCCGGCGCGCCGGCCATGCGCCGCGGCGGCGACATCCCCAAGATCAGCTTCGATGAAACCCGCGAGCTGCAGCAGATCCTCGAGCGGCGCGGCTACGACATCGGCCGCACCGACGGCATCCTCGGCCTCAAGAGCCGCACCGCGGTGCGCGAGATGCAGATCAAGTTCGGCCTGCCGGCCGATTCCTGGCCGACCGCGGAGTTGCTCAGCCGGCTGCGCGGGGCGCGGTAGACTTGTAGCCCACATGAAGCGAAGCAAAATGCGGGAACGGCCTTCCCGGATTTCGCTTCGCTCCATCCGGGCTACGGCGCAGCGCTCTTCTCCAGCCGCAAAACAAAGCCCGGCTTGCTGACCTGGATCAGGTTGCAGTCCGCATTCTGCGCGAGCTCCGCCATCAGGCGCACCAGCGGGTGCTTGGCGGTGACGTATTCCTTCGCCGGTCCTGCCGCCCGCATCAGCGCGATGTCGTCGCGGCTGAGCAACCAGCGCAGCAGCAGCTCCTCGTCGGAGACGCCGGGCCCGCCGAGCTCGCGGCGCATGTCGGCGAGGGTCGGCTGCGGGCGTCCCTGCGCCATGATCTCACGCGCCCGCGGGCGGTCGAGGATGCGGCCGCGCACCTCCTGGTCCATCGCGGTGACGGCTTCCTCGCCGAACTGGCCGAGCGCGTAGCGGATGACTTGATCGGTCACCTCCTTGTAGCGTTCCCCCAGAATGACATTGATCGCCGCCTGGCTGCCGACGAATTGCGACAGCGGCGTCACCATGATGGGATGGCCGAATTCCACGCGCACGCGGCCGGTCTCCTCGAGCGCC
>DATDGG010000392.1:0-1946 GCA_036522235.1 Xanthobacteraceae bacterium
GTGGCGGGGGCTGCGGGGGCAGGTCGAGGTTGAGTTGCTTGACGAGGATCTTCTGGTCGGCGTTGAGCTCGGTGTAGCGGGTCAGAATCAGGGTTCGGCCGTCGGTGGTTGGGAAGTGCACGTCGAGCATTTGCACGGCGGCGAGCTTGTCGAGCACCGCCCTTACCGTGAGGCCGGGAGCAAGCGGCTTGAGCCGCGCGCGCAGCGTGACGTGCAGGCAATAGGCCAAGAAGGCGACGAAGACATGCGCCTCGATGCGCGGCTCGAGCTGGTGGTAGATCGGGCGCAGCTGCAGATCGTCCTTCATGGTCTTGAAGGCGGCCTCGACCTCGACGAGCTGGATGTAGAACCGCCACAGCTCGGCTGGGTCCTTGCGACAGAGGTTGGTGCGCAGAAGATAGCGCCCTTCACGCCGGCGCGCTTGGCGCAGCTTGGCGCGATCGAGCGCGAAGCTGAACGTGGCCTCCTCAGGCGCCACCGTGATCTCGACGAGGCGCCACGCCGCCGGTGCCTTTGCGCGCGCCGCACCGAGCTTCATCAGCAGCTCCTCGCGATCGAGCTTCATAGCGGCAATCTCCTTGAGCCGCGCCCATAGCCATTTGAGCTTGCGCCGGCGCATGGCGCGCTCCTTGGCGATGCGCGCGCGGCTTTGCGCCAGCACGTAGAGTTCCTGATCCTGCGGCAAGAGCTTCACATCCACGCCCTCGCGCACGGCCTGCCAGGGCAGCGTCGCGAGGTGCTTCTCCAGCTTGGACAGCCGCCCCTTGGGGGTGCCGACCAGATAGGAGACCGGTGGTGAGGCCGCGCGCATCTCGGCCAGCACCTCCTCGCTCGGAATGCCGCGGTCCATCACCCAGATGCGGTTGGCCTTGCCGTATTGGGCTTCGATCTTGCGCAGCATGTCGCGCAAGGTGGTGCAGTCGGCGGTGTTGCCGGGCAGCACCTCGTAGCCGAGCGGAAAGCCGTCCGGCGTCACGACGAGCGCGATCACCACCTGCACGCAGTCGCTGCGCTTGTCGCGGCTGTAGCCGTGGCGGCGCTTGTCCGCTTCATCCTCAGGCGGCGCCGACTCGAAATAGGTGCTGGTGAGGTCGTACAGCAAAACATCGAATGAGGCGGCGAACAGATCCTGCCAGCGCGCCCGCAGATGGGAAAACAGCGCCGCCTTGTGGGGCAAAAGCTTATCGAGACAGCGATAGAGCGCATTCTTTTCGACCAGCCCGTAATCCTCGCCCAGCAAATCCCCCATCGCGCTCGCTTCGAACCACTGCCGATGCAGGCGCCATTCGCTGCCGGGATCGATCAGCCGGTAGCACACCAGCGTCTGCAGAATGTGCTGCCAGCTGGTGCCTTCGCGCGAGGGAGGCAGCAGCGGTGCAAAGAACCGATCGAGCTGCAGCTGCTCATAGAGATGACAGGCGAGCCAACAGGCGCCCCATTGGCGCGGCCGATGCAGCTCCATCGCGTCGAGCCGCACCTGCACCCCAAAGCTTTGAGCTTGATCCGGTACCGACCGTTCGGCCGGAAACAAGGCAAGCTGCCGATAGCGCCCGCTTCCCTCGTCGAAGGCTTCGATTACGCGGCACCACGCCGCGTGCTGGCTGTCGTTGATCTCGCCCAGATACAAAACCGGACGCTGCACCACACGACCACCCGCGCAGCGCCGGCTTTCGACAATGCTCCAGTAACGGTGCTCCTTGCCGTCCTTCCGTCGCCGTGCGAATCGCAAGTACATGGCCGGCGAGGCTACGCAGAAACCAGAATCCGAAAAGAGGGTAGGTCTTCACTACACGCGTTTCCGCCTCATCGCCCTTTGATCCGACTCGCGTTTTGCCGACAAAATTCCAAAATCAGGCGGCCAGGAGACGCCGCACACCACGCAGCTTCACGTCATCGAGCGCTTCCACCTGATCGACGGCGGCGCGACGCTGGAAGTGAACGTCCAT
>DATDGG010000393.1:0-2511 GCA_036522235.1 Xanthobacteraceae bacterium
TTGGAAATGTCGACCGGATGCACCGTATAGGGCAGGCCGAGCTCCTCGAGCAGGATGGAAATCTTGCGCCCGTTGGGCGTGGTCCAGGTATAGAGATCGATCACGATTGAGGCTTCCTTTACGGGGCGGGCGCGCCGGATAGGGAGGGCCCGCCGTTGGTTCGAGCGCTTTTCGGGGGAGAAATTCAGGGCGATTTGACAGTGACTTGCAGCATGGTAACGCACAATGGCAGGCTAGGATGCGCTCCGCCCGCAGGTCTGGCCGGCGGCGGGCGTATCAAGGGCCATTATCCCAGGATCATTTTCAAGGGCTGTCTTAAAGGGTTGTCTCAAAGGGTCGTCTCAAAGGGTCATCATGACGGTATCTCCGCAGCCCGAAGTCACCGCGGCCGTCCTGGTCATCGGCGACGAAATCCTGTCCGGGCGCACCAAGGACAAGAACATCGGTTATATCGCCGAATATCTCACGGCGCTCGGGATCGACCTCATGGAGGTCCGTGTGGTCGGCGACGAGGAGGACGCGATCGTGGCCGCGGTCAACGCGCTGCGCGCCTGCTACAGCTATGTCTTCACCACCGGCGGCATCGGGCCGACCCACGACGACATCACCGCGCAATCGGTCGCCAAGGCGTTCGGCGTGCCGATCGACTACGATCCGCGGGCCGTGAAAATCCTTAAGGAGCGCCTGGCGCAGACCGGCGCCGAGCTCAACGAAGCGCGCATGCGCATGACCCGCATTCCCGCAGGCGCCGACCTCGTCCTCAACAAGGTTTCGGCCGCGCCCGGCTTCTGGCTCGGCAATGTGATCGTGCTCGCGGGCGTGCCCAGCATCATGCAGGCGATGCTCGACGGGGTCGCGCCCAAGCTCAAGACCGGCGTGCGCATCCTGTCGGAAACCGTGCGCGCCGACGCACGCGAGGGCGATATCGGCACGCCGCTGGGCGACATCGCCAAGGCGCATCCGGAAGTGGCGATCGGCAGCTATCCGTTCTTCGACGAGGCGCGCGGCCCCAACACCAATGTGGTGCTGCGGGCCCGCGATCCGCAAAAGCTCATGGCCGCCAAGGACGCCGTCGACGCCATGCTGGCGCGCGTGAAGCTCGAGCTGAGTTGAGCGCATGGCGCAAGAGCCGCCGCAACCCTCTCCGCAGAAACCGTTCCCGGTGTCGTGGGACCAGTTTCACCGCGATGCGCGCGCGCTGGCCTGGCGGCTCTCCGATGCCGGGCCGTTCGCGGCGCTCGTCTGCGTGACCCGCGGCGGGCTGGTGCCGGCCGCGATCGTGGCGCGCGAGCTCGGCATCCGGGTGATCGAGACCGTCTGTGTCGCGAGCTACGACCATATGAGCCAAAGCGAGCTCAAGGTCATCAAGACGGTGGCGGCTGATATCGCGGCGCTCGGCGGCGGCCGCGGCAAGGGCGTGCTCGTGGTCGACGATCTGGTCGATACCGGGCAGACCGCCAAGATGGTGCGCGAGCTCCTGCCGCAGGCCCATATCGCCGCCGTCTATGCCAAGCCGATGGGTCGGCCGCTGGTCGACACGTTCGTCACCGAAGTATCGCAGGACACCTGGATCTTCTTCCCCTGGGATACCGGGCTCGCGTTCCAGCCGCCGATCCGCGACGGGGCGGCGTGAGCAAGATGCGGCGCGAGAGGGAGAGCGGCCCATGTCGGATACTGACGACCTGATCGGCGACGATCCGGAGATGGAGAAATTCGCCGATGACTTCGAGCGTCATCGCAAGGCGCTCTATGAGCACATCTGCGGTTTCATGGAGGATGAGGAGATCGACGAGGCCTATCTCGCGCAGTTGCTGATCGACGCAGCGATCAGCATGCGAATGACCGCCTACGGCCTGGGGGTGGAGAGCCCCTCGGCGGCCGGCCTCAAGATCGATCTCGACCGGCTGCGCAACGAGATCGGCGAGTTCGTGCGCGAGGCAAAGAGGGGCGCCGAGGAATACATCCGTCACGTCAAGGAAGTGCGCGCCAGCGCCGAGGCGGAGGGAGATTTGACATCCGAGGAACAGCGCGAATGATGAGGGGCCGCGGCTTTGCGGGGCACGCTATAGAGACGAGACACGCGGACGTGGCGGAACGGTAGACGCAAGGGACTTAAAATCCCTTGGGAGCAATCCCGTGTGGGTTCGATTCCCACCGTCCGCACCAGGGACCCAGCGGAACCCAGGTTTCGCAAGTTGTTCCGGTTCCGATTGGACTTCATCCACCGGCTAGGACCACCCCCGCGGCGGGGCGATTGAACTGGTCATTGCACACGCGGATCACTGGAATGATCCGCGTCAGTACATGACTGACCGGCGGCGGCACGACATTCAACTGCGTTGAGACGTCAAGCGTTGGCGGGGGCCTTTGGATGATCGGCACTTGTCATCGTCGATCGTCGCCGTAAGGCGGGATGTCAGCGGGCGGCGCGGGGTAGTAGCGGGGAGCAACGCGCTGTGCGGGGTAGTCACGCGGGCCAGGGGGCTGTGCGGGGTAGTAACCAGGTCCGTT
>DATDGG010000394.1:0-6081 GCA_036522235.1 Xanthobacteraceae bacterium
GCTGATATGCGTGCCGCGACCCGCCCGGGTGGCCGCGATGATGAACCTTTGCGGGCGCGGCGGCGACCAAGAATCACCGGCCGATTCATATCCCCCCGATACCCCCTGCTGGACCGGCCGATGAACACCTTGCCCCGCCTCGGCGGGGCTTTTTCTTGGCCCCCGCCTGCGCGAGGGCAGGCATTTCTGGGGATCGTGCGCGGGCATTTCCGTGTGAACGGTTGCGCGTCTTGCCGCTTCGGAGTCATGCTTTCGCCAATAGTAGGCTTTAGCGCGTGACGCTCGAATTACCGGTGAAGCAGGTGGGAGCTCCGGTCATGTCACTGAACACGCTCAATGCGCCTCTCGATGCGCCTGGTGTCGACCATTACACGCCACTGTCGCGTGCGGTCGCCTCGATCGATCGCGACGCCTATGCGTCGCGCTTTGCCATCTACGACCGGGCGCACAAGGCGCTCCTGCGGCGCTTGGCGACCGCGGAGCAGCCGCCCTCCGACGCCGATATCGAGCGGGAGGAGCAGGCCTTCCGGGAAGCCGTCCGGCGGGTCGAGTTTGCCGACGAGCTTGCGGAGGAGGCCGATTCGCCCACGCTCGCCCCAACGCATGAACCGGTCGGCGTGGAGGCGTTGCGCGAGCTGCGGCGCGACGCGCCCTGGCCGGAGGTGCGTGCGCGGCGCGACGAACTGGACGAGCCGGATGCGCCGGATGCGGCGAGCCTGTCCGGCTTCGAGGGGAACGAGCCCGACATTGCCCTCAATTCCCTGACGTCCCACCGCGAGCCGCGGTCGGTCATGCGCCGGGTCGGCGAACGGCTGGTGCTGGCGGTCTTGGCGCTGGCGCTCGGCGGGGCGTGGCTTTGGATCGCCGAGGGACGTCAACAAGCAAACGATCCCTCCGCGCCGCGCGGCGCGGCAACGAGCGAAGCCGTGGAGACGCCCGCCGTCGATGCAAAGCCGGCTGGCAAGGCCTCCGGGCCGGGCTGGCTCTCGCCGGAAATCTTTTATTCGCCGCCGCCGATTCCGCGCGCGCCGCGCCCCGACGCCGCGCCGCCGGCCCGCAAGCCGTAAGATACCATCCGAGTGCGGTTCTACCGCATAAATGCTGCTCGAATCATGCATGCTGCGAAGGTTCAAGCTTGGGGGGAGACCAAACAACAACCTCGAACGGAGGTCTGGCCATGAGACCTGCGCAGGCGCCAATCGGCTACGGCACCGCTCGGATCGATTCACCTCGGCTTGATTCACCAAGACTTGATTCAACAAAGCTCGGCATGGATCACCTGGATCTCGATGCGCTGCTTGAAGAGAACAAGCAGCTGAGAGAGCTGGTCGTGCAGCTGTCCGAGATCGTGGTCAGGAACGTTCTGGATCGGAATTCGCTCCCGTTCCTTCCCCCGCCGGCGCGGGAGGGCTAGGGCGGGCCGTCGGCCGAAACAGCAGCCGCTGATAGAAGCGGCCGATGCCGAGCAGGACGATGCCGAGTCCGATGAAGGAGAGCGCCTGGTAGATGCCGGTCAGGTTGGACATGTCGACCAGGAAGACCTTGAACACGGTGAGGATCGTGACCGCCGCCGAGGCGAAGCGTACCGGCTGTGAGCGCAGCCAGCTGCCGGCGGCGAGCAGTGCGACCCCGAAAGCGAGCCAGACCGCCGAATAGGTATATTGCTCGGCATCGCCGGTCGCGCCGGCGGTCAATACCGGCCCGTGATAGGCCCGCGTCACCTGCAGCGTGAGATAGGAAAGCGCGAGCGCCACCGCCACGACGGCCGCGGTGGTGCTGTAGGCCTGCGGCCGCAGCCCGCGCGTGACCAAGGCGAGCACGGCGGCGAGCAGCGCCGGCAAGCCATAACCGAGCAGAATGAGATTGAAGAACGGCCCGCCGACCGGCGCGCCGGTGATGGTCGGGTTTTCGATCAATCCCAAGCCGAGCACGATCTGTGCGAGCGCGACGACCGCGATCGCGAGCGCGCTGAAATTGTGAATAACGCTGCGGGTGCGCAGCCGCAGGCGCTCGAGGCCGATCGCGAGCGCCAGCGCGACCGAGACCTGCAGGGCGAGCTCGGCGAGCGAGCTGTCTTGCCGATAGACATCGCCGCCGTTCATGAAATGGCGGATTTCGAGAAAGGCCAGCAGCACCGTGAACAGGATCGCCGCCAAATCCACGACCCGGGCCGGCGTATCGTCGGCGCGCTGCCGCAGCCGATGGCCGGCGAAGGCGAACGCGGCCGCCGGAATGCCGTAGCCGTAGAGCAGCCAATTGAAGATCGGCGTCGTGCCGACACCCTCACCCACGATGCGCGGCTCGCGCGCGATCCGCGCCAGCACCAGCGCGGTCACGACGGCCGCCAGCGTCCGCAACGCCGGCAGCGATCGCCGTTCCGCGATCCATGCGATGCCCGGCACCATCAGGGCGAGCGCAATCGTCAGCCAGCCCTTGTCGAGCGCCATGGTGAATGCCAACGCGAGCGCCGCCACGGTGCCGGTCGCGAAAATCGCGGCGGAAGCCGCGCTGCCGGGCCGCGGCGCGCGCCGGCTGAGCGTTTCGGTCGCGGTCGCGGCCAGGAACGCCAGCAGCAGCGCGATGCCGGCGAACGGGATCGAGCGGTCGAAGCCGGCGATGCGGTAGTCGAGCGTGACCAGAATGGCGAGCGGCGCGAACACCGCCGCGGCGCTCCACAGGATCGGCACGAGAGGGTGTTGCGAGCGCCCCTGCGCCAGGAATCCGGCGCCCGCGAACATTAGCGAAAAGCCGAAGCCGAGCACCAGATGCCAGCCGAATTCCGCCCGCGCCGGCTCCGGCACCACGCCGGCGACCGGTCCGCCTGGCGCGATCAGATGCGGAATATCGGTGTTGACCGCCCATTGCGCGAACACGATTGCGACCAGCAGCGCCGCGCCCGGCACCGCGGCGGTCGCCGCCTCCGCCCGCCAGGCGATCGCGCCGGTGGCGAGGACCAGCGCCGCGAACGTGGCGAGCGCCAGCGGATCGTGCCGGCTCGCCAGCACCAATATGGCGGCCGCGGCCAGGAAGGCTACGAGCGCGCCCGACGACACCTGATCGATGCGCCCCGGCTCGGCGGGCGGTCCATAAAACAAGCCTGAGACGATCAGCAGGGCGGCGAGCGCGAAGCTCGCGATCACGTGGAAGGCATGTGGCGAAAGCGCATCCACGCGGTCGTCGACAATTCCGGGCAACACCCACAACAGCGCGAAGGCAATCGCCGTGATGGCGAGCCAGCGCCACAGCCGGGCGCGCGCCAGCGCGAAGGCCGCGGCGGTCACCACCGCCAGATAGATGTAGAGCGACCAGTAATCGGGGTGGTCGGAAGCGACCAGGATCGGCGTCACATAGGCGCCGACGAGGCCGAGGCCCGCGAGCGCCGGCCCGTGCAGCAGCGCGGCCGCGAGCGTCGCCAGCGCGACCACGCCGAGCAGCAGGAAAGCGGCGCCCGGCCCGAGAAAGCCGTAGAGCGCATAGGCGGCGTAGATATCTGCGTAAGCGATGGTGGTGCCGGCGGCCGCGAGGATGCTGGGAATATCCGCCCCCGGCAGGCCCGCAATGCCGCGCAGCCGTGCGTTCCGCCGCTCCCATTCGCCGACCGCGATCAGCGCCAGCGCGAGCAGCGCGCCGAGCGCGACCCGCACGCCTGGTCCGATGAGGCCCTGCTGGATCGAATAGCGCACCAGGAAGAACCCACCGAGCGCCAGCGCGAGTCCGCCGACCCAGACTACCCATTGGGTGCCGAAGCGTTCCTCGAGCCCCATCCGGGGCGGTGCCGGCGCGGTCGGAACAGCCGGCCGGGAAGGAGGCGCGGGCTTTGGCGGGGAGGGCGCAGGCGCCGCCGGGCTCTCCGGTGCGGGCGTCGCCACACGCTCGGGCGGATGCTCCGCGGGGCGCGGCGGCGCAGGAGCTGCGCCGGCGGCCGCCGATCCGTCGATGCGGCGCTCGATCAACGCCAGTCGCCGCTCGAGGCCGCGCAAGCGGTCCCGCGTCCCGATCGCCATCACCACGCCGACGATCGCGGCAATGGGAACGGCAAGCAGGAGAATGATCAGAAGAGTGATCAGCGATTCCACGAATTTGCCCCGCCCCAGGAGTTAGGAGTGGGCATCCTTACCACCAAATTCAGCTTCTGACCGCTGACTTCTGATCCCTGATCACTGATCCCTGGTCCGTCCGCCGAAGCGCAGCCCCACCGAAGGACGCTCCTGGGCGACCTCGCGGCGAAAGCGGAACAGGGCCGCCGGCCGGCCGCCGGTCGCGGTCGATGTTTCGCCGGTCGGCTCGACCAAGGCGGCGCTCTCCACCAGCCGGCGGAAATTCTGCTTGTGCAAGTGGCGCCCGGAGATCGCCTCGACGGTGCGCTGAATCTCGGTGAGCGTGAAGGCCGGCGCCATCAGCTCGAACACGACCGGGCGGTATTTGAGCTTGGCGCGCAGCCGCGCGATGGCGGTCGCCAAGATGCGGCGGTGATCGAGGCGCATCGGCTCGCCCAACACCGGCAGCGTGCGCCGCGCGAGCGCCGCCTCGCGGCCGTCGCGGCGCGCCTCCTCGACCAGGCCGGCTTCGTAGATGAGCTCATAGCGATCGAGGATCTTCTCCTCGTCCCAGTGAGCGCCGCCCTCGCCGAAGCACAGCCGCAGCCGCTCGCGCCGGCCGAGCGCGCGCGCCGACCCCGGCCGCTCCGCGCGCGCCGCCCATTCGGTGAGCAAGGGCAGGATCGCGGCATCGAGGATTTTCGGACGCTGCGCGCGCCAGTCCTCCCATGGAAAGAATCGGTACCAGGGTTCGAACCCGGCGCCGGCGGCGCGCAGCGGCGTGACATTCTCAGGGCGCCGCGTCAGCGCCAGGTAGCCGATCGAGACCATGTGGGCGCCGGTATCGCCCGGGCGGGCATGGCGGCCGCGGTCGCCGAACGTGTAGAGCTGCTCCACATAGCCGACGGTGAGACCGCTCTGCGCCTCGACGAAGGCGCGCAGGCCGATCTCGAAGGTGCGGTGCGCCAGCGGATCGAAGGGGCCGAACGGCAGGCCGGCCCTGGGCTCGCCGCCGTCGCTCGCGACCGTGTCGCCCGCGACCAGGATGGCAGGCTCATCGCCCTCGACCGCCACGATCGCGGCGGTGAGCCCGATCTCGATCGGCGTCAGCGGGGTCTCGACCATCCTTGATCATACCACGCGCCGCCGGGCGCTTTTTGTTCGGCCGCATGACCCCCGCTTTCGCAGGGGCAGGCCTTGTCCGAAATGTCTGCAACCCCCGCCTTCGCGAGGGCAGGCTTTTTCGGGATCATGCTTCAGCTCACGCGATGTCGAGCCGGAATGGATCGCCCTCGAACGCCATGACGCCGCGGCCGATCTCCTCGATCGCCGCGGTCATGCGGCCGTCGCGCCCGAGCGCACGGTCGGCCAACCAGACGATGCGGTAGTTGGGGGTCGCGGTCGGCGAGGCGCGGCGCAGGTCGCGCGCGATCGCGAGCTCGTCGCGCCGCGGATTGAGCGCGCAGGCCGCCACATAGGCGCCCGCCGTGGAGCGGCTGATGCCGGCATAGCAATGCATCACCAGCGGGGCCGCGCGGTCCCAGCCGCGTACGAAGTCGATGAGCCGCGTGACGTGCTCGTCGGCCGGCGCCACATAGCCTTCGAGCGGGCCGGTGATGTCATCCATGCCGAGAATGAGGTGGTTCTCCGAGGCAATGCCGCCGGGCCGCTGCACCAGCTCGACGTCCTTGAGCAAGGTCACCACATGGCGGGCGCCCGTTTGCTTGACGGTCTCATGCAGGCGGGAAAGGGAGCAGACGTGAATCATGGCGGCCTTTTGGTTTTCTAGCATCGATATATGGCGCTTGCTCTCGGTATCAAAGCTTTTGAGGATGATCCACGGCCTGACCGCTCGCCTGCGCGGGCATTTTTGCGAAGGAACTGGGTTCCCGCTTTCGCGGGAAATGACCGGAAGGCGGGAGTTACACCCCAACCAGTCGGGCGAAGCGCTCCAGATAACGCGCTTGCGCCATGGTGGCGGGCCAGGGCGTGAGATAGTCCCGCTCGAGCGCCGCGGATAGTCGCGGCGCGCTGCCGAAGAAGC
>DATDGG010000395.1:0-5146 GCA_036522235.1 Xanthobacteraceae bacterium
ACCTCATCGCGATGGCGAGCGACTTCCTGGCCGACGAGTGCTCGCACGTCGAGATGGCCAGCCGGCTCGCCATGGCGCTGGGCGGCGCCGTCGAGCGTGAAGTGGACGTCGAGGCCTTCGCCCCGCGCCCGCGCGGGCTCACGGCCATGCAGCGAGCGAACGATCTCGGTGGTCGGCAACCTCGTCCTGGAGTCAAAAGACAATGCGCTGACCTGGACGGAGATCGGGGCCGACTTGGTCGAAGAGATCGGCCCCGCCTGCAGCCGCGATCCGATCGTGGAAATGCCTGACGGCAGCTGGCTTGCGCCGGTCTATACGGGTGCGCCGCAACGCGCCGACGTCGCCTGGGTGATTCGTTCCTTCGATCGCGGCCGTCATTGGTGCGAGCCGATCCGGATCATGTCCGACGAGAGCGGCCGCTTCTCCCAGCTGCAGGGGCTCAACTTCAACGAAACCTCGCTCATCGATCTCGGCAGCGGCCATATGCTGGCCATGGTGCGGGCCGACGGCGCGTTTCACACCTCGGGCGACGAGTTCATGCCGGTCGGTGGGGTTGGCGAGCTGCATTGCGCGGAGTCCTTCGACAGCGGCTTGAGCTGGACGCCCCCGCGGCGCACCGGGATGTGGGGACAGCCCGGCAGCATTCTGCGGCTTTCGTCAGGCGACATCCTGTGCACCTACGGCTATCGGCGGACGCCGTTTGGCGTGCGTTGCGCGCTGAGCCGCGACGGAGGCCGCAGCTGGTCGGGCGATCGCGAGGTCGTGGTGCGCGATGACTCGGCGAGCTGGGACTGCGGCTATCCGTTCTCAATCGAGCTCGCGCCAGGCCGCATCTTCACGGTCTACTATCTGACCGACGCCGATGGCACCCGGCATATCGCCGGCACCCACTGGGAGCCGCCGTGATCCGGATTGCATTTCTGGGCAGCGACAGCACGCACACGGAAGCGTTCGCGCAGCTCATCAATCTTCCCGGCGCGCCGTTTGCGGGCGTGGCCAAGGTGGTGGCGATCCAGGGTCTCGATCCGGAGCAGGCGCGGCACAAGGCGGCGGAGAACGGCATTGGCCTCGCCGCGGCGACCGTCGCGGAGGCACTGGACGGGATCGACCTGGCGATGGTCATCGGGCGCTTCGCGGACAGTCACCTGGAGCCGGCGCTGGCGGCGATCGAGCGGGGGATTCCGACGTTCGTCGACAAGCCGTTCACCGACACCTCCGCCCATGCGGGCGTCCTCATCGCGCGGGCGCGCGAGCGGCAGGTCGCGCTCTGCTCGAGCTCGCCGCTGCGTTTTGCCGCCGAGATTGCGGCGCTAAGCGCATCGCAGCCGGCGACTTTCCTCGCGTCGGCGCCGGCCGTATGCACTGATCTCGGGCCGGACCCTCGGCTCAATAGCGCCTTCTTCTACGGCATCCACGCTCTCGAAATGCTGCTGGAGCTCGCCGGCCACGATATCGAGACCAAGCAGATCACCTACGGGCGCCGCTTCATCAATGTCCATCTCGACATGAAGAGCGGGAACGCGGCGCAGCTCCAGCTGGTGCGCGGCACGCCGGAATTCTACTCGATCGGACGCATCGATTCGACCGGGCAGAAGCTCGCCAATGTCGCGCTCGACGGCAGCTACTACCGCGCGGAGCTTAGGTATATTCTGGGCGAGTTCCTGCCCGGCAAGCGCAGCATCCCGCTCGAAAGCAGCGCCGCCGCGGTCGCGCTGCTCGAAGAGATCGACGCCAACGACCGGTTCCGCACCTGATGGAAGCCTTGGACATCCTCGTCGTCGGCACCGGCCTGATGGCGGACATCTATACGAGCATCCTGTCGCAGCGCGCCGATTGCCGCGTGCGCGCGGTGGTCGGCAATACGCCGGACAAGACCCGCGCGTTTGCGGCCCGGCATGGGCTCGAGCCTTATCCGGCTGCCGACTACGAGCGGCCCTACGCGGATTTCCCGGCGCTGCGCGCGACCGTCATCACGACGCCTGAATGGATTCGCGAAGCCCCGGTGCGCGCGGCCGTGGCGCACGGCCAGAATATTTTGCTGGAGAAGCCCTTTGCGGTGTCGCTCGCCGAGGCCGCGACTTTGCGCACGCTGCTCGAGCGGCCCGACCGATTGACCGCGATCTGCCACGTGCTGCGCTACAGCGCGCGCTTCACCGCCCTCAAGGCGCTGATCGAGCAAGGCGGCGTCGGCGAAATCCGCCACATCTACGCACGGCGCAACTCGAACAGCGCCCGCGCGCAGCGCGTTCTCGGCCGCACCGATCTCGCCTTCTGGCTGACCCCGCATGACGTCGACATCATGCGCTGGATCACCGGCAGCGAGGTGGTCGAGGTCTTCGCGCGGTCGCGGGCCAAATTGCGCGAGGCAGACGACTACCTCATCGCCAACCTGAGATTTGCCAACGGCGTCGACGCGGTGCTGGAAATTTCCTGGTGCAATCCGCCGCTCAGCGGCACCTCGCGCGAGGCGGTGTTCGAGGTGCGCGGCACCAAAGGCTTCCTCGAGGTCGAAGACAGCGACATGAATGTCCGCCTGTTCCAGGACGGCGAGCGCGTGTCATCCCCCGATACTTATGAATATGTCGACATCCAGGGCGCCAAGCGCGGATTCTTCGAGCCGATGCTGGACCGTTTCGTGACCGGCGTCCTTGCCGGCGCCGTGACTTCCACGGCCGTTGCGGATGGCTGCGCGACGGTACGGATTTGCGACATGATCCGCCGCTCGCTCGATACCGGCGGCGTCATCCACGATGGATGATCTCGGCGAAGTGTTGTTCGGCGCTGGCGCGGTCGTGGTTGCGGCCAAGGAGGCGGGTGCGGGTTCGCTGCTCGCCGCCTTGATTGCTCAGCGCACGCAGCTTCCGCGCATCGTCGCATTGGTCGAGGCGCCCGCGGATCGCTATTTCGAGAAGCTTGGCGTCGAGGTCGTGCGCGTCGCCCACGGCTCGGACGGCGGATGGGGCGTCGAGATCGAGCGCCTTCTTGCCGCGGTTGCACCGGTGCGAATTGTCGTCGGCGCCTCGGCCGGGCTGACGATCGAGAAGGAGCTGATCGATGCCGCAGCGCGGCAGCGGATTCCCGTCATCTCCATGGTCGACCATTATTGGAATCTCTGGCAGCGCTTTGCCGGCGCTACGCCGCGCGAGCGGTGGCGCTATCGGCCGGATGTTATTTACGTGCCGGGTGATTGGTGCGTCGCGCGTCTCAGGGAGCTCGAATGCCCGGTGGCCGATATCCGTGGCTTCCGCCATCCTCATCTGGCGGGCACGCCGAGCCCGCGCTCGCAGGAGCTCGGGAGCACGGTGCGGCGCCGATTGGGGTTCGGCGACGACGACACGGTGGTCCTGTACGTCTCCGAATATGCCTTCGCCGACGAGGAGGGCTGGCAATGGGACCAGCCGACCGAACTCGATATCGAGGAACTGGGCAAGGAGCTTGCAGCGATCGCCGGAGAATTCTCCGACGCGGGGCATCGGACGCGCCTGCTTATCCGCCCGCATCCGTCCGAACGACGCCCATGGGAGGCGATCCTCGCCGGCGCCGGCGCCGGAGATGCACCAGATAGGGCAGCGGCCGTCGTGGATCGTAGCCTTGACAAGCTCGCCCTGTTCTCGGTAGCCGACGTGGCGGTCGGCCTTAACTCGATGCTGCTCGCGGAGGCCGCGCGGGCCGGCGTACCCTCCTACTGCCGCTTTCCATCGGGGAAATATGCCGGGCCCAAGCTCAGCGATTTTCGTCCGGAGATCGTCGAGCTGAAAACATTGCAAGATTGCCGCGCGGCCATTCGCAACAGCTGCGAGAGCCTCGGCCCGGCGACGGGCCAAAGATAGACCGATGCATATCCTCGGCATTTCCGCTTTCTATCACGACAGCGCCGCGGCGCTGGTGACCGACGGGCGGATCGTCGCGGCCGCTCAGGAAGAGCGCTTCACGCGCAAGAAGCAGGATGCCGGTTTTCCGCGCAACGCGATCGCCTATTGCATTGCCGAGGCCAAGCTTTCGCCGCGCGATATCGACGCCGTGGTCTTCTACGAGAAGCCATTCATCAAGTTCGAACGCCTGCTCGAGACCTATCTCAATTTCGCCCCGCGCGGATTTCGCTCGTTCAAGATGGCGATGCCGCTCTGGCTCAAGGAAAAGCTGTTTCAGCGGAAAATCCTGGTCGACGCCTTGACGGATATCGACGGCGACGTCGATTGGGGCAGCCGCCTGTTGTTCTCCGAGCATCATCTGAGCCACGCCGCGAGCGCCTTCTATCCTTCGCCGTTCTCGGAGGCCGTCGTGCTCACCATGGACGGGGTCGGCGAGTGGGCGACCACGTCGGTGTCGGTCGGGCGGGGGACTGCGCTGGCGATCGAGCGTGAGCTGCACTTTCCCCATTCGCTCGGCCTGCTCTATTCGGCATTCACGTACTACATCGGTTTCAAGGTCAATTCGGGCGAGTACAAGCTCATGGGCCTCGCCCCTTACGGCGAGCCGAAATATCGCGATCTCATTCTCGATCGGCTGCTGGCGCTCAAGGACGACGGCACGTTCACGCTCGACCAATCTTATTTCGACTATTGCGTCGGCTTGACCATGACCAACGGGCGCTTCGAGGAGCTGTTCGGGGAGCCCACGCGGCAACCCGAGGAAGCGCTGCTCACCCAGTTTCACATGGATATCGCGGCCTCGATCCAGGCGGTGACCGAGGAAGTCATCCTGCGGATGACGCGCGGGCTTGCGCGCGACTACAAGCTCGCCAATCTCTGCCTTGCCGGGGGGGTGGCGCTCAATTGTGTGGCCAACGGCAAGGTGCTGCGCGACGGACAGTTCGAGCGGGTATGGATCCAGCCGGCGGCGGGAGATGCCGGTGGGGCGGTCGGCGCCGCGCTCGTGGCCTGGCACAGCCATTTCGGCGGCGAACGCCAAGTCACCCAGCGCGACGCCATGCAGGGCGCGCTGCTCGGACCCGCCTTCAGCCAGGCGGAGGTTCGCGAGCGCCTCAAGGCGGCCGGCGCGCGCTTCACGGAGTTGGCGGATGACGCGCTCCTCGACACGGTCGCCGATGGGCTGGTCGCCGGCAAGGCGGTCGGCTGGTTCCAGGGGCGCATGGAGTTCGGGCCGCGCGCGCTCGGCGCCCGCTCGATCCTCGGCGACCCGCGCT
>DATDGG010000396.1:0-4903 GCA_036522235.1 Xanthobacteraceae bacterium
GTATGAGCGTGCCGGCACGGGCATGACCCACGAGGGCGATCGCCCCGTCGGTGGCGGCATGTACGAGCGTGCCGGCACGGGCATGACCCCCAATGGCGACCGGCCCGTCGGTGGCGGAATGTTCGAGCGGGCCGGCACCGGTGGGATGTTCAAGTGGGCCGGCATCTTCCATCGGTTTGTCTTCCATCGGTATGTCGGCGGCGGCATGTACGAGCGTGCTGGTACCGCCCATCGCTATGTCGGCGGCGGCATGTACGAGCGGGCCGGCACCGGCGACGGCAACCGCTATGTCGGTGGCGGCATGTACGAGCGTGCCGGCACCGGCACCACCCCGAACGGTGATCGGCCGGTGGGCGGCGGCATGTATGAGAAGGCTGGCACCGGCACCACCTCGAACGGCGATCGGCCGGTGGGCGGCGGCATGTATGAGAAGGCCGGCACCGGCACCACCCCGAACGGCGATCGGCCGGTCGGCGGCGGCATGTATGAGAAAGCCGGCACCGGCAACGGCAATCGCCCTGTGGGCGGCGGCATGTACGAGAAGGCCGGGAGGGGCACGACGCCCACCGTCGTCAATCGCCCGGTCGGCGGCGGCATGTTCGAGCGGGCCGGGACGGGCACGACGCCTACCGTCAATCGCCCGATCGCCGGGACGAGCACGACGCCTAGCATCAATCGCCCGGTTGGCGGCGGCATGCTCCAGAAGGCCGCTACCGGTCCGGCGCTGACGCTCAGCACCCGGGTCGGGCCGGTGCAGATCACGTTCAAGCGCTAAGGCCCGAGAAGGCGGTGATCGTCCGAAGACACCCCGCCCGTTCCCTCCCTCGAAAGCGGGGGAGGGAGGGGCGGGGCCTTTCGGTTCAACTACAGTGTCTCAGTGCTGTCGTGTCAAACATCCCGCTCGCGCTCGAGCTCGGCCTTGTTCTCCAGGCAGTAATGGCCGGCCAGCCGGCTCACCAGCTTGCGGCGCATCCAATCCTGCAGAATTCGGCTGAAGTTCTCGCGCGCAATTCCGGCCATGGCGGCGAGGTCGCTTTGGCTCACCTTCTGGCGAATGACGATGCGTCCCGCGCCGACATCCTTGCCGAAGGCGTCCGCGAGGCTCAGCAGAGCGCGCGCGGCGCGTCCCTTGAGCGGCAGAAAGCTGGTCGCCGTCAGGGCGTCGTCGATGTCGCGCAGACGGCGCGCCAGCAAGGTCGTCAGGTAGCGGTAAAGCCCGGGCTGCGCGCCGATGACCGCGTCGAAGGCAGCGCGACCCACGAAGGAGAGCTTCGACTCACGGATGGCGGCGACCGAGGCCGATCGCGGCGCGCCGTCGAGCATCGACAGCTCGCCGACAATCGCTCCGGGCCCCAGGATCGCCAGGATGCGGTCACCGCCGGCGGGCGAGATGACGTGCACCTTCAGGAGGCCGTCATCGACCCGGTAACAACCGTCGCCGGGATCGCCGGCCAGAAACAGCATCTGGCCGGGCGCAAGCTGGACGCTGCGGGCCTGCGCGAACAGACCGGCGGAAATGTCCGCCGGCAGCATTGAGAGCAGCGTTTCACCGGTCGCAGGAGATTTCGCCATTGTCGATCAGCCCTTGGCGGGCACCGTATCACGGTACGGCGGAAAACGGGCGATTGAGAGCTGCCGGCCGGAGCGAACCAACAATTGAGTCGGAGTGTGGCATTCCTGCTACAGCTCTGATCAGGCCGGTGTGGTAACAGTTGGTTGGAATTGCGTAACCGATCATATGTCATTGTGGGGGGCAGACATTGCGCAACCGTGGTCGCGGTATTGCTTTCGCACTGGCCGTTGCAGGCCTTATCCCTTTGCAGGCGAACCCTTCCTTCGCCCAGGCGCGGATCGGCAGCGCCGCTTCCATCAGCAACCAGGTTGAAGGGATCAACCGCAACGTCACGCGCACGCTCGCGGCGGGCGGCGAGGTCTATTCCAATGAGCAGGTGCGCACCGGCGAGCAGGCCTTGGCGCAGCTCGTCTTTCTCGACAACACGAATCTCAGCGTCGGCCCGAAATCCACCGTGACGCTCGACCGCTTCGTTTATGACCCTGATCATGGCCGCGGCACGTTGGTGCTGCGCGCAACCCGTGGCCTGTTCCGCTTTGTCACCGGCATGCAGCCTCCACAGGACTACAAGATCATCACACCGCTCGCCACCATCGGGGTGCGCGGCACGGCGCTCGAAGGAGACGTCCAGCCGCCCAAAGAGATATTCATTCTGGAATCGGGCGTGATTACCGTTACGCCAAAGGGTGGCCGTATGATCACGCTCACGGAGCCGGGAACGGCTGTAACCGTCTATGCCAACGGCAGGGTGGAGGGGCCGTTCGCCTGGCATGGGACCATCATCGAAGCCGCCAGCAACTGGCAGTTCCCGCTGAGCGGTGGAGGGGCATGTCCGTACGGCCTGAGCGACCGCGATACGTGCCTTGCGGCGCCGGCGAAGGTTTGCGAATGGGGCAAGACGGCTTCCGGCATGTGCGTGAACAACCGACTCGCCGAATGGACGCAGACGAGCGCGCTCGTCGACACGCAGTTGAAGGTGAACCACAATTTCAGTCCTTATTTGCCGGCGAATTCCAACGTGGAGCGGAAGTACGCCAAGCCCGTCGATTGGTTCTTCCAGACCTTCTTCAACGTTAGTTTCTAGTGGGCGCAGGCGCGGCGGCTTGAATTCTTCACCGGGACCGCAATCGGCGGCGCTGTTGTTCGCACGCCTGCCGACCGTCAATGTTGGGGCGCCTCACGGCCACTTCACCACCGGCGGAAGCGAGGAGAGGATCGACTCGACATTGCCGCCGGTCTTGAGCCCGAAGATGGTGCCGCGGTCGTAGAGCAGGTTGAACTCGACATAGCGGCCGCGGCGGACGAGCTGCTCTTCGCGGTCGGCCGCCGTCCACGGCGTGGTGAAGTTTCGCCTTACCAGCTCGGGATAGATCTGGCGCAGCGCCCGGCCCACGCCCTGCGTGAAGGCGAAGTCGGTCTCCCAGTCGCCACCATCGAGGTAGTCGTAGAAAATCCCGCCGATGCCGCGCATCTCCTGGCGGTGCTTGAGAAAGAAATAGTCGTCGCACCATTGCTTGTACTTGTCGTAAGGCGCGCCGTGCGCTTCGCAGGCCGCCCGCATGGCGGCGTGAAACGCGCGGGTGTCGGGATCGTCCTGGTTGCGCCGTCGCTCTAGCAGCGGCGTGAGATCAGCGCCGCCGCCGAACCACGCCTTGGTGGTCGCCACGAAGCGGGTGTTCATGTGCACCGCCGGCACATTGGGATTGCGCAGATGCGCGATGAGCGAGATGCCCGACGCCCAGAAGCGCGGGTCGCTGTCGGCGCCCGGAATGTCCTTGCGGAACTCGGGCGCGAACTCGCCGAACACGGTCGAGGCGTGGACCCCGACCTTCTCGAACACGCGCCCCTTGAGCATGGACATGACGCCGCCGCCGCCGGGCGCGCCGGTGTGATCGGTGCGATTCCAGGGCGTGCGCAGGAACCGCCCGGCCGCCTCCTCGGCGTGCGGCGCGCCGGCCGGCAAGCCGTCCTCGAGCGCCTCGAACGCCGCGCAAATGTCGTCGCGCAGCGCCTCGAACCAGGCGCGGGCGCGGGCCTTGCGGGTTTCCAGCATTCCGGCGTCCATGCGGTTCTCCGAACCAGGGGACAGGGTTCAGGCATCAGGATTGATCATAGACCAACCGAGACCGGCGATACGCTCCGCTGAATTCTGATTACCGATCCCTGATTACTGATTCCTGGTACGTGCAGCTCTCCCCGCAACTGTCGCGGAACACGGTGACGCGGGTCACGTCGCCGGCCGCCTGCAGGTCATCGAAGATGAAGCGCGCCAGGTGCTCGAGCGTCGGCGGGCCGAGCGCGTTGATCCGGTTGAGGAGCTTGTGATCGAGCTGGCCGCGAATGGCCTCGAGCCTTTGCTCCAACAGCCCCAGATCGACGATCATTCCGCTTGCCGGATCGGGCGCGCCGCGGATCGTGACCTCGGCCCGATAGGAGTGGCCGTGGATCTCCTCGCTCGCCGGCCCGCGCGTCGTGCCGGCGACCGCATGCGCGGCCTCGAAGCGGAACGACTTGGTGAGCTCCCACATCAGCGAATTCCCACCGCCTTGTGGGTCTGCAGGCTGAGCCGCCATTGCGGATGGCGCAGGCAATAGTCGATGGCGCGCGCGGTGTTGTCGGCGAGCGCCGGCCCATCCATGGGCTGCAGCGAGAAGCGCTCGAAGGCAAGGCCCGCGAAGGCTTCGGGCGGCGCCTCGGGCTGCGGGTAGACGAGCTTCATCTCCTGGCCGGAGCGGACGCGAAGCTGCGTTCCCGCCTTCGGGCTCACGCAAATCCAGTCGAGGCCCGCCGGCGGATCGATCGTTCCATTGGTCTCGACCGCAACCGCAAAGCCGCGCGCATGCAGCGCGCGCAGGAGCGCGGCGTCGACCTGCAACAGCGGCTCGCCGCCGGTGACGACCACATAGCGGTGGTCGGTCCCGCTCGCCCATTCGGCCTCGACCGCATCGGCGAGCGTGTCCGCGCTCGCATAGAAGCCCCCACGCGTGCCGTCGGTGCCGACGAAGTCGGTATCGCAGAAACCGCAGTGGGCGCTCGCCCGGTCGGCCTCCCGGCCGGACCACAGGTTACAGCCCGCGAACCGGCAGAACACCGCGGCGCGCCCCGCCTGCGCGCCTTCGCCCTGCAGGGTGAGAAAGACTTCCTTGACGGCGTAAGCCACGAGAAGGCCTCCGGATCGATATTCGGGCTAGTATCTGGACAATATCTTCGCGCTCCTCAAGCGTCTCCGCCCGCCTGGCGCGGGGGAAATCCGCCGGTCTGCCGCAGTGCCTCGCCCAGTGCCATCGCGACCGCCATCGCCACATTGAGGGAACGCAGGTGAGGGCGCAT
>DATDGG010000397.1:0-3412 GCA_036522235.1 Xanthobacteraceae bacterium
GAGATGAAGAGCTTCGGGGACAGCACCGGCGAAGTCGCCGTTGCCTAAACAGTCAGGACACTCGGCCATGAACCGCAGGGCAATACTGAAAGGTGCGTTGGGGGGCGCGGTGGGTCTGACCCTGCCACCCCTCTCGCGCGCGGCTTTCTCCCAACAAAGCCTCGCTGTCGTCCCGGTGAGCGATGGTTTCGTGATGCTCACCGGCGCCGGGGGTAATGTCCTGGCGCGGACGGCAAGCACCGGTCAGGTGCTGGTGGACAGCGGCGCTGCCGCGTTCACCGATGCGGTGCTTGCAGACCTGCGCGGCCTGCCCGGTGGAGGCCGTGCCACAACTCTGTTCAACACGCACTGGCACCGGGAGCAGGTGGGCGGAAACCTCACCTTCGGACGATCGGGGGTGACGATCATCGCTCACGAAAAGACCCGGGCGCATCTGGCGACGGATTATTACCTGCAGAAAGAGGATCGGTACGAGAAAGCGTTGCCCGCAGCGGCGCACCCGACCGTGACCTTTTTTACCGGTGACCAGACCCTCGCCGGCAATGAGCGGATCGCGTACGGCCACCTGCTCGAGGCCCACACCGACGGCGATATCTATGTGTTCTTCCGAGACGCCAACGTGCTGGCCGTGGGTGATGCCATCTCGCCGGTGAAGGATCCCGTGCTTGACTGGTTTGGCGGCGGCTGGCTGGGCGGGCGCGCCGATGCGCAGGAAAAGCTCTTGAAACTCACCGACGAGAAGACGCGGATCGTGCCGAGCTATGGTCCGGTGGTGGGCCGCGCCGAGCTGCAGGCTGAGTTCGACATGACGCGCACGCTCTTCGATCGCATGCTCGATCTCGTCAGGAAGGGCATGAGCGCGCAGGACATGCTCGATGAGGGACTCATGAAGGGCCTGTCGCGGACCTTCCGCGATCCGTTCAAGTTCACCTACGACGCCCATAAGGGCTTTTGGGCGCATCACAATTCTCTCGCACCGAACGTGCTCTGATGGGTAGTGTCATGAAACGTGCCATTTTCGCAGTCGCTTTTTGCCTCGCAGCGGCCAGCACGGCCGCCGCCGAGGATGCGAGCCTCGCCGGCCTGATCCAGGCCGGTCATCGCGACACCGCGCTCCAGAGGATTGCCGCGGGCGCCGATGTGAATGCAGCCCAGGGAGACGGTACGACGCCCTTGCACTGGGCCGTCTACAAGATCGACGCGGATCTGGCCCGCGCGCTGCTCGAGCGCGGGGCGAAGCCCGATGTCGTCAACAACTACGGCTCGAGCCCTTTGGCGGAGGCGGCAAAGGTCGGCAATGCCCGCCTGGCCGGAATGCTGCTCGCTGCAGGCAGCAACGCAGAGGTGCCGAACCAGGAGGGCCAGACGGCCTTGATGCTGGCCGCGCGCGCGGGTGCCGTCGAGGTTGCCGAGCTGCTGGTGCGCCACGGCGCCAACGTCAATGCACGGGAAAAATGGCGCGGCCAGACGGCGCTGATGTGGGCCGCGGACGCCCGCTCGGTCGAGATGACGCGGTTTCTCATCGCCCATAAGGCGGACGTCAATGACCGGGCGCTGGCCACCGACTGGCCGAGCCAGATGACCGGCGAGCCGCGCAATCAGTATCGCCCCACTGGCGGCCTGACGCCGCTGCTCTATGCGGCGCGCTCGGGATGTACGGATTGCGTGCGAGCGCTGCTGGACGCCGGCGCGGATGTGAACCGGCCGAACCCGGACGGTGTGACGCCGCTGATGGTGGCCATCGACAATTTCGCATTCGACACCGCGAAGCTCCTGTTCGAGCGCGGCGCCAACCCGCACGTGTGGGATTGGTGGGGGCGCACCGCGCTCTACACGGCGATCGACATGAATACCTACAGTCCGGATGCTTACGAAGAACGCACCGGACCGCCCGTCGTGACGACGAAGACCACCGCGCTTGAGCTCGCACGACTGTTTCTCGCCGCCGGCGTTAACCCCAATACGCAGTTGAACATGCATCGGCCCAGCCGCGGCGGCAACGCCGGCCGCTTCGCCGACGAGATCATAACCACCGGCGCCACGCCCATGTTGCGCGCCGCTGCGTCGCAAGACGTTGGGGCCGTGCGGCTGTTGCTGGAGTACAAAGGGCGTATCGACGTACCCAACGTGATGGGCGTGACCCCGCTGATGGCCGCCGCGGGGTGGGGCATGAGAGCCGCCAGCCCGCGCTTCGATCCCGCCGCCAAAGATGCGCAGGATCGCTCGATCGCGACGCTCGAATTGCTGTGGGGCGCCGGCGCCGGCGCCGGCGTGAATGCGCGGGTCTCCGTCACGAGCCTGACCGCGCGCATGGGGCGTGGCGGCACGCTGCCGGAGCGAGGTGGGCAGAGCGCGTTATACGGCGCGGTGCAATGGGGCTGGTCCCGCGTGGCCCAGTATCTGATCGATCACGGCGCGGAAGTCGCCGTCATGGACGACCGCCACGTGTCGCCGCTCGACGCGGCTTTGGGGAAGGCCGGCAGCGCGGACAATCACCCCTCCCCCGAGGTCGCCAAGATACTCCAGACGGCAATCGGCCAGTAGACTCTCGGATTAGGGATGAGTCTTGTCCCTGCTCGTGCATCAATGGACCCGTGTCGCTCACGGACGAACGCGGATGACCGTCTTCCCCGCGCGTCGCTCGGTCGCGTTGAAGGTGGCGACGGCATCGTCGAGGGCCGAGATGTTGCCGATATTCGTCCGCAGTTGTCCGTCCCGCACCCGCTGGACGATCTCACTCAGTTGGGCACGATCGGACTCGACAACGAAGTCGACCGCCAGGCCGTCGGCGGGCCGCGCCTCGGTCGGCCCGACGATGGACACCAGTGTTCCTCCGGCTCGAATCAGGCCCGCGGACCGCTTCTGGATGTCGCCGCCGATGACATCGAACACCAGATCGACGCCGCCGACGTCTTCCAGCGTGTCGTTGTCGAGGTCGACGAACTCCTGCGCGCCGAAGTCGAGCGCCTTCTGACGGTCGGCAGCGCGTCCGGTGCCGATGACGTAGGCGCCGGCCTCACGTGCGAGCTGGGTTACCATCGACCCGACTGCGCCGGCCGCGCCGTGCGCGAGGACGCTCTGCCCCGCCTGAAGACGGCCGTGCTGGAACAGTCCCTGCCACGCGGTGAGGCCCGAGATTGGCAGGCTCGCGCCTACCGTGAAGTCGACGTCGCCCGGGAGCGGCGCGAGGTTGCGTGCCTCGATGGCTACATACTCCGCCAGGGTGCCGTCGCGATGCCAGTCGGCGAGGCCGAACACTCGCTGTCCTACCGACAGTCCCGTCGTGCCGTAGCCGAGGGTGCCGTCCGGCAAGCGGTTGGAATTGAAAGTGGCGTAGTCTCCGGGGTGATCAACCTCGAATCACCCGGCGTTGACGCGCCGGGCTGGAGACCACGCCATGACAAGCGTTACC
>DATDGG010000398.1:0-10404 GCA_036522235.1 Xanthobacteraceae bacterium
GCGCCTACTTCGCCGTCCGGGCTGACGGCTGTATGCTCAGCCCGCGCGTCACCCTTTTGGGAGATCAGACATGAGCACAATGCGGATCGTGGCGGCCGCCACCTTGGCGGCGGTATTTGCGGTTTCCACCGCGTCGGCGCAACAGCCGACCCAGCGCGTTGCCGGCACCATCGACAAGGTCGACGGCAAGACGCTGTACATCAAATCGGCCGGCGGCCCGGTCACCCTGACGCTCGCCGACAATGCGGTGATCGTCGCGCGGGTGAAGGCAACCGCCGCCGACATCAAGCCGGGCGACTATGTGGCGAGCGGCGGCGTTCCGCAGCCCGACGGCACGCAGAAGGCGGTTGAGCTGCGCATCTTTCCCGAAAGCATGCGCGGCAATGGCGACGGACATCGGCCGGGGTGGCCGGGCGCTCCCAACGGCACCATGACCAATGGCGCGGTCGGCCAGACCGTCACCAGTGTGGACGGCCCGGTCCTGACCGTGAAATTTAAGGACGGCGCGGCAGAGAAAAAGCTCGTCGTCGGCCCGAACGTGCCGGTTCAGCGTTTGGAGGTCTCCGATAGGAATGAGCTAAAAGCCGGCGTCGCCGTCGCGGCCGGCGCCGCGACCAAGCAGCCGGACGGCACCTTCACCGCCGCCCGCATCGATGTCGGCCGCGGCGACGCCGTGCCCTAAGCGACAGCTTAGTTCTTTACCCGGAAATTGGGCCCGGAGGCCGACGCTTAGGGTCATGTGTGGACGGCACCCACGGGTCAAGGGATTTTTTGGCTTTCTGCTTGCGGTCGGGTGCAAGTCAAAGCCGGTAAGGCTCAGAATGAGCAAATGATTTCCGGTTCACCGGAAAGCAGACATTCGGGATGCGGCAGTTGCTGCCTTACATGACATGGACCTCCGCGATCGCGGTCCACCCCTAATGTGCGACCCTGGTTTTCCTATCGTCGCGGAAATTTGCAAATCCGTTGCAGACAAATTACTTGTCGCCAACGCAGTGATGTTCGGCGGTGTAGTCAAAAAGCGGAACTGGAGCCGGCTTATCTATAACCCCTCCCCTAAACGGGAGAGGTGAAGAGAAGCCGCCTCTGCGGCACTGCCGGCGCACTTGCCGCCATTGCATTCGGCGCGCGCCTTGGGTCTGCTGTGGCCATGACGGCGGTGGTGGAAGAGACCAGGGTTGAGCAGGACGCTGCTGCGCAGCGCGTCGCCCGCTGGGCGCGGCCCGTTCTCGGCCTCGTCCTGCCGGTCTCCCTCGCGCTGTTCTGGGAAATCGCCGTGCATATGGGGCTGTCCAACGGCCGCCTGGTGCCCCCGCCTTCGGTGATCTTCAAAACGTTTGCGGACCTCGCCGCCACCGGCGAATTGCAGCAGCACGCGGCCGCGACGCTCTGGCGCGTCGGCTGGGGATTTGTGTTCGGGGTGGCGAGCGGAACCGTCGTCGGCGCGATCGCGGGCTATTCGGCCCTGATGTACCGCCTGGTCGACCCGACCTTGCAAGGCTTGCGGGCAGTCCCCTCGATCGCCTGGGTGCCGCTGTTCATTCTCTGGTTCGGCATTTTCGAGGCGTCCAAGATCATCCTGATCGCGGTCGGGGTGTTCTTTCCGGTCTATCTCGGCGTGATGGGGGCGGTGCTCTCGGTCGACCGCAAGATCGTCGAGGTCGGCCGCGCCTTCCGGCTGTCGGGCTTTGCCATGATCCGTCGCATCCTGCTGCCGGCCGTGCTGCCGGCCTATGTGCTCTCGCTGCGGGCCGGGCTGGGGCTCGGCTGGATGTTCGTGCTGGCGGCGGAATTTTTAGGCGCATCGAGCGGGCTCGGCTTTCTGTTGATCGACGGCCAGCAACTCGGCAAGCCGGCCCAGATCGTCGCCGCGATCGTGGCCTTTGCGATTCTCGGCAAGCTGTCCGATTGGTTGATCGTGCTCGCGACTGCGCCGTTCCTGCGCTGGGAAGACGTGGTGGCGCGGCGGTAGGAGTGAATCGTGCTTGTGCTTGATCGTGTCGGCAAGACCTATGCGAACGGCGTGCGCGCGCTCGATGGTGTGTCGCTCGCGGTCGGTCCCGGCGAGATTCTGGTCGTCGTGGGCGGCTCGGGCTGCGGCAAGTCGACCTTGCTGCGCGCGACTTCCGGCCTCGACACCCCCACCCAAGGGCGGGTCGCGCTCGACGGCGTGCCCATCACGGCCCCGCACGAAAAGATCGGCATCATCTTTCAGGAGCCGCGCCTCTTGCCCTGGCTCGATGTCGCCGACAATGTCGGCTTCGGGTTGGAGCATCGGCCGCGCGCCGAACGGCGGCGGCGCGTCGCGACCGCGCTCGAGCGCGTCGGCCTGACCGAGAAGGCGCGCATGTGGCCGCGCGAGCTCTCCGGCGGCCAGGCCCAGCGCGTCGCCATCGCCCGCGCGCTCGTCCCGCGCCCGGAAGTCCTGCTGCTCGACGAGCCGTTCTCGGCGCTCGATGCCTTCACCCGCGCCGACTTGCAGGACCACCTGCTCGACCTGTGGGCCGACTTCAAGCCGACGCTCGTCATGGTGACCCACGACGTCGAGGAGGCGATCGTGCTGGCCGACCGGATCATGGTGATGCGCGCCCATCCGGGCCGCCTGTTCGAGGAGATCGACAGCGACCTGCCGCGCCCGCGCGACCGCCAGTCGGCGGCCTTCGATTTCGTCAAGCGCCGGGTGCTTGCCGCCCTCGACCGTTCGCTCGACCGGAGCGAGGTCACCGACGACCGCCAGACCAAGACGAGTGCCGGCGCGGCGTTGTGGTGGTAGGAGCAGAAGATGGCGCTGATGTCCGAAGACTGGGAAACTTTGGATCGGAAGATAAATTACCGATGGATTACATCCTTCTTCATGGTGATCCTTGGGCTTCTCCACCCGACGAGACTGCATTCAAGCGCGACCTGGACCGTGCGGCAAAAATCCACAGGCCTGGTGAGACGCGTGACGGCCGACAGCGAGAGTGAAGCTGCGGACAAGATCGCCAAAGGATGGTTTGATGCCGACGAGAGCTGAGCTCCACAGAGGACAGAAGGAGGCAAGATGGATGCGAGTGCGTTGCGCGCCATGCAGGCGCCGCTGAAGGAGCGCTACAAGGGCGATCCGAATTCCGCCGTCATCACCCTGAAGGCGAAAGGCAGCCTCGATGACACCGCGATCGCCTGCAAGGTCGAGACCGGCCGGGCGCTGGCGGTCGCGGGCCTGCATCCGGCGACCGGCGGATCAGGCCTCGAGCTGTGCTCCGGCGACATGCTGCTCGAGGCGCTGGTCGCCTGCGCGGGCGTGACCTTGAAGGCGGTCGCGACCGCGATCGAGGTTCCGCTCCGGTCCGGCATCGTGACGGCGGAAGGCGACCTCGATTTCCGCGGCACGCTCGGGGTCGCCAAGGATGCGCCGGTCGGCTTCCGGCAAATCCGCCTGCGCTTTACGGTCGACAGCGACGCCCCGCAGGACAAGCTCGACCAACTGCTCAAGCTCACCGAGCGCTATTGCGTGGTCTATCAGACCCTCAAAAGCGGCCCGCCGATCGAGGTCGCCCTGCAGCGAGCTTGAGCTCACCCAACACCGGAGGGCCGCCATGCCGACGAGACAAATCTGCATTCGGGCTCTGTTCGCGGCGCTCATCGTGAGCGCCACCGCCGCGCCCGCGGCCGCCGCCGAGCTGCTGCGCGTCGGCAAGTCGGTGCCGGAGGCGTTCTCCTTCGTGCCGCTCGATGTCGGCATGCGCCTCGGCCTGTTCCGCAAATACGGCGTCGAGATCGAGGCCTCCGCGCTCGCGGGCGGTGCCAAGCTGCAGCAGGCGCTCGCCGCCGATTCCCTTGATATCGGGCTCGGCTCCGGCCCGGAAATGTCGGCGATCGAGAAGGGTTCGCCGGTCAAGGCCGTCGCCGCCCTGGCGGGGGCTCCGCGCCTGTTGGCGCTGCTGGTGCGGCCCGACGGCGCGGTCAAATCGGTCGATGACCTCAAGGGTAAGAGGATCGGCGTGACCACCGCCAATTCACTCACCGCGTGGGTCGCCAACGAGCTGTCGCGCCAGCAGGGCTGGGGTCCGGGGGGGATCGAAGTGACGCCGCTCGGCGCGACCGCGGCGCAATTCGCCGCGCTGAAGACCCGCCAGATCGACGGCCTGGTCGCCGACATCGCGACCTTGCTGCAGGCCGAGGCCAAGGGCGAGGGCAAGATCCTGTTCCGCTTCGGCGACCTGGTGAAGGATTTCCATATCCACGTGATCTTCGCCACCAACAAGCTGATCGCGAGCCGGCCGGACGCGATCCGCGCGTTCCTGGAAGCCTGGTTCGAGACCATCGCCTTCATGCGGGCCGACAAGGCCACCACGGTCGCGATCGCCAAGGACATCATCGGCGTCGATCCCGCCATCACGGCGCGCACCTATGACGAGCTGATGCCGATGTTCTCGGCCGACGGCAGGTTCGACGCGAAGGCCCTGGCGGTGCTGAGCCGTTCCTATGTGGAGCTGAAGATTCTCCCCGCCGAGCCCGACATGGAGAAGTTCTACACCGAGGAATTCCTGCCGTAGCGAGCTGCCAGCTGCGCCTCAGAACTCCATGAGGTCGTTCGCGACCAGCACCGGGCCGGAGAACTCCTTCTTCACTTGCTCGGCGAAGCGCTCGTAGTCGTCCTTGGGATTGCCCCCGGCCGGCAGATGCGTCAGCACCACCGCCTTCACGCCGGCGCGCGCCGCCATCTTCCCGACCTCCTCGGCCAGCAGGTGCTCCTCGGACATGTGCCGCAGTGCGCCCGCCTGCTGTTCGGGCGTCAGCACTTGCCAGCGGCCGACCCTGATCTGTTGCTCCTTGTAGGCGTCAAGGGAGTCGGTGACCTCCGAAACCAGGAGATCGGCGCCCTTGGCGAGGGTCGCGATGGCATCACTGGGGCCGGTGTCGCCGGTGAAAACAACCGAGCGGTCGGACGTGTCAAATCGATAGGCATACGATTTGTATTTTCCATAGCCCGGACTTCCGGGCTGGAAATGGAAATGGCTATTTTCGACAGCCGTGACCTTGAGGTTGGCGTCCTGAAAGACCGTTCCGCCTCCCGTGTCGTGCGCACTGAATATCTTGTTCGCCGCGATGATCTTGGTTCCATCGCTGATCCGGATTTCCGAATTGACCATGAGATAGTCGAGCAGTCCCCGGACGCTCGCGCCCGTGCCGGGCGGGCCATAGATGTCGACCGGGTTGGTGCGATTGGCGTCGTAGATCACGCTCATCAAAGCGCCGAGGCCGCTGGTATGATCGCTATGCGGATGGGTGATGAAGATCGCGTCGATTGAGCGGAAATTGGTGCCGAGCCGGGTCAGGCGTCGGGTGACGCCGTCGCCCGCATCGATAATGTATTGGGCGCCGTTGACCACGAGGAGGTTCGACGACTGCGCGCGACCGACGGTCGGGGTAGGGCCCGATCGCGTGCCGAGCGTGATGAGACGCGTGCCGGACTTTGCCGACGGTGCGGCCGGTTGCGCTCGGCTCCCGGCAACCAGCATCGTGCCGGCGATTGCGAGGAGACCCGCAACCAATAACGCCCATAGTGATTTTTGCATGTTTCGAGCTCCGTGCAGTCTCTGGCGATGGATGGGCGGACTATAGCAGCAAACCGTGGAGACATCTTGTAGCCCGCACGGCGCGTAAGCGTAATGCGGGAGCGGCGTTCCCGCATTACGCTTACGCTCCATGCGGGCTACACCTTCGCCGCCTTCGCCTTCAGCGCATAGAGCGCTTCGAGTGCGTCGCGCGGCGACATTTCGTCGGGATTGAGCGCCGCGAGCGCGGCGACGATGGCGGCGAGCGCCGCATCGGGTGCGCCTGCCGCCGGTGGCCGCGGCGCGGCCGCGAATAGCGGCAGGTCCTCGAAGCCGCGCGGGGCGGCGCGTTCCTCGGCCTCGAGCTTGGCCAGCACGAGCTTTGCCCGCTCGATCACCGCGCTCGGGAGACCCGCGAGCTTCGCCACCTGGATGCCGTAGCTGCGGTCGGCAGAGCCCGCCGCCACCTCGTGCAGGAACACCACCTCGCCTTCCCATTCCTTGACCCGGACCGTGGCGTTGAACAGCCGGGGCAGCGTGGCGGCGAGCGCGGTCAGCTCATGGAAATGGGTAGCGAACAGCGCGCGGCAGCGATTGGCCGCGTGCAGGTGCTCGATCGTGGCCCAGGCGATCGAGAGGCCGTCGAAAGTGGCGGTGCCGCGGCCGATCTCGTCGAGAATGACGAGCGAGCGTTCGCCGGCCTGATTGAGGATCGCGGCGGTCTCCACCATCTCGACCATGAAGGTCGAGCGCCCGCGCGCGAGATCGTCGGCCGCGCCGACGCGCGAGAACAGGCGATCGACGACGCCGATGCGGGCGCGGCGCGCCGGCACGAAGCTCCCCATCTGGGCCAGGATCACGATCAGGGCGTTCTGGCGCAGGTAGGTCGACTTGCCGGCCATGTTGGGTCCGGTCAGGAGCCAGATGCGACCCGCCGCGGCGCCCGCCGGCGCTGAGAGATCGCAGTCATTGGCGACGAACGGCCCGCCCTCCGCGAGCAGCGCCTGCTCCACCACCGGATGACGGCCGCCCTCGATGACGAAATCGAGCGAGCCGTCGATTTCCGGCCGCACATAGTTGCGTTCGGCTGCAAGCTCCGCCAAAGCGGCCGCGACATCGAGGCTTGCCAGCGCCGTGGCCGCGTTGGTGATGGCGCCCTGCGCTGCCGCCACATTGGCGGCGAGCCGGTCGAAAGCGGCGAGCTCGATCGCCAACGCACGGTCGGCGGCGCTCGCGATCTTGACCTCGAGCGCGCCGAGCTCGGTGGTGGTGAAGCGGACCTGCCCGGCCAAGGTCTGGCGATGGATGAAGGTCGCGTTGAGCGGCGGGCGCAGGAACTTGTCGCCGTTCTGCGCGGTCGCTTCCACGAAATAGCCGAGCACGTTGTTGTGGCGGATCTTGAGCGAGCGCACGCCGGTCTCTTCGGCATAGCGCGCCTGCAGCCCCGCGATCACCCGGCGCGACTCGTCGCGCAGCGCCCGCGCCTCGTCGAGCGCGCCATCGTAGCCGGTGCGCACGAAGCCGCCGTCGCGCCGGATGAGCGGCAGCTCGTCGGCGAGCGCCGCCGTGAGCTCGCGGGCGAGCGCCGGATCGGGCGCGGTCAAAGCGGCGGCGTCCTGCACGATCTCGGCGGGCAGATCGGGGACCTGCGCCAGCGTGGCGGCGAGGCTCTGCGCAGCCGCGATCCCGTCGCGGATGGCGGCGAGGTCGCGCGGGCCGCCGCGCCCGACCACCAGGCGCGCCAGCGCGCGCGCGAGATCGGGCGCCGCCTTGAGCTCACCGCGGGTCGTGCCGCGCGCCCCCGCCTGGCGGAGGAAAAAGCCGACCGCATCGTGCCGGCGCCCGATCGCGGCCGGATCGGTCAGCGGGGCGGCGAGCCGCTGCGCCAGCGCGCGTGCGCCCGACGGTGTCACGGTGCGGTCGATCGCCGCCAAGAGCGAGCCGCGCCGGTCGCCCGACAGTGCGCGCATCAATTCGAGATTGGCCCGCGTGGCCTGGTCGATGGCGAGCGTCGCGCCGGCGTGTTCGCGCACCGGCGGCGACAGCGGCGGGCGGTGGCCGAGCTGCGTGCGTTCCACATAGCTGACGCAGGCGGCTGCCGCGGTCAGCTCGAGGCGGGTGAGCGTCCCGAAGGCCTGCGTGGTCGAGACCGCGAAATAGCCGGCGAGCCGCCGCTCGGCGGTGGCCCCGTCGAACACGTCGCGCGGCAGCGGCGTCACGGCCGGTAGCGCGCGCAGGAATGGGGCCAGCTCGCCATCGCCGTAGAGCGCATCCGACACGATGATCTCGTGCGGCTCGAGGCGCGCCACCTCGGCGTTGAGGCCTCCCCGGTCGCATTCGGCGATGCGGAACTCGCCGGTCGAAATGTCGATCCAGGCGATGGCGAAACGGCTCTCTGCATCGGCCGCGCCGCGCGCGCGCGCGATCGCCATGAGATAGTTGTTCTCGCGCGCCTTGAGCAGCGTGTCCTCGGTCAACGTGCCCGGAGTGACCAGCCGCACCACGGCGCGCCGCACGACGCTTTTGCCGCCGCGCTTCTTCGCCTCGGCCGGGTCCTCGGTCTGCTCGCACACCGCGACCCGATGGCCACGCGCGATCAGCCGGTGCAGATATTCATCCGCCCGCTCGATCGGCACCCCGCACATCGGAATGTCGCGGCCGAGATGCTTGCCGCGCTTGGTCAGCACGATGCCGAGCACGCGCGAGGCGATCTCGGCATCCTCGAAGAACATCTCGTAGAAGTCGCCCATCCGATAGAACAACAGGCAGCCCGGATAGGCCGCCTTGATCTCGATATATTGCTCCATCATCGGCGTGACGCGCGTGTCCGCCGGGTCGGCGCCATCGGTCAGCGGTGTGGAGCGGGCGATGTCCATGGCGGCGAGGGTAGCAGATGCGGGGCGCGGATTCATGCTGCCAAGGCGGCTCGCCCACAGCGAACGCCGTGCGCTGTGGCGGAAAACCTCGCGGCTCGCTTGGCGCGATTTATTGCCGCTCCGAATGTACTCGATCGATCCGGCGATCCCGACGAAGGAAATCAGCACCTGTCCGCCGAGCAGATCGGTCAGGGCGGGCGCGGCGCCACGATATAGGGCACGTGAACCAAGTCGACGCCGGTCATCATCCTAAACAATTCGCCCGCGGCCAGGCGAGCCTTGCTGATGCCGCATTTTCTCGTTGGGCTGCGAGGCCAGGGGTAACGGCGTCCATCTTTGCTGCTTCGCGCAGCCCTCCTCGTTGAGAAAGTCGTCGCCTGTTGGGCCGTTGCGTCCCGATGCCCCATGTGTTACACAGCGTAACATTACATGGAGCGACCTGATGACCGATAACGCCCTGCCGGACCTGAGCGAATTGGAACGGGAGGTCATGCAGCTCATTTGGGCCACCGGCACGATGACGGCGGAAGCCGTGCGCGAAGAGCTGCCCCGGCGGTTGAAGGAATCAACCGTGCGAACCGTGCTGCGGCGGCTGGAGGAAAAGGGTTACGTCGCCCACACGGTCGACGGCCGCACCTACGTGTTTCGAGCGACCCGAGCGCGTCAGCAGGTGGTTGCGAGCGCGGTTCGCCGCATTGTCGATCGATTCTGCAACGGCTCGGTAGAAGAGGTTTTGGTCGGCATGATGGACGCCAAGATGTTCGATCGGCGTCAGCTTGATGCGCTCAGAGAGAAGATCGAGAAAGCCAGGAAAAAGCGATAGAACCGGCAGAGGCAGGGGCGATGTTGTTGCATCTCCTAGAGGCGGCGTTGCGTTCTTTCGCCCTTGGTGGCGCGGTGTGGCTCGGCCTGAGGTTTCTGCGCGTGCAAAACCCGCAGACCCGAATGACGGCCTGGACCGTGGTCCTTCTGGCATCTCTGTCAATGCCCGTATTGATGCACTGGGCGACGGTGAGCGTTCCGCTCCATTCGGCCCCATCATCGGATGCCGCCATCGCCCCCGCATCCTCAGTCACGCCAAAGCCCGCAACCGCCCCGCCAACGGAGATTCCGCCGGAAAAAACGAGCTTGCCGGGCGCAGCCGACAACGCCGGCGCTGCGGCGAAGCTTCCGGAATCATACCGACCCTCGCCGCGCGCGGCGATCACTGCGATCGACTGGCAGGCATGCGCCATCGGCCTCTATCTCGCGGTGGGCGGCGCCCTTCTGTTGCGGCTTCTCATTGGCCTGGCGCTCACGTGGCGTCTGCTGCGCGGCGGCCAGCGGCTCGATGCGGACTGGACCGCGGGCTCGGATGTGCGCCTGAGTGCCGCCGTGGCAACGCCGGTGACGTTCGGCACCACCATCCTGCTTCCCGCCGAATGCCTCGACTGGAGCCCGATGAAGCGCCAGGCCGTTTTGGCGCACGAGCGATCCCATGTCGCGCGCGGTGACTTCCACGTCCTGCTGCTCGCCACACTGCATCGGGCGGTGTTCTGGTTCAGCCCATTTTCATGGTGGCTGCTCAACGAGCTCGCTGAAACGGCAGAGCTCGTCAGCGACGATGCCGCAATCGTGACGCTCGGCGACCGCCCCTGCTACGCGGAGATCCTCCTCGATGTCGCGCAGCGCGCCCGCCCGATCGCGGCAGGGATTGCAATGGCACGCACCCGCAGCGCCTCGAAGCGGGTGGACCGCATCCTGGCGGCGGGTGCGCCGCCACCTCCACGACTGGGCTGGGGCAAATGGACCCTCGTCGTCGCGAGCCTCGCGCCACTGGTCGGCATCGCGACGGTCTCATTCTCGAGCTCGTTGCCAAAAGAAAGCAAGCTTGTGAAGGTGACGTTTTCGGCATCGGCAGGTCAGCTCGGGAATCAGTCGCCCGGAGATTCCGTCGGATCGACCGCGGTGGTGCCGGAGCTTTGGATCAGCCGGATCGCAGGCACGAG
>DATDGG010000399.1:0-7303 GCA_036522235.1 Xanthobacteraceae bacterium
GTGGATTTCGACGTGCTGGGCCGCGTCGATCCCGTCACGTTCGCCGTCACTGGTGAAAGCCACTATGCCCGGATGGTGCGCGAGGCACGGCTGCAAAGGCGGCTGGTCGACGGCGCCCGGATGGACTGGATCGTCATGCGCAATCGCCTCTCGTTGATCGATTCCGGCAACAAGGAGCGGATCAGCAAGGGCCTCTCCGAGATGGCGATCCGCATCGGCTTCCGGGTGGCGGAGGGTCTGGCCGAGCGCGTGGTCTATCGGGAGTTCTTCCCGCGCGGGCTCACCGCGCTCGACGATCTCGACGACAAGACGCTCGGCACCAGCCCCAGCATCTCCCATGTGGCGGCGCGGCAGGAGGTCATGGGCCTGATGGAAATGATCCGCCTGCCGCTCGATGAACGCGGCCAGCAGCGCGCCGCCGCCCAGGCCAAGTGGATCGCGGCGCGCAACGAGCCGCTCGAGCTTCACGACGTCATTGCGGAATGAGCCGGGGGCGGAACGGGCGGCATGCGGGCATCTTCCGACCGGCTCCCTATCGTCCTGACCTTGACCGCCTTCGTGCTGATGTTCATCGGCCAATCCGCCCATGAACGGCTGGCCGAGGCCTGGATTCTGCAAGAGCTGCGGCCTTGGCTCAGCGCCGGCGCGGCGGAGCTGGTGGAGCGGTTTGCCGCGCTCGCGCTTGCGGCTGCCATTTCACTCTACGTCACCGGCGGGCTTTACCTCTACCTGCGGCGCGAATTCGCGCGGCAAGCCGCACGCATGGCGACCGCGCGGCCGCATCGCCCGGGGCGCGACGTGTGGCTCTACGACGCCATTTGCCGGATTTTTCTCGGGCGCTGGGAGGCAATCGAGCTCAAGGGCGGCAAGCTCGATCTCGACCATGCGGACGCGCCGGTTCTCCATGACCTGGTCAGCCGGCATATCCGCCAGCTGGCGGCCGAGGGCACGCTGCCGATCTGGGGACGCCAGACCGGCAATTGGGGGCTATGGGAGCTCGCGCCGCCCGAGTTCTGGAAGCACCATCAGGTCGACTACCAGTCGTTCCTGGAGGCCGACCCGAAGCTGCTGCACGCCTTGCCGTGTCACAATGGCGGCCGCACGGTCTCGTTCGGCGAGCTGATGACCAGCAAGACCGCGGTCGATGCCTTCTGCGACTCGGTGGCGCTGTAAGGTTCCCCCGCGGCCGCCGCTATTTCTTCGCCGGCTTGAAATACCTGTAATCCGGCGGCGACTGGCCCTTCTTGGTCGGCATCAGATAACCGTCGGCGCTCAGGAAATAGGCCTCGTTGCCGATCTTGACGTGCTGATTGCCCTCCGCGCACACCGCCTCGCGCCAGGCCGGATGCGCCACCTGCTGGCGGCGGTAGCTCTTGGTCACCGTCCACGGCCGCGTCAGCGCATGGTCGATCGTGGTCATCTCGTCATGCAGCAGGTCCGGATCGGCCGCATCGAGGAAGATGCGCTCCCGGATGATGGTTTGATTGTCCTCGTGCAGCGGCAGCCCAGTCGAATCGAAGACGCGCGGCCCCAAAAAGCCGCGGGTCTCGGCCTGCAGCTCATCGAAATGGCCGGCGTGCCCGGTGTCGACCCAGCGACCGATCGAGTAGCCGGCATAGGTGTCCTGGATCTCCGTCGGCCAGTCGCGCCCGTCCGTGAAGATGCGGCGCGAGTCGTGGATATGCCCCATCAACATATGGGTGGTGTTCGGCGTGACGATGATCTCCATGGGATCGTAAACAATCATGACGCGCGGCATGCCGGGCGCGAGGCACGTATAGGTCGGGTCATTGCCCGGCCCGCCGGCCGCCTGGTCCTTGATGCTGGCCTCCAGGATGGCCTGGTATTCGGGCGTCAACGGCGCCTGCTGGGCGAGCCCTTCGGATTTGGCCGGATCGTAGGACGGCTGGCCCGCAAGCCCGGCAACCGGGGCGCGGCGCCACTCGCCCTTGAGGTTCGGATACTTGGTTTCGTCAAACGCCAGCGCGGCGGTCGTCAGCGCGGCACCCGCCAGCGCAATGAGCGCGATCGAAACTCGGTAGAGCATGACTGCACCTCCCATGATGACCCGGGTCTTGGACTGCGCGTCCCGCCCGGGACTTATTGGTTGGGATCTTAGAGCATATTTCAGGACAGTGTATGGGGCTCGCAGCGGAGATCACCCCGCCGCGAGTCTCGGCCTTGGCCCAATCACTGCGGGCCGACCACCAGCATCTCGAACGAGCCTTCCTTCGGGACCGGACGGCCGCCGCCGCCGGGCCCCTTTGTCGGATCGGGTTCGGCCGACATCAGGTAGAGGCGTCCCGTTTGCGGATCGAGCGCGCCGGTGCGGACCAGCGCATGGGTCGGCACGTGCTGCACCAGCGTCACATGCGCCGGGTCGGCAACCGAGATCACCTCCAGCACGGCATCGCGGCCGCACGGGATGAAGGCGAGCTCGCGCACCGGATCGTAGATCACCGAATCGGGCCCCTTGCCGATCGGGATCGAGGCGACCTCCTTGCCGTCGGCGGCCGACACCACCTTGGCGACCCCGTTGCCGCAAGCCGCTACCAGCAGCTTGGTCTTGCTGCCCGTATAGGCGAGGCCGGAATTCTCCTCGCAGCCCGGCAGCTTGAAGATCGCCCCGAGCTTCTGGCCCTTGACGTCGATCACGCCGATCTCGCCCTTCTCCTCAAGATTGACGAACACGCGCCCGGTGCTGTCGGAATCGGCGAATTCGAGCTTGCCGGCCCCGATCGTGATCATGCCGACGGCCTTGCCGGCCACGGGATCGACCTCGGTCACGTCGCTGCTGTTGTGATTGATGACGAAGACGTGCTTGGAGAACGGATCATAGGTGGCGCCGTCGGGCGCCTCGCCGCCCGGCAGGTCGGCCGTGACCGTGTCGGTCGCGGTGTCGATCACCCGGATGGTCTTCGCCGGCATGCGCAGCGGCAGCACGCCGAGCGTGGTGCCTGGCACCGGCACCACCATGTGCCCGTTGCCGGTATTCTTGAGCGCCGAGACTTTGCCGGTCTTGACATCGATCACGTCGGCGCCGTCCGTGCGGGTGCGATAGATGCGCCCGTGCTCCGGGTCGGAGGTGATGTAGTCCCAGCCGCCGTCCGGCATCTTGATATGATCGATCACCTTGTAGTCCGCGGCGGATGCCGGAACCGCGAACGCCGCCGACAGAGCGAGCGCAGCCAAAGTTACGCGCGTCATGGCGATTTCCTCCCGTGTCCCTGATCTTGCGAATTTGATTGGCCGCCGAAGAAGACGCGGCATGGAGGCGATGCCTGCCGTTGGCATCATTGCGGCCCCTTGCAACACGCGAGATACCGGCACATCCCGCCCCGACGGGCCGCTTGCGCGAAAGCATATACCGATCGCGCAGGCGCGCGAAGGGGCGCAAAAAAGCGGCGGAGGCCGCAACGCCGCCGCCGCTGTTTCCGTCCTCGATCCGGCCGCGGGCCGGGCGAGCAAATCCTTAAGTCTTTACAGACCTGCGTCCTTCTTCACGAACCTGCGGAAATTCTTGGTGTTGGTGTAGCCCGCATAGACGTTGCCGGCGTCGTCGGCGCCGACGCCTTCGAGCGCACCGAGCTCCCTGGTTTCCGGAATGAAGGCGGCGACCTTCTTGTCCTTGACGGTTCCGATCCGGATGCCCTGCTGGAAGCCCGGATTGGTCTTGGCGTCCGACTGCGAGTCGGACACGTAGATGTTGTCCTTCTTGTCGATGAAGACGCCGCTCGGACGGCCGAACTGCTTCCACTCGTCGAGGAACTGGCCGTCCTGGTCGAAGACCTGGATGCGGTTGTTGACGCGGTCGGCGACGAACAGCCGGCCGGCGGAATCCATGGCCAGCATATGGGGCGTGTCGAACTGGCCGGGCGCGGTGCCTTTGCTTCCCCAGGCCTTGATGAACTTGCCGTCCGAAGTGAACTTCACGATCCGCGCATTGGTGTTGCCGCCATGTCCGTCGGCGACGAAGACATCGCCGTTCGGCGCGACCAGCACGTTGGAAGGCGCGTTGAGCAGATCGTGGCTGTCATTGGTCCCCGCCATGCCGGCCTTGCCCAAGGTCATCAGCACCTTGCCGTCCGGGCTGAACTTGGTGACCGTGTGGCCCTTGCCGTTCTTGGCCTGGAAGTCGGTCGCCCATACGTTGCCGTCACGATCGGCATGGAGGCCGTGCGGCGCGGCAAAGATGCCGGAGCCGAAGTTCGCCGCCATCTTGCCGGTCGGATCGAACTTGAAGATCGGATTGAGGTTGGATTCGGCGCACTCGTTTCCCTCGCAGCGGTCGAACGCCCACATGCTCCTACCGTCGCGATCGACCGAGATGCCGAACGTCCCGCCCCATTTGCGGCCCTCCGGCAGCTTCGCCCAGCCGTCGTCCAGCCGGTACGGATTGGGGGCGGCATTTGGATCGGGCGCGCCTTGCGCGTAGCTCTTCTCTCCCGACATCGCAAAGGCCGCGACCAGGCCGCAGCCGAGCATAAGCTTCACTCCACGTGCCAACATGACGTCTTCCTCCTCTTTGATTTTGGAACGCTTTTGATCAACCGCGGCGATTGTAGGCTTGGTGGCTTACGCAGAACAACCGCAAAATCCGCGTACGCGGCTCAGCCCGGATCAAGTCCCCGCGCCTTGAGGATTTGCGCCGCCGCCGGCGTGGTCAGAAACTTGAGCAGCGCCTTGGCGGCGGCCGCGTCCTTGGGATTGGCGGCAACGCCCGCCGTGAAGGTCGTGTAGACCTGCAGCTCGGAGGGGAACGGACCGGCGAGCTCGGCGCCGCGCACCGGCACGATCTCGCTGATCTGGCCGACGCCGAGCTCGGCGGCGCCGTCCGCAACCGCCTTGGCGCCTTCGCCCGAGGGGGTCAGCTTGGTCTTGGCCTTCATCTCCTCGGCGATGCCGAGCTTCTGCAGGAGATTGGCGAAATAGACCGACGAGGCGCCACCGAGCGCGGGGTCCCCATAGGCGATCGATTTCGCATTGAGGAGCGTGCGCTTGAACGCATCGGCGGTGCTGATATCGGGCTTGGCGGCGCCGGCGCGGACCGCGACCCCGACACCGGTTCGCGCCAGATTGATGCGCGAAGCGGATTCGATCTTGCCCTGCTTGATCAGGTCGTCGATCCCGCCCGGCACCAGAATGGCGAGATCGAAGCTCTCACCGCCGTCGATCGCCTTCTTAAGCGCCGCCGCCGCATCGTATCTGATGGTAACCTTGTGCTCGGCCGAGCGCGCGAATTGCGGCAGCAGGTCCTCGTCGAGCGCGGCCTTGAGCGCTACCGTGCTCAGCACCTTGATCTCGGCGGCGGTCGCCAAGCTTGCGCCCCCTAGCCCCGAGATCAGCGCCAGTGCCGAAATCGCGGCCGCTTTCGCGAACGCAGCTCTCGCCATGGATTTTCTCATGGAAACCTCCTGGGTTCACCGCCCGGCCGGGCCTGATTTTTGCTACATCATAGCGGCGCTGCGGCATCGAGTCATGGGGTGGCGGGCCGCGCTACCAAAATTGACCGCGGCCCCGATATGGCCGTAGATTGATGTTCGGCTCACCGTGACTGGGGGATGTCATGTCGGTCGCGTCTCTGCGCGCGGCGGCGGGTTTTGCCGCATACCTGCTGATGAACGTTGCGGCCACGGCTTTCGCGCAGGAATACCAGACCGCGTTGCGGATTTCTCCCCAGGGCGGCGGCAGATGCATTGAGGTTCCCAATCGCGCGTTCGTCCAGGACCAGCGCTTGCAGATGATGGATTGCGACAACTCGCCCGCCCAGATCTTCACCTACGATCAGGCGGACAGACGTCTGGCGATCGCGGGGCTCTGCGTCGACGCCAACGGCGGCGGACCCGGCGATCTCGTCAAGCTCTCCTCCTGCAACGGCGGAGCCAACCAAGCCTGGAAGGCCGAGCAGAAAGGCAACTTTACCAAGCTGGTGGGCGTGAACGGTCTCTGCCTCGATATTCGCTACGGCTCGAAGGAAAGCGGGGCGCCGTTGCAGAGCTGGACCTGCGGCGATGCGGAGCCAAACCAGCTTTGGCTATTCCAACGAGAGTAGACGGCGGTTGCCGATCGCGATTGCACGCCCGCGCCTGATCAGCCGCGAAGATCAAAGTACAAAAGTACATCTGATAGGGTTCGTCGCGACCGATTTCATGGAATCCGGGTTGGCGCATGCCGATTGCGGCTTGCGGTCCGGCTTGCCGGCAGGGCTTGATCCGGCGATCCTTGAAGGCGAAGGTTGGCGGCGGAGGGCCTCACGATGTGTCCCAGCAAATCTCGAGCGATGATCGCGGCGCTTGCGGTCTTGGCGGCTGCGACCGCGCCCGCTTCAGCGCAGACTTCAGCGCAGACTTGGCCGGACCGGCCGCTGACCATGGTGATCCCGTTCGCGGCCGGCGGCGCCGTCGACGTGATGGGCCGCATCCTGGCGGCGCGGCTCACGGAAGTCCTAGGCCAGCGGGTCATCATCGAGAATGTGGGCGGCGCCGGCGGCATGAACGGCGCCTATCGGGTCGTAAAGGCGCCGGCGGACGGCTACGAATTCGTGCTGGGCAGCGTCGGCACCCATGCCCAGAACCAGTCGCTCTACAAGAAGCCGCTCTACAATGCGTCGACCGATTTCGCGCCGGTGGCGCTGATCGCCGAGACGCCGCTGGTCATGGTGGCGCGCAAGGACCTGCCGGCGGACAATCTGCAGGAGTTCATGACCTATGCGCGGGCGAACCAAGCCAAGCTGCAATATGGCTCGGCCGGCACCGGCTCCGCCAACCAGCTCGCCTGCATGCTGCTCAATGCGGCGATCGGCATCACGGTCACGCATGTTCCGTATCGGGGCGGCGAGCCGGCGATCCAGGACCTGATCGCCGGCCGCATCGACTATGCGTGCAGCATCATCACGACCGCGGTGCCGCAGATCGAAGGCGGCCTGGTGAAGGCGATCACCATCACCACCAAGACCCGCTCGCCGCTGCTGCCCAATCTCGCGACCGCCCAGGAGCAGGGGCTCAAGGATTTCGAAGCCTATACCTGGAACGCCTTCTTCATGCCGAAAGGCACGCCCGAGGCGATCGTGAAGAAGCTCAATGCCGCCACCATCGAGACCATGAACACGCCCGCCGTCCAGGAGCGGCTCCGCGACATCGGCGCCACCATCGTGGCGCCCGAACGCAGGTCGAGCGAATATCTCGCCAAGTTCGTGGCGAGCGAGATCGAGAAATGGGCAGGCCCGATCAAGGCGAGCGGCGCGGTCATCGACTGAGCCGGCGGCAAGCAAGGAGACGGCAAGAATGGCGAGGACAAAGGTCGC
>DATDGG010000400.1:0-3501 GCA_036522235.1 Xanthobacteraceae bacterium
TGTGTCGCTTTTGCGCAACGGTTGGTTCGAAATCCGCTTCGATTTCACTCCTGTATCAATCAAACGCCGGGCGACTTCGCTGCCGTATGAGCCCGGTTGCACCTGACCCCTTATCCATGAGCGGCAATTCGTTCATGGCCGACGGGGGTTTTGATGAAAAAGCTGCTGTTCGCTCGGGTCGCGCTGGCCGCGCCGATCGGGAAGGGTCTGGCAACCATCGCGATCGGCGCGGCTGCGGCGCTGCTGCTCGTCGCATCCCCGGCATGGGCCGCGTGCGTGCCCAACGGCCCCGCCGTTCCCAACGGGGCGACGGTGACCTGCACCGGCAGCGATACGACCGGCGTCGGCAACGGCACGCAGAACAATGTCACGGTCAATGTCCTGCAGGGCGCCTCGATCACGGTTGGGAACCTCGGTCAGGACATCGTCCTTCTCAACGCCAACACCATCACCAACAACGGCACACTCAACGGGGGGCTTGGGAGCACCGGTATCAATACATTCGCCGGCAACGTCATCACCAATACCGGCACGATTTCGACGGGCGCCGCCTCGATCGGGATACGTTCTGGGGGCAACAACACCACTGTGATCAACAGCGGCACGATCATAGCCGGCGACAGTTCGAACGGCATTCAACAATTCGGCAGCAGCAACACCACGAATTCAGGATCAATCACGGTCGGCAACGGATCGTTCGGCATTTTTTCGTTCGACAACAGCACGATCGTCAATAGCGGTGCCATCACGGCGGGCGATGGCTCGAATGGCATTACGGCAAATGCGAACAACCAGATCACCAATAGTGGCACGATCACGGTCGGCGCTTCCTCAATGGCTTTTACCGGGGTAGGCATTAATGCGCCCACTAACAATATTATCACCAATACCGGCACAATCATCGCGAACGGCGCCGGTAACTTCCTTTCGACAGGGATCAGGGTGCTTTCCGGCAATACGGTGACCAATAGCGGCAAGATCATGGGCAGCGCGGCGAACGGTATCGACGCCAGCGGCGGCACCAACAACACCATCGTCAACACCGGTACGATCGCGTTGAGCAACTTCACACAGGTAACCGTCTCAACCGGAATCGCCGCAGGTACCAACGACACAGTCACCAATAGTGGCGTGATCACCGTGCTGGGCACCTCTTATGGCGTCGTTCTCGCGTCCAGCGGTACCCTGAACAACAGCGGGACCATCGTCACAGGCGCCTTCGGCACCAGCATCGCGGATTTCAACAGCAATGCCACCGTCACCAATACCGGGACGATGGACGGCAGGATCATCATGTCCGGGTCCGGCAACGTCTTCACCAATGCCGGGCTGATCACGATCACCAATGGGGGCACGCCGATCGGCCCGAGCTACACCATCTTCGGCGCTTTCGCGCAAACCGCGGCCGGCACGCTGGCGTTGCGGGTCAACAACGCAGCCGCCATCGACCAACTCGGCGTAATCGGCACCGTGAGCCTCGGCGGCACGCTGGGCGCGGTGGTGCAGCCTGGCCTCTACGGCAAATCGACGACCTATGTGGCCGCAGTGGGCGCCAGCAACCCAATCACGACCACGTTTGACCGCGCGCAGGCCTTTGCGGCAGGCACGACAACGACGCTGGCGTTCTTTACGGTCACGCCCACCTATAACGCGACGGCGGTCGACATCACGCTCAATCGCGTCGGCTTTGGCGCCGCTCCGGGTGAGACAGCGAACGAAAGCGCGGTCGGCAATGCGCTCGAGCAGGTCTACACGACGAGCCTCACGGGCAACGCTGTAACCTTCTTCACCAACCTGCTGCAGACCTCCTCGGTCAAGGTGCTCGACCAGCTTTCCGGCGAAGGCACGGCGGGAACGCAGAACACGGCTTTCCTCGCCGGCTCGCTGTTCGTGAACACGCTCATGGACCAGGCCATGGCGTGGCGCAGCGGCGAGCGGGCCGGAGCCGTGGCGAGCGGCGCTTCGCTCGGCTACGCAGCGGAGCCACGCGGCGCGGGCGCGTTTGCGTCCGTGCTCAAGGCGCCGGTCTACATGCCGACCTGGCATGCCTGGGGCGCCGGCTTCGGCGGCACGCAGTCGCTCAAGGGCGACGCGACGCTCGGCAGCGCGGATTTCTCGGATCGTCTTGCCGGCGGGGCGCTCGGCTTCGACTACGAGGCCAATCCCAACCTGCTCGTCGGCCTGAGCGTGGGCGGCAGCCATTCGAGCTTCAACGTCGACGCTCGCGCCACCAGCGGCACGCTCGACGGCGGCCATGTCGGGATTTACGGCATGCAGCGGTTCGGCTCCGCCTATCTGTCGGCGCTGGTAAGCTACAGCCGGTTCGAGAATTCGACCACGCGCACGATCATCGGCATCGGCCCGACCGAGACCGCGACCGGCGCATTTTCCAGCGGTCAGGTCGGCGGACGACTGGAGCTCGGCAACACCTATGCGTTCAACGGGATCGGCGTCACGCCGTTCGTGGCGGCGCAACTATCGCAGCTGTGGCAAAGCGGCTATACGGAATCGAGCGTAACGGCAGCCGGCGCCCCTGGCATGCTTGGACTGACCTACCAGCCGCCCAGCGTATGGTCGCTGCCGGCCTTCCTGGGCGCGCAAGTCGATGCCCATATGACGTTCGCCAACGGCGTGGCGTGGTCGCCCTATGCCCGCGCCTCCTGGGTGCACGAATTCAACCCGACGCGGCAGGTTTCCGCCTTCATCAGCGCGTTGCCGGCGGCCACCTTCACGGTCGACGGCGCGCGCGCGGCAAGCAACTCGGCCAAGGTCGATCTCGGGTCGCGCCTGGCGGTCACCCGCAACATTGCCTTGACGGCGAGCTTCAGCGGGGAATTCTCCGAGCGCGGCCAGACCTACGCGGGCACCGGCGCATTCCGGTTCAGCTGGTAGCCGGCCAGCGCGAGCCTCAGTTGCGGCTCTGCCGCCAGGCGGCCTCGCGCACCTCGGACGGCGTCGCGCCGTAACGCCGGCGAAACACCCGGTTGAAGTAGGACAGGTTGCCGAAGCCGACCTCGAACGCAATGGCGCTGATCGCGCGATCGGCAAACCGCGCATCGGTCAGGATCCGATAGGCCCGGGCGAGACGCTGCTCGATCACATAGTCCGAGAACGTCTTGCCTTCGGCCTCGAACAGCATGTGCAGGTAGCGCGGCGTGACGCGATGGCGCTTGGCGGTTTCGGTCACGGACAATCCCTCATCGCCGACATGAGCCGCAATGTCGGCCTTGATGGCGCGCAGCCTTGCGGCGCGCACGCCGCGCCCGCGCGCCGTCTCGGCGGCATCGCGGGTCGCGCCGACCGCGAGCGCCACCAGGTCGTGCATATGGGCCACGACCAGGCGCCGCAGCTCGGGCGTCGCCAGCGCCTGCGTGTCCTGCAGGACGGCGGCATAGCTCGCGAGCAATGCCAGCGCCGGCGTCCGTGCGGATATCGGCCGAAAGAGGACCCTGTCGAGATCGGCACAGATCGGCGCCAGCGACTTGAACGGCAATCGAACGC
>DATDGG010000401.1:0-9639 GCA_036522235.1 Xanthobacteraceae bacterium
AGCGGCGGGGTCGCCTGCGCGAAGGCGCCGCAGGGTATCAGCGCGGCGGCGATCATCGCTGCCCCGCGAAGGGTATTCAAAAGCGTGGTCATGGAACGGCTCCCGGCTCGGATGCGGAAGCTTACACGCGTTTTCGGCGAGATGGCAGCCGCCCCCGGCACCCGTAAGCCAGGCCGGCTCCTGCGCAAATTTCCCTGAAATAAATCCGCCGTCGCTGTCGATTAGATGTCGCGCCGTCCGACATGGCGTGTCGGAGGCCTGTTGCCCGGTCGGGGCGGCGCGGCCGATCCATTGCCATCCATCACCGGAGCCTTCTCCCATGAATGCGATTTCGCTCGTCATCGCCCCCTATGCCGCGGTGCTCGGACTTCTCGGCGCCATCCTCACCATCAACGTGATCCTGAACCGGGTCCGCAGCCGCATCGACGCCGGCGACGGCGGCGTCGCCACGCTCGCCCAGGCCATCCGCGCCCAGGGCAATTTCGTCGAGCAGGCGCCGCTTGCCCTGATCATCATCGGTCTTGCGGAAGTGTCGGGCGCCCGCGCGCTGGTCGTGCACATTCTGGGCGCGGCCCTGATCGCGGCGCGCCTGGCGAGCGCCTATGCGCTCAACCGCACGCTGGCGCAATCGCCGCTGCGCCAGTTCGGCGGCGGCGTGAGCGTGCTGATCCTGGCCGCGGCCAGCATCGTGCTGCTCCTCGCCTTGGCCGGCCTGCGCTGAAAGTTGTCGGCGCCAAGCGGCGGCGATGCCCTTTGCGGTTGTCATCGGGCCGCCGTCGCATTATTCATTACCTTCGCGGGACGTTGGGTACAGGTTGATTGATCCGAACCGACCAGGGATTGCCGTGAGGGACACGCGGCTCGGCCATTCATTGCGTAATCCAATGTTCGCTCCCGGCCGGCAGGGCCGCCATCGAAGGATGAACGAACCATGAGACACTGGTCCATCGCGGCGATTGCAATCGCCGTTGCGGCGCCCGGCAGTGCCGGCGCGCAGGAGAAGGTTTCAATTCCGTCGGTCACGCCGGCTTCGCTGGGAGCAATCTATCGACATGAGGCACCGGCGGCGACAGTGACGGGCGAGCTTTATCTGCCGCCGAAGGCAACCGGCCCGGTGCCGGCCTTGGTGCTCAAGCATGGCAGCGGCGGCCTGGGCGGGCCGAACGGCGCCAACATCAGGAAATGGGCGAGCACCTTCACGGGATGGGGCATCGCTGCGTTCGTGGTTGACAGCTTTGGTCCGCGCGGGATGTCCTCGTCAGTGGCCGACCAGAGCAAGGTTTCGAGCTGGGCAGATACCGCGGACGCCTTGGCGGCGCTCAAGGTCCTGGGCGCCGATCCCCGTATGGACAAGGCCCGGATCGGCATTGTCGGCTGGTCGCGCGGCGGCGGTGTCGCGATGACTACGGCGCTCGAGACCGTGCGCAAGAGCATCATCACCGACGATCTCAAATTCGCTGCGCATATCGTATTCTATGGCCCGGCAGGATTCCAATATCGCGATCGTGCCACCGATCAATCGCCGCTCCTGTTTCTTCACGGCGAGTCGGACAACTACGTGCTGATCGGCGCGACCCACGAGTTCGCCGACTGGGCGCAAAGCAAGGGCAGCCCGGTGACTTTCATCTCGTACCCCAAAACCTACCACGATTTCGATGTCCAGGGCGGGTTCAGCGGCGTCGTCAAGGAAGCCCAGCTGTTCACCAAGTGCGACATGGTGATCGACCTCACCGACGGCCATATTCTGCGTGTGGACCACGCCGACAACACCAAAATGACCAACGCGGACATTCCCGCCTACGTAAAGACCTGCATGACCCATGGCCCGACCGTCGGCTACAACGCCGCCGCGCGCACCGATGCGGTCGAAAAGGTCCACGACTTTCTCAAGCAGAATTTCAAGCTTTGATCCTCGATCGGCAGGAGGCCGGAGCACCGTTCACGACTCTCGTTCATGACCCTGGCGGCGCCATGAAGCGGCCCGGAAAAGAGCTCGTCGTCTATACGCTGGCCGCGACGGTGGTCCTGACGGGCCTGTGGCCGTCGATCGGCGTTGCCTCGGTGCAATGCTCATATGTATCGAAGGTGGTCATCTGCCATCGGATCGTCCGCTCCTGCACGCCGAGGCTTCTGCTGCGTCCTCACCACACGCAGGCACGCGACGCGCACCGAGGCCGATCGATTCCGTTGTTACCCGAGTGCCGGTGACGCGGCCGTGAAGAGCGCCGGGGCACGCGAGGGAACCGCTTTGCCGGCTCCCTCCGCCCCCGCGCGTGCCCGTCAAAGCGCGAACACGTAGAGCACGGTCGCGCCCCGCTGCTCCTTGAGCTCGGGCGTGTTGATGAGCTTGCTCAGCGCGGCGCTGCTCGGGCCGGCCGCGATGGCGATATACTGCTTGCCGTTCACCGCAAAGGTCATCGGCGGTGCCGAGAAGCCGGAGCCGACATTGACCTTCCACAGCTCTTCCAAAGTGGTGTCGTCATAGGCCGCCACCGTGCCGTCGAGCAGGCCGATGAAGACGAGCCCGCCGCCGGTCGCGAGCGTGCCGCTGTAGTTCGGGAAACGCAGGCTCAAGTTCTTCTTCACCTCGCCGGTCACCGGATCGACCGCGGTCAGGTTGCTTTCGTAGCGTTCTTCCGCCTTGTAGGCGCCGCCGGTGCGCTGGAACCAGCCCTTCTCCTTCTTGGGCATGTCCTTGTCGTTGGTCACGAGCTCGCACGCGGTCAGCACCGGGATGTAGAGGAGCTTGGTCTTGGGGCTGTAGGACGACGGCCAGTAATTGTTGCCGCCGGTGCGGTTGGGGCAGACCTTCTTGATCGGGTTTTCCGCGGTCGGATTGGCGAGGCCCGAATAAATCTGGACGTCCTTGGCGGGATCGTAATCGAGCGGCTTGCCGGTCTTCTGGTCGATGCCCTTGGTCCAGTTGACGTTGTCCATATAGGGCTTGGCGACCACGACCTGGCCGTTGCTGCGCTCCATCGTATAGACGAAGCCGTTGCGCGCCGAATGGGTGATGAGATTGCGCGGCTGGCCGTTGACGTTGCCATTGATAAGAATGTGAGTGCCGACCTCGTCGAAGTCCCACATGTCGCCGGGCGTGAACTGGAAGTACCAGTTCATCTTGCCGGAATCCGGATCCCAGGAGATGGCGCTGTTGGTGTAGAGATTGTCGCCCGGCCGCACCCGCGCATCCATCATCGGCACCGGATTGCCGGTGCCCCAGATGGTCTGGTTGCTGGCGACGTCATAGGTGCCGGTCACCCACACCGCCCCGCCGCCGGTCTGCCAGGCATTGGTCTTGTCCTTCCAGGTCTCGCTGCCGGGCTCGCCCGGCGCCGGGATGGTGTATTTGAGCCAGAGCTTCCTGCCGGTCGCCGCATCGAGGCCGGCGATGAAATCGCGCACGCCGCGGTCGCCGCCCGAGGCGCCGACGATGATCTTGTCCTTGACGGCGAGCGGCGCGGCGGTGATCGAGACTTCCGCCTGATCGGTCGAGAGGTTCGTCTCCCAGACGATCTTGCCGGTGTCCTTGTCGGAGGCGATGATGCGCGGCGGATAGCTGGCGCCGGAAATGACAAAGTTGCCCCACAGCGCGACGCCGCGATTGGCGTTGGCGGTCTTCTCCTGCTTGGGATTCATGCGCCAGACGATGCGCCCGGCATCGCCTGAGCGCACGTCGATCTTGTAGACGATGCCCCACAGGTCGACCATGTACATAAAGCCGTCCTCGACCAGCGGGGTGGCTTCGAGATTCTCGTTCGCCGCGCTGCCCCCGAGCGCGACCGCGTAGGCGAGCTTGAGGTTCTTGACGCTCGTTTTGTTGATCTGATCGAGCGGCGAGAAGCGCTGGCCGTCATAGGTGCGGTGGTTCATCAGCCAGTTCTGCGGCTCCTTGTCGGCATCGATCAGCCGCTGCGAGGTGACGTCGGCGGCGAGCGCGGGGGTGGCGAGGAGAGCGATGCCACTCAGCAGGATGGCCTTGGAGACGAGGCGGTTCGTGCTCATTTTGGTTCCTCCCGTTTTATGGATTAATTGTCAGATGTCGGATTTCAGAGATCACCCCGCCAGCGCCGCGAGCACCCGCTGCGGCGTCATCGGATACTCCCGCAGGCGCACGCCGGTGGCGTCGAAAAAGGCGTTGGCGATCGCGGCGCCGGTCGAGCCCATGACCTCCTCGCCGGCGCCGGTCGAAGGCTCGTTCAGGCGCTGCACTACCACGGGCGTCACGTCGGGATGTTCGGCAAAGCGCAGCACCGGATAGCTCTCCCAGTCGAGGCTCGTGACATTGCGCTCCGAGAAGATCACCTCTTCCTTGAGGATGCGGCTCGTAGCCTGCACCATCTGGCCGACGATCTGGTTCTCGATCAGCGCCGGATTGACGGCAAGGCCGGCGTCGAGCGCGCCGTAAAGCTTCTTGGCGACGATCACGCCGGTGCGCCGGTTGACCTCGATCTCCGCCACCGCCGCCCCAAAGGAGACGTGGTGGGTGCCGATGGCGATCCCGCGGCCGGTGACGGTCTCGGCATCCGTGCGAGCGGAGGCGCGCGGCGTCCATCCGGCGGCCGCGGCGGCCGCGTTGAGCACGCCGAGCCAGCGTTCGCCCGCGATGTTGAGGCGGCGGAACTCCAGCGGATCGATGCCGGCCGCGTGGGCCAGCTCGTCGATGATCTGCTCGGAGGCGAACGAATAGTGCATGTCCATGGGCGAGCGCAGCGGCGAGCCCTTGAGCAGGCCCTCCATCGGCACCGCGTGGCTGATCACGCGCCGGTTCGCGATCGCATACATGGCGCCGGTGCTCACCGGATTGACGGTGATCGAGTTCGATCCGCTGGTGCGCTCCTTGGGCTTGGTCAGCTGGGCGAGCTCCTGCGAGGTCTCGATCACATGCCAGCCGTGCTGCCAGCCCTGATATTCGTAAGCGACGATCTTGCCGTCGCGGTCGACGCCGGCGCGCAGCTCGGCGACATGCGCCGGGCCATAGTTGTCCCAGCCATGCTCGTCGGCGCGCATGAACTGCACGCGCACCGGCCGACCCGCGAGCTGCGACATGATGGCGGCGGCCTGCGCCGCATCCTCGTAGCAGCTGTGGCCGAACGTGCCGGAGCCTTCGTAATACTGCACCCGTATCTTCTGGGGCGGCAGGCCGAGCGTGTCGGCGAGCATGCGGCGCGAATTGTAGACGTCTTGCGTCGACGACATTACCAGGGCGCCATCCGGGCCGACATCGGCGATCGCGCAATTGGGGCCGAACGGCACATGCGCCTGATAGGGCAGATGATAGGTCGCGGAAGCCACATGGGCGGCGCGGGCAAAGCCGTCCGCCAGACTGCCCTTGTCGACCACGACCGTGTCGGTCGTATGCGCGGCGCGCATCGCGGCGTAGAGCTTGGCATTGCCGGGCAACGTCGCGCTCTCCTGCCACACGACCTTGAGCACGCGGGCGGCCTTCACAGCGTCCCACTCGCGCTCGGCGACGACGCCGATGAAATCGCCCTTGCGCAGCACGCGAGCGCCCGCAATGTCCTTGATCGAGCTTTCGTCGATGCTCACGGCCCGCGCGCCGCTGCCATAGGCACCCTGCCCGCGCGGACGCACGATGCGGCCGTGCAGCATGTTGGCGACGCGCACATGTTGCATATGCGTGTAGCGGGCCGCGACCTTGTCGGGGATATCGCGGCGCGGCACGCGCGCGCCGACCAGCGTATATTGGCTGACCGGCTTCTGCGGCGCGCTGCCGGTGAGCTTGAGGTCGAACCGCTTGTCGCCGAGGAGATCGCCGTATTTGACCGAGCGGCTGGGCTCGCCCGCAACCGCGACGACGCCCTTCGCTACCGTGAGCGCGGCCGGCGGCGCATCAAGCCGCGCGGAAGCAAGCCGCAATAGCGCCGCCCGTGCCTCCGCCGCCGCGGCGCGCAGCCGCGGTCCGCCGCGCTCGATCGAGGAGCTCGACGTGGTGGCGCCTTGGTCGGGCGTCACGTGGGTGTCGCAGCGGACGGCGGCGAGCTGGCTCATGTCGAGATCAAGCTCCTCGCCGGCGATCTGCAACATGCCGGTGGTGTTGCCCTGTCCGAGCTCGCACTTTCCGAAGATGACGGTCGCGGTATTGTCGGCATGCACCGCGATCCAGGAATCGATCAGGTTCGGATCGGGCGAGGCGACGATGTCCGCGCGGGCGACGGACGCGAGCTCCGGCGCCGCGGCAAGGCTGAAGCCGACGATGAGCGCGCCGCCGCCCTTGAGGAGATCGCGGCGCGAGAAGCCGGTGCCGCCTTCGTTCGCAATGTCACGCATGATCGTGTTCATCATCGTATTCATGGCGTCTCTCCTGCCATGACGCGGGCGGCGAGCTTGATCGCCTGCATGACCCGCGGATAGGTTCCGCAGCGGCAGAGATGTCCGTTCATGGCCTGCCTTATCTCCCCGTCGCTCGGCCGCGGGTTCCGCGCGAGCAGCTCGGACGCCTTGATGATCATTCCGCTGCTGCAATAGCCACAGTGCGGCGCCTGGGCGTCGATGAAAGCCTGCTGCAACGGATGCAGCGCCGGCGCTTGCGAAGGCTTCTTCGTCTCCGCGTACCAGGCCGGCAGGCCCTCGAGCGTCGTCACCGCCTTGCCTGCCACCGCCGCGACCGGCGTCACGCAAGATCTGATCTCGACCCCATCCGCCAGCACCGAGCAGGAGCCGCATTGCGCGAGCCCGCAGCCGAATTTCGGTCCTTTGAGCTCGAGCTCGTTGGTGAGAACGTAAAGGAGCGGCGTGTCCGGGCTCGCGGCGACCGCCCATGCGCGCCCATTCACCTTGATGCTGAGCTCATCCGCCATCGGCTTCCTCCCCGGTTGAGGCACCTGGGCCGGCTTACATCTCCGTGAGCGTAGCACCCGGCGCGGGCGGGACAAGCCGTGGTTCCGGGGCTGGCCCTCACAGTGGGCGCCCACAAGGGGCGCCCCTACGAATGTCCACCCGTTGCTTAGGGGCGGCCCTTGTGGCCGCCCTCTCTTGGCCGCGGGCATGCGACGGCCGTCTCGCCGCCGCGCGCACCTCACCGGAACGCCTCGCCCGGCGAACAACCAAACAAAAATGCATGGCTTCAAGCGTCGATCTATTGATAATACAATCCGGAAGCAATGAACCCGGCCAGGGAGGGCGCCGGAGCCATGCACCCGGCGCAAGGATGGATGATGCGCGCCGGCGCCTGGTCTCCCGCCCGAGTTTCAATCGATCACGACGGAAAAAGAAAAAGCCCAGCGCGGGTTCCGGCCGGGCGCACTTCGTGAGTTTCAATTTCCCGAATAAACTGATTTGCACGGTTGCGTCAACCGTCGGCCTCGGCCGCTTCATCCGCTTCACGCCGACGGCCGGTCGGAAGCGCGCGCGACCCCTGCTATTGGAATGTGATCATATCGGTTCGGCTCAAGGTCGAGGACTTCGGCTTCAAGGGCTCGTTGCTCAGGTTGGCATTGCCCCCGTTCAAGATCTGATAGAAGCCGATGGTAGTCTCGTAGTCGGTGGCGGCCGCGGTGGTATCGATCGGCACCACGACGGTGAAGTCGTGCACGGTTGCTCCGACCGAGGAGTAGGTCATCGAGCCGCTCACCTTCCAGCCGACCAGGACGAGCGTCGTGATCCCCTTGGCCTTCAGCTGCTTGTCGAGATCGGTGTTGTAGAACCGGTCCTGCGCGGTATTCGTGATCTTGATGTCGCCCGCGGCCGGAGCAATTTCCGGCAGCCACTTGGACATGTTGGGCTCGCGCGTGCCGTAGGCCACGACGACGCCGGCCTTGCGCGCCCGCGCCATGAACGGGGTCAGGGCGGGCAGCATCGCGCTCATGCATTTCGGCTGCGCCTTGCAAATGGGCTCGACGTAGTCGAACACCACGAGGGCCGTTTTCGTCGGGTCGAGGGTGACGCGGGCCGGCTCGGGCAGCGCCGGCATTTGCAAGGTCATCATCGGCTTGCCGGCAGCGCCTTGCGCGAGCGCTTGAACCCCTCCACCACAGACTGCCAGGACGAAACTGCCCGTCAGAAGCACGGTACGAACCAGCGTCATGTTGCATCTCCTCACGACCGGGGCCCACCCACCACGACATCAACAGAGCACGGAACCACGCGGAAAGGAAGTCACCGCCGCAGCCGCCGCGCTGCGGGACAGGCATTTCGGCGAGGCAGCGCCGGAAGCGGGAATTCGGCGCTTCGGCCAGAGGCCAACCTGTGCTAAAAGCCTGCGCAACACAGATAACATTCGAATGCTTGCAACATTCAAGAACCTGGAAGCAGCTTCGCGAGCTTCGGCCCGCACGCACCACCAAGCTCACGCACCACAAAAGATGATGGGAGGCGCCGATGATTGATCCGATGCGACGCAATATCCTCGCAACGGGCGCGGCCGCGACCGCCATGGCCGCGGCGCCGCGCGTGTTTGCGCAGCAGGCCGGCCAAGGCGGGGATGCCTTCTACGAAAAAGGCCCGGTTCGCCTTCACTACGTGGAGGCCGGCTCCGGCGTCCCGTTGCTACTCATCCCCGGCGGCGGGTTGAACTCCGCCATCTCCGTCTTCACCAGCAACTCGCCGTTCAACCCGATCGAGGAGCTCAAAGGCGAGTACCGCTGCATCGCCGCCGACCTGCGCAACGCCAATACCGGCCAGTCCTCGGGCCCGCTCGAGGTCGACCGGCCGTGGGATTCCCACACCGACGACCAGCTCAATCTCATGGATCACTTAGGGATCGACAAGTTCATGGTGATGGGCTTCTGCATCGGCGGCCCCTTCATCTGGAACCTGCTGAAGCGGGCGCCGGATCGCGTCGTCGCCGGCGTGCTGGCGCAACCGGTCGGGTTCCGCCCGGAAATGCCGACCCTCCTCTACGACGGCAGCATGAAGGGCTGGGGCCCGGATCTGGTCAAGCGCCGCCCCGACATCACCATGGACATGGTCGAGAAATATCTGACCAAGCTCTACCGCAGCAGCGACTTCGTCTTCACCGTGACGCGCGACTTCGTGCGCAACTGCCAGACGCCCGTGCTGATCCTGCCCGACGATATCCCGCCGCATCCCTACGCCGTCGCCATGGAAAGCGCGATGCTGGCGCCGAAGGCCGAGGTGAGCCTGTTCCCGTGGAAAGAGCCCAAGGAACGGGTTCCCCTGGCGGTGCGGCAGATCCGTTCGTTTCTGCGCGCGCATCGGCCGGCGTCGGCCTAGACGGTCAGGTCTTCCTTTCCTGCGTTCAGTTGCAATCTGGTCTCAATACTCAAGGTATTGCGCCCGGTCGGGCGCCCATGTTCGGCAGCCTAAGACCGTCGGCAGTCAGTCGCTATGGCCCAATCGCTGGCAACAAGGGTATTGACCTATGTTCCTGTTTTGTTCTTATCTATTCGGAATGAACGTTGACTGAATGAGCACTGGACTCCTCACTTAAACGTTTACTTTTTGCGATAGGATGTTTCAGCCATGGCGAGCTCTGCCCAAAAAAAGGAGCCGATTCCGTTCAACGCCGAGATGCTGCGCTGGGCGCGTAAGTGGCGTGGCCGTTCTATCGATGAGGTTGCGACAAAGCTCAAGCAACCGGTTCGAAAAATTCAGGATTGGGAAAATAAAGAGAGCGGCGTTGTCCCGACTGTTCTGCAAGCTCGGGCTCTTGCAGAT
>DATDGG010000402.1:0-3037 GCA_036522235.1 Xanthobacteraceae bacterium
CGGCGGCGCGCCCACCAGCGGGCCGCTATTGCCCGAGGAAAATCCGTGCAGCGCCGTGAGCACGCCGGAGCCGAAGAACGACAGGATGTTGCACCACGCCACTACCGCCGGAATCCAATCGGGCGGGATCGCATCGGTGAGGCTGACGGTGCCGCCGCCGACGCCGATCAAGGCGGTGACGGCGACGCCGAGCCAGAACGAGACTTTCGGATCGATCTGCATTGCTTTGCTCCTACATGTCGATGGCGATGCGCGCGCTGATCATCAGCAACAAATCGCGCGGGGAGATTTTGTGGGCGGGCTCGCAGAGCGGTGCGGCGAACCAGCCGCATTGGCGCAGGGCGAGCGTCATGAAGGCCGAGCAGATGACGTGCCGCGCCTGATGCAATTCGAGACCGGGGACCAGGAAGCCGAGGATGGATTCGAAATCATAGGGCTCACCGATATGACGGTCGAGAAAGGCGTAGAACGCCGCGGCCTGCCCGGCTTGGGTCTCGGGCAGGTCGACGAAGAGCGCGCGCTCGAGATAGGCGGCGTCGTAGCCGGGCTCCCGCGCCTGCACGCCGCCATCCGCATGGGCGCCGAGATAGCGCCCATCGGGCGTCACGGCTTCGGCATGGGAGAAGGGAAAATTCTCGCGCGCCCGGATGCCGAGCGACACCGTATCGCGGCCGCAAACGAAGCGCAGGCGGATCATGGCAACCTCTCCACGGTGGCGGGCAGCACGCCCGGCCCGATCAGGCCGAGAACGCGGGCGGCGTCGGGCGAGACGTCGATGATGCGGCCGCGCACATAGGGGCCGCGATCGGTGATGATGAGGATCGCCGTGCCGACCGGTGTGGTGACGCGCACGCGCGCCCCGCACGGAAGCGATTTATGGGCCGCGGTCATTGGGCCGACATAGCGGCCCGCACAGGCGACCGGACCGTAGTTGTAGTAGGACGCCAAGCCGGTTTCGACGCGGGCGTCGGCGTCGGCAAGCGCTGCGCCCGCGTGACGATGCACCAAACACGCCCAGCAACGACCGTTCGTCGCGCCGGAAGGACACGCGCAATGGCCGACATCGCGGGCTTGATTGCGATGTGCGTGATGCCTTGGTTCGTGCGCCTGCGCGGGCGAGGCCGGCAGCGCCAAGACAAGCGCGAGGACCAGCGCGACGACAAGCGCGGGGGCGGGCCTCATGCCGCCCACTCCCGCACGAGATCGTCGGCCGTCATCGGCGCGAGGAGGCAATTATTGTCGCAGAGGCCCTTGATGCCGGGGATATGGTGCGGGCCGGGACCGTCGCCGTCGCCGTTGTTCTGCCAGAGCCAGGGCCGCTGCCAGCTCGGCTGCACGTGCCAGGCCGGGCCGTATTGGCAAAGCCAGAGCCGGTGCGCGCCGAAATAGGCATCCTTGCCGCTGATCTCTTCCTTGGCGACATTGCCGGAATAGATCACCGCCTTCCGGTTAAGCTTTTCCTCGATGCGCTCGAGGAACGCGCGCGCCGCCGCCGCGCCCGGGGCGGCGGCGCCCACATTTTCCCAATCGAGCGCAACGAGCGTGTCGGCGTCCGGCTCCGCGGCGCTGAGAAAGTGATCCGCCTCCGCGAGCGGCTGCGCGCCGTGGAAGAAATGATAGGCGCCCCATTTGAGGCCGAGATCGGTCGCGGCCCTGCGCCGCGCCGCATAGAGCCGGTCGGTGAAGCCCGTGGCTTCGCTAGCCTTGTGGATCACGCCCAGAATGCCGAAGGCCTTGGTCTGCGCGAAATCCTGCACCTGGTCGCCGTAATAGATATCGATCACGACCGGCTTTGATGCCGTCATGGCTGCACCTCTTTGGTTTGGTGGGAGTGGGAGTGGGAGTGGGAGTGGGAGTGGCGAACGGCGAATAGGAAGTGGCGAGTAGACAGCGGTGAGCTGTGAGCGATGAAGTAAGCAGAGGGCGCCTTCGCTACTCGCTACTCGCTACTCGCTACTCGCCATTCGCTATTCACACGCCGCCGGGCGCGACGTAGCAGTACACAATCCACGCATTGAGCCGGATCATCTCCGGCCGCAGGAAGATGACGCCGTGCCCGGTCGGATTGCCGGCGTCCCATTTCATTTTCGTGTTGGGCACCGCGATACGCGTGCCGTTCGGGATCACGCCCTTGCCGTCCGTGATGATGGCGATGTAGTGATCGCCCTCGACCTCGAACGCGTCCGCCTCGAAGGCATCCGCCTCGCCGCAGCAGCTGACTGCGGGATTATCTGGCTGCATGAGGGATTGGAACCACTGGCGGACGGCGGCGGGCTGATCCGCCCACTGGCCCAGATCGCGCGCCAGCGCAACGAACGGAATATCTTCGCGGGCCGCGGCGGGCAATAGCATGCCGAGCGCCGCGAGGGTGGCGAGCAACAATTTCATGGTGTTCCTTTATTTGTAGTATTGGCGCTCAGCGCCTATGCACGAGCTTCCGCAGCGCCCGCCGAATCTTATGGACCGTTCGCCAGCCGTAAAGACAAGTTCGCTCGCTACGCGGCATGCTGCCGGCGCTGAAGACCCGGACCGCGTGCTTGCGCCATTTGCCAGGGTGCCGTCCGAAGAATTCCTTGACCGCCGGCCTGGTCGAAAGGACACGACTCAGAGCGGCAGCGTCGTCGAGCGATCCCTTTATCGCAACCACCAACAAGATTCGCGGGGAGACAGCGAACGCGTAGACCTCGAGCAAGGAGAGACCGTGGGCCACAAACTGCCACTGCACATCGGCCAGATAGTGCGGATCCAGGGCGACGTTTGCTCCGCCGCGATAGTGCTGGAAGATCGCCAGACCTCCATCTCGTACCAATCGGGTGGCGCTCATCAGAGTCGGATGATAGGCCTCTTCGCCCCTGGGCCAGATTGCAAGGCTGAAGTCCTCCTTGCCGGGCGACGTACGCCTTTGCAGACCCTCTCGTCGCAACTCGTCGGGATGAAAACTGCTGACGTAGACCAAGTCATAGCGACCATCTGATGATCCGACGAGCTCGGCTGCGTCACCAACTATGTATGTCAACGCCGAGCCTGACGGATGCGG
>DATDGG010000403.1:0-14206 GCA_036522235.1 Xanthobacteraceae bacterium
TTGGAACTCGCGTTGCGGAGCCCCATCTTGGCAGCGGTCGTGCGCGGCCGCATCATCAGGCCGTACATATGATCGCAATCGCTTCGATCTGCACACTGCTACCCTTGCAAGCCGGGGGCCGTCCACATATGGGTGCCCCGCGTTCGCGGGGCATGACACTGCTGAATTAGATCATCGGGGCCGCTATCGAGCGGCCCCTTTTTTTGCTACGCCCAGATCGCCATGGAACGCTCCTTCAAGACCGAAGTCGAAGCCCTCAAGCTCGGTGACGGCGAGACCTTCCGGGGCGAAGGCATTTTGGCGGTCACCAAGGCGCTGCTGCAGTCCGGCGTGAGCTATGTGGGCGGCTATCAGGGGGCGCCGGTCTCGCATCTCATCGACGTGATGGTGGAGGCGCAGGACCTGCTCGCCGATCTCGGCGTGCACGTGGAAACCTGCACCAACGAAGCCGCCGCCGCCGCGATGCTGGGCGCCTCCATCAACTATCCGCTGCGCGGCGCGGTCACCTGGAAATCCATCGTCGGCACCAATGTGGCGGCCGACGCGTTGTCGAACCTCGCCTCGCCGGGCGTGATCGGCGGCACCCTGATCATCCTGGGCGAAGATTATGGGGAGGGCGCCAGCGTCATCCAGGAGCGTTCCTACGCCTATGCGATGAAATCCTCGATCTGGCTGCTCGACCCGCGGCCGGATCTCTCAACCATCGTGCGCATGGTCGAGATGGGCTTCGAATTGTCGGAGGCAAGCCACGCGCCCGTGATGCTCGAATTGCGCATTCGCGCCTGCCATGTCACCGGCGCGTTTGCGGCCAAGACCAACCGCCGCGCCGCCTATTCGTCCCGCAACCGCATGAGCGGACCGCCCGCCTTCGACTACGGCCGGCTCGCGCATCCGCCGCTGACCTTCGTGCAGGAGCGCCGCAAGGTCGAGGATCGGCTGCCGGCGGCGCTCGCCTTCATCCGCGCCCACAAGCTCAACGAAACGCTCTCCGGCGATCTCGACGACGTCGGCATCATCGTGATGGGCGGGCTCGCCAATGGCGTGCTGCGGGCGCTCACGCGGCTCGGTCTCGCCAATGCATTCGGCAAGAGCCGCATCCCGATGCTCGTCCTTAACGTGGTCTATCCGCTCGACGGCGAGGAATTGCGCGCCTTCTGCGCCGGCAAGCGCGCCGTGCTGGTGGTGGAGGAGGGCTTTCCGGATTACATCGAGCAGGCCGTCAATGTGGAGCTGCGGCGCGGCGACCTGCAGACCCGCGTGCTCGGCAAGGGCGTGCTGCCGAGGAGCGGCGAATATCAGTCCGACATCCTGCTTTCCGGCCTTGCCGGCTTTGTCGAGGCGGCGCGGCCGGGCATAGCCCGCGAAGAGCATCAGGGCGTTGACGCCCGTCTTCGCGGGCTATGCCGTCAACGCCCTGATGCTCTCGATGCCGATGCGGTCGTGGCGCAGGCGCAGGCGATCGTGGCCCACAAGGCCGCCGGCGCCGCCGCGGTCGGCGCGCTGCCGCCGCGGCCGCCGACCTTCTGCACGGGTTGCCCGGAGCGGCCGGTCTTCACCGCCATCAAGCTGATGCAGCGCGAACTCGGGCCGACCCATATCAGCGCCGATATCGGTTGCCATTCGTTTGCGACCTTTGCGCCCTTCAGCCTGGGCAATTCCATCCTCGGCTACGGCATGTCGCTCGCGAGCGCGGCGGCGGTTGGCCCCAACTTGGCCAAGCGCCCGATCGCCGTCATGGGGGACGGCGGCTTCTGGCACAACGGCCTCATCACCGGCGTCGCCAGCCATCTGTTCAACCAGGGCGACGGCGTGCTGATCGTGATGCAGAACGGCTACGCATCGGCGACCGGCCTGCAATACCTGCCGTCGAGCCAGATGAGCCGTCACGACGGCGCGCCCGCCATCGAGATCGAGCGGACCTTGCGCGCGCTGGGCGTGAAATGGCTGCGCAAGGTGCGCACCTATTCGGTCGCCACCATGGCCCAGACCCTCAAGGAGGCGATGCGCACGGCCGAGCGCGGCCTCAAGGTGATCATCTCGGACGGCGAATGCCAATTGGCGCGGCAGCGGCGCGTGCGCGCGGAGGACGCGCGGAAGCTCGCCCGCGGCGAGCGCGTGGTGCGGGTGCGCTACGGCATCGACGACGCGCTCTGCACCGGCGACCATTCCTGCATCCGCCTCTCGGGCTGTCCCTCGCTCACCGTCAAGCCCAACCCCGACCCGCTGCGCCGCGATCCGGTCGCCACCGTGATCGAGAGCTGTGTCGGCTGCGGGCTGTGCGGCGAGGTCGCGCATGCCGCGGTGCTGTGTCCCTCGTTCTATCGCGCCGAGGTGATCCGCAATCCGGGCTGGTGGGATCGGGCGCTGCATGCGGTGCGGCGCACGGTCATCAGCGCCCTTCTCCCTCTCCCCACAGGGGAGAGGGCCGGGGTGAGGGGGATGCGAACAATCGATAGGCCCGAGGCCCTCACCCCAACCCTCTCCCCAGCGGGGAGAGAGAGCTCGCTTGCGCAGGATCAGAGTCCGAGTATTGCGATTCGCCCCATCACCATCCTGATCGCGGCGCTGGGCGGCGAGGGCGGCGGCGTGCTCACCGGTTGGATCGTGCGGGCCGCGGAATCGCTCGGTCTGCCGGTGCAGAGCACGTCGGTGCCGGGGGTCGCGCAGCGCACCGGCGGGACCACCTATTATGTTGAAATCTGGCCACAGCCGCGGCGCCGCGACGACGATGACCGCCCGGTTTTGGCGCTCACGCCGGGTGTCGGCGACATCGACCTGATGGTGGCGAGCGAGCTGATGGAGGCGGCCCGCACCGTGGCGGCGGGCTTCGTCACGCCCGACCGCACATTTGCCATATCATCGACCGCGCGCTCGCTGGTGATGGACGAGAAGATCGCCATGGGAGACGGCCGCCACGATCCGGCGCAGCTCGCGCAGGCGATCGCGCAGCGCGCACAGGGCGCAATCCTGCTCGACATGGACGCGATCGCGCGTTCCGCCGGCGCGATGGTCAATGCCGTGATGCTCGGCATGCTCGCCGGTTGTGGCCGCGTGCCGATCCCGATAGAGGCCTTCGAGGCCGCGATCCGCCGTGACGGCAAGGCGATCGACGGCAATCTGCGCGGGTTCCGGGCCGGGCTCGAAGCCGCGCGCGACGCCGCGTTGGCCTCAACGAATGATTCCGCACAGGCTGCGGAGCCTGCGGATAGCTCCTCGTCGATGGCGCGTTTCGAGCGCGAGATCGCCGCCCTGCCTGCGGCCGCCCGCGACCTGGTAGAGCTCGGCCTCAGCCGTTGCGCTCGCTATCAGGACTTGGCCTATGCGCGTCGCTATCTCGACTGGCTCTCCCCGATCGCGGCGGCCGATGCACGCGCGGGTGCCGGCGGCCGCCTCGTCGCCGAGACGGCGCGGCACCTGGCGCTGCGCATGACCTACGAGGACGTGGTCAAGGTGGCGCAGGCCAAGATCGATCCGGCGCGCGCGGCGCGGATCGCGGCCGAGCTCGGCGCATCAGCCGGCGAGCCGGTCGTGGTCGCGGACTTCCTCAAGCCCGGCATCGAGGAAGTCTGCTCGATCCTGCCGGCCGGGCTCGCGCGTCGCATATTGAGCCTCGCGCAGCGCCGCGGCTGGATCGAAAGGTTTCATTGGGGCATGACCATCCAAAGCACATCGGTCACCGGTTTCCTGCGCTTCTGGCTGCTCGCGAAGCTCTCCGCATGGCGGCCGCGCAGCCACCGTTTCGGCGAGGAGCAACGCGCCATCGCGGCCTGGCTTGGCCTCGTCGAGCAAGCCGCCACGCAATCCGCCGAGCTTGCGCTCGAGATCGTGGAATGCGCCCGCCTGATCAAAGGCTATGGCGATACCCACAAGCGCGGCAGCGTCAACTACGCGCGCATCGTCGAGGCCGTGGTTGCGCCGGCGCTCGCCGGTGACCTCCCGCTTTCCCGCGCCGTCGACGCGATCGCCAGCGCCCGCACCGCCGCGCTCGCGGATCCGGACGGCGAAAGCCTCGCCCGCTGCCTCGCGGAGATCGCGGCCCGATCGGCGCGCCCGATCGCGGCCGAATAGAGCATGGCGCAGATCAGCATCGCGGGCGTGAAGCACGTCTACAGGCCGCCGCGCGGCCGTGCGGTGCTGGCGCTCGACGATGTGTCGCTGGAGATCGGGGCGCGGGAATTCGTCGCCCTGCTGGGGCCTTCGGGCTGCGGCAAGTCGACCTTGCTTTATCTGATCGGCGGCTTTCTACCGTGTCAGGGCGGCGCCATCGCGGTCGACGGCAAGCCGGTCTGTGCCCCCGGGCCCGACCGCGGCATCGTGTTCCAGCATTTCGCGCTGTTCCCGTGGAAGACCGTGCGCGCCAACATTCTCTACGGCCTCGAACGGCAAGGCCTGCCGCGCCCCGAGCGCGAGAAGCGTGCCCAGGCCTTCATCGATCTGGTCGGCCTCAAGGGTTTCGAGGAGAGCTATCCGGCGCATCTGTCGGGCGGCATGAAGCAGCGCACCGCCATCGCCCGCACGCTCGCCTTCAATCCCGACACTCTGCTCATGGACGAGCCGTTCGGCGCGCTCGATGCCCAGACCCGCAGCCTGATGCAGAGCGAGCTCATCGGCATCCTGCGGCGCGATCCCAAGACCGTGGTCTTCGTCACCCATGACGTGCAGGAGGCGGTCTATCTGGCCGACCGGGTCGCGGTCATGTCGGCGCGGCCGGGCCGCATCAAGGCTATCGTGGAGACCAGGCTCGACAAGGCGGCGCCGGATTTGTTCAAGGCCAAGGCCTTTGTCGACAAGGTCGATGAAATCTGGAACCTGGTGCGCATCGAAGCCATCAAGGCCCAGGAGGCGGGGAAGTGATGGGCATTTGCCGGTTGGCAGGCGCTCCTCGCCCCGCTTGCGGGGAGAGACGCACACGCGTCTTTAGTCGCCCCTCGGGCCCAACTACTTGCGCCAGGGACGCAGGGCCTTTCACTCTTGCTCCCCGCTGGGGAGAAGGGCGGGATGAGGGGCTCGGAGTGAAACGCCGTGCGCACATCACGTTTTCGCCTGCCGCCCTCCAGGAAGCCGAGGAGTGCATGCCTGGGCGCAAGCGGGGCGCGGTGAGGAGAGGCCCATGCGCGCATCAGGAATGAAAGCCGCGCTCATCCGCTATCTGCCGCTCCTCATCCTGGCGCTGGTCTGGGAGGTGGTGGCGCGGCTGGGGCTGGTCTCCGCGCTCGCGCTGCCGCCGCTGAGCAACGTGGTGGCGGCCTGGCTCGATCTCCTGCGCGACGGCGAGCTGCTCGGCAACGGCCTCTCCTCGCTCTATCGGGCGGCGGCCGGGCTTGCGCTCGCGGTCGTGATCGGCGCGGGCCTCGGCATTGCGATGGCGTGGTGGCGGCCGCTCAATGCGCTCGTCGGCCCGCTGGTCGAGCTGCTCTATCCGATGCCGAAATCGGCGCTCATCCCGGTGACCGTGCTGTGGCTCGGCTTCGGCGACGGCTCGAAAATCCTACTGATCTTTCTCGGCTGCATGCTGCCGGTGACGCTCGGTGCGTTCAACGGCGCGCGCGGCGCCGAGGCGGTGCTGGTGTGGTCGGCGCGCAGCATGGGGGCGGGGGAGCTTCGGGTCTTGCGCGACGTCGTGCTGCCGAGCGCGCTGCCGGAGCTCCTCAACGGCATCCGCACCGCGCTCGCGCTCGCCTTTGTGCTGCTGGTGAGCTCGGAGCTGATCGTGGCCCAGCACGGGCTCGGCTACCTGATCGGCTATCTGGGATCGAGCGGTGCCTATGAGGGCATGTTCGCGGTGGTGTTGACGGTGGCGCTGCTCGGCTTCGCGGCCGACCGCGCCTATGGGATGCTGATGCGAAGGGCGCTGCAATGGCGCGACGCGTAGTGGCGCGACAACTAATGGCACGATCACCAATGCCGCGCGTGAACCTGGCGCGGCTGATCCCGGTCGTGCTGCTCGCGCTCGCCTGGGAGGGGTTCGCGCGCTCGGGCGCGGTGACGCCGTTCATGCTGCCGCGCGCGAGCGACGTCGTGCTGCGCATCTACGCTGATGCCGTCACGGGCGACCTTGCGGTCAATACTGGCCTCACCCTGTACCGCGCGCTCGCCGGTTTCCTGATCGCGGCCGCAGGCGGCATCGCGCTCGGCTGCGCCATGACGCGCAGCGCGCGCCTGCGCTGGTTCTTCGATCCGCTCATCTCCGTCGGCTTCCCGATGCCGAAAATCGCGTTCCTGCCGATCGTGGTCCTGTGGCTCGGCTTCTTCGACACCCCCAAGATCGCCATGGTGGTGCTCGACGCGATCTTTCCGGTGGTCACCGCTACGCTCGCGGGCCTGCAGGGGGTTGAGCGCGAGCTCATCTGGTCGGCACGCAACATGGGGGCGGGCGAGCGCGCCCTGATGTGGCAGGTCATGCTGCCGGCGGCGCGGCCGCAGATCCTGACCGGGCTGCAGGTCGCGCTGCCGCTCGCCCTCATCGTGGCGGTGGTGGCCGAGATGGCGATGGGGGGCTACGGGCTCGGCGGCGCCATGATGACGGCCTCGCGCTTTGCCGATTCGCGCGGCGTGTTCGCCGGCATCGTCGAGATCGGCGTGGTCGGCTTCTGCCTGGTCAAGGCCATGGGGTGGCTGCGCGCCCGGCTGCTGGCCTGGCACCCGGAGGCGGAGGCGCACGCCTCCGCCTGACCATCACGAGGTTTCGGCCCCGTGCGTGCCGGTTTTTCCATCTTGCAGCAAGCCGAATACAATTTCAGCAAGACCAATCAAGAAGCTAGGCCCGTGGCGCCTAAATATGATTGCAAACATACGCCGGATATGGGCGAGCATTGGCGTTGTATTCCGGTATAACCAGCAATTAAAGAGGGGGAATTCTTCGATGCCGTATTCGCCCGATCACCGCGAGCAGGTCCGCGAACGGATCGTCTCGAGCGCGCGGCGTTTGTTCAATCGTCGCGGGTTCAACGCCGTGTCGATCGACGACGTCATGGCGGAGGCCGGGCTGACGCGCGGCAGCTTCTACGCCTATTTCGACAGCAAGAGCGACCTCTATGCGAGCTCGATCACCGCGATCCTGAGCGAGAAGCGGATCCAGAGCTGGGACGGCATCACGATCGATCCGCGTGCCCCCGACGTCGCGGCGGAAATCATCGGCGACTATCTGTCGGTCGGCCAATTCGAGAATATCGACGGCAGCTGTCCGCTGATCGCGCTGCCCAACGACGTCTCGCGCACCGATGACAGCGTGAAGCGGGCGTTCGAATCGGTGCTCAAGGTGCTGGTCGATATTTTCGAGCAGGGCCTGGAGCGCAAGGGCGAGGACGCGCGCAAGCGGGCGCTGGCGATCGCGGCGCTGTGCGTCGGCGGCATGGTGCTGGCGCGCACCGTCGAGGATCGCGCATTCGGCGACGAGCTGCGCACCGCCGCCCGCCGCGTGGCGCTCTCGCTCGGCCGCTGGCGCGGCGGCGATGATGAAGCGCCAGCCGACATCGACGACCGCGTGCCCGCGTCGTAGCGGGAGACCGAACCAGTCGGGCGCGCCCAGCCGGGCGAGCCTCTCCTCCCCCCTGGCACTCGGCGCCGTGCCGGCAGAATATAGGCGCGCAAAGGCCTGATCCAAATTCTTGGGAGGATTTCACCATGAGCGCCAATCGAAGCCTCATTGCCGCGGTTGCGGCCGTGCTCGCGGCGCCGCTGTTCGCCGCCATGATCACCGCGGCGGCAGCCGGGTCGCTTGGCGGGCCGTTGGAGCTGCAGGACGAAGGCGTGTTCTTCGTCAATGGCCAGGTCGCCACCACCAACAATCCCGATACGCCGCCGACCGGCGCCGCGACCCCCGGCCAGATCACCGTCGACCAGATGTATGTGCAGTACCGGATCCCGAAGACGGTTTCCGGACCGCCGATCGTGATGGTGCACGGATCGGGTCACACCGGGGTCACCTACGAGACCACGCCCGACGGGCGCGAAGGCTGGGCCACCTATTTCGCCCGCAAGGGCTTCCCGGTCTATGTGGTGGATCACGTCGGCCGCGGCCGCTCGGGCTTCGATCCGACCCCGATCAATCGCGCCAAGGCCGAATCCAATCCCGGCCTGTTGCCCTCGGTGCCGCTCACCACGCGCGAGCGCGCCTATCCGAACTTCCTGATCGGTCCCAAATATCCGACCCCCTATCCGGGCCAGCAGTTCCCGGTCGAGGCGCAGGACCAGTATTTCGCGCACCTCGTGCCCAATACCGAGAACCTGCTGCCGGGCGGGGGCACGAATACCGTCAAGGCGCTCGCCACGCTGGTCGACAAGATCGGGCCGGCGGTCGTGATGGTGCACTCGCAATCGGGGGGTTACGGGCTGCAGCTGATCCGCGAGCGCCCCGACAAGGTGCGCGCCTTCATCGATGTCGAGGGCAGCTGCGGCCCGCTCAGCGCTGACGACGTGTCGAAGTCGTTCCGCAAGGTTCCGACCATGATGGTGTTCGGCGATTACACGGAAGGCGCCAGCGGCCCCAACGGCGATGAGCGCCGCAAGCAGTGCAACGAGTCGGTCGACGCCATCAATGCCGCCGGCGGCAGCGCCAAGTTCCTCTACCTGCCGGCGCTCGGCATCAAGGGCAACAGCCACATGCTGATGATGGACAAGAACAATCTCCAGATCGCCGACCTGATCATCGGCTGGCTCGGCCCGGCCGCCGAATTGGCCGCCAAGAAGTAGATCGCGGGCATCAACGGCCGCCTGCAGCCCGCATGGAGCGTAGCGAAATGCGGGAGCGGCGGTCCCCGGATTGCGCTACGCTCCATCCGGGCTACGGCCCAGGCAGTTCTTGCAACCCCGTGGCTTTGCCCGCAAGATGCCCATCAAATGAGCGCGCGCGGGTGCCGCCCGCAGGAAGCGCCTGACCTCCGGAGGACACCATGGGCTGGTCGAGACTTGCAACGCTGTGTCTATGCGCCGCCGTCGTCGGGATGACGCCCGTGCGCGCCCAGGAGCCGGTCAAGATTCGCGTCTCCTGGGTGGCTCCGCTCGCCAATTGGGGCTCGATCCTGCTCGAGAAGAAGGATCTCGCCCGCCATGCCGGCAAATCCTATGTGATGGAGCAGGTGCGCTATGCCGGCACGCCGCTGATGATCACCGCGATGGCCAACGGCGAGCTCGAGATCGGCAGCCTCGCCTATTCGACCTTGGCGCTCGCGGTCCAGAACGCCGGCCTCGACGATCTGCGCATCATCGCCGATGAGTTCCAGGACGGCGTGGCGGGCTATTACTCCGACGAATTCATGGTGCTCAAGGACGGCCCGGTCCAGAAGGTCGAAGACCTCAAGGGCAAGGTCGTCGCCACCAATGCGGTCGGCAGCGCGGTCGACGTCGCCATGCGGGCCATGCTGCGCAAGCACGGCCTGGAGGACAAGCGCGACTACACGGTGGTGGAAGCCCCGTTCCCCACCATGCGGGCCATGCTGGCGGAAAAGAAGGTCGCGCTCATCCCGGCGGTGCTGCCGTTCGCGCTCGATCCGGAGCTGCGCAAGATCGCGCAGCCGCTGTTCGTGCAGCGCGACGCCATCGGGGTCACCGACATGATCGTGTGGGCGGCGCGCAAGCCGTTCCTCGACAAGAACCGCGCCGCCATGGTGGATTTCATGGAGGATGCGCTGCGCATCGTGCACTGGTACCTGGACGGCGCCAATCACAAGGAAGCAACCGAGATCGCGGCCCGCGTCACCAAGCAGCCCGCCGCGCAGTTCGACTGGCTGTTCACCAAGCAGGACGAGTACCACGACCCCGGCATGATGCCCGATCTCAAGGCGCTGCAAGGCAACGTGGACCTGACCCGCGACTTGGGCTTCGTGCGCTCGAGCCTCGACGTAAAAAAGATCGCCGACCTCAGCATCGTGGAGGAGGCGGCCAAACGGCTGAAGTGACAGACCGCGGTGTCATCGCCCGCGCAGGCGGGCGACCCAGCAATCGCTGAACTTCGATTTGGGCACGGAATTGGCTTCACTGATAACACTGAGGATACTGGGTGCCCCGCTTTCGCGGGGCATGACACTGCGGAGTGGTGTCGAGTCGTGTGAACTGGACCGCTGATCCGTGGCCAATTTCGTGCATCGCCGGCAGCTCGTGATCGAATGGGGCTACTGCGATCCGGCCGGCATCGTCTTCAACGCGCGCTTCTTCGAGATTTTCGACGCCGGCACCTGGGCGCTGTTCGAGGCGGCTTTGGGCGTGCCGCGCCACGAGCTGTCGGCGGTCTTCGACATCGTCGGGGTGCCGCTGGTCGATGCCCGCGCCCGCTTCATCGCGCCGGTCAAGTTCGGCGATCTGCTGGAGCACGAAACGCAAGTGAGCGAATTTCGCCGCTCCAGCTTCGACGTCGCGCACCGCCTCACGGTCGGCGGCGAGCTCGCGGCCGAGGGCCGCGAGACCCGGGTGTGGGCCGCACAGGACAAGGACGATCCCGCCCGGATCAGGTCGAAGCCGGTGCCGGGCGAGATCGTCGCGCGCTTTCGGCGGACTTAGCCGGTTACGCCCGCTTGAACGAGTTGTACACCATGCGGGTGAAGGCGACCGCGTTGGCGTCGTTGACCGCCCATTTGGCGTCGAGGTCGGCGAGCGGCCGCATCGCTACCACCTCGGCTTCGGTCTTGCCCTCGTTGACCAGCTTCTCGATCCGGGCGCGCGCCGTCACCAGCATGTCGTGGAACTCGACGACGTCCGACTTCTTGGCCAGCGGGCCGTGGCCGATCACCACCTTGGTGTCGTCGTTGATCAATTTGAGGAAGGCTTCGTTGGCCGCGATCATGCCGCGGATGTCGCCCCCATTGGCGAAGTCGACGGTCTGATATTTCTTGGTGTTGTTGCAGACGTCGCCGGTCGAGAGCACGTTGGCGTCGGCGAACCACACATAGCTGTCGCCGTCGGTGTGGGCATTCTGGATGTGGGTCAGCACGGCGGTGCGGCCGCCGACCTGCACCGTCTTGCTGCCGCCGATATAGGTCTCGGTCGGCAGCCCGAGCGCGGGTATCGGCGCGGTCTTGGCGCCCGTGATGCCGTTCGCGGTGCCGGCGGCGAGGCGGATGCGGATATTGTCCTGCGCCACGATGATGGTCCCGTCCTGGGCGAAGTTCGCGTTGCCGCCGGTGTGGTCGCCGTGGAAATGGGTGTTGATGAGATATTTGACCGGCAGCGGCGAGATCGCCTTGATGGCGGCCTTGATCTTGGCGGAGAGCGGCGCGAACTGGCCGTCCACCATGATGATGCCGTCGGTGCCGACCGCGACCGTGATGTTGCCGCCCTGGCCTTCGAGCATGTAGGTGTTGTGGCCGAGATCGGTGGTCTTGATCTGGATCTTTTCCCAATCGATGAACGGCGCCGGGTTCGGGGCTGGCGCCGGAGCTTGGGCGTTCGCGGCGGTCGCGAACAACGCGGCCGAAGCCGCAAGCGCTGCAAATGCGATTCGATTCACGGGTCTCTCCCTGGTTTCAAGGCTGCGCGCGCGGCGCGCATTCTGATCGTCGAAGTGCCCCCTCCGGGGCGGCCGGTCAGCATGCCACTTTTCGGGCCGCGCGTGAATGTGCCCGGAGCTCGGACGCCCGACAAATTGTTGGGGGGCGAAAACCGGTCAGGATTGCGATTCCAGTTCCCGCAGCTTGAAGCGCTGAATCTTGCCCGTCGCGGTGCGCGGCAGGTCGCTGCGGAAATCGATCCAGCGCGGATATTTCCACGCTCCGGCGCGCTCCTTCACGTGCACGCGCAGCCGCTCGTAGAGGCCTTCGTCTCCCGCGTAGCCTTTGCGCAGCACCACATAGGCCTTGGGCTTGATCAGCCCGTCGGCGTCTTCCTTGCCGATGACGGCGGCTTCCAGCACCGCCTCGTGCGAAACCAGCGCCGCCTCGACCTCGAACGGCGACACCCACATGCCGCTCACCTTGAACATGTCGTCGGTGCGCCCGCAGTAGTGATAGTAGCCGTCGCCGTCGCGCTGATATTTGTCGCCCGTATAGGTCCATTCGCCCACGAAAGTCCGGCGGGTCTTGGCGCGCTGGTTCCAATAGCCCTCGCCGGCGGTCGGCCCGCGCACCACGAGCTCGCCGATCTCGCCGTCCGCGGCGTCGCGGCCGCTCTCCTCGACGATCTTGATGTCGTAGCCCGGCACCGGCTTGCCGCTCGAGCCGTAGCGCACGTCGCCTGGCCGATTGCTGATGAAGGTCTGCAGCATTTCAGTCGAGCCGATGCCGTCAAGCACCTCGACGCCGGCGGCGTCGCGCCAGCGCTGGCCGAGATGCGCCGGCAAGGCCTCGCCGGCGGAGATGCAGAGCCGCAGGCGGTCGGAGCCGGCGCCGCTGCGCATGCCCGGGTGCGCCAGCAGTGCCGCATAGAGGGTCGGCACGCCGAACATCAGTGTCGGCCGATGGCGGCGCATCAGATCGAACACCGCGTCGGGGGTCGGGCGCTGCGGCAGCAGCACCGCGCAGGCGCCGACCGACATCGGAAACGCCATGGCATTGCCGAAACCGTAGGAGAAGAAGAGCTTCGAGGCCGAGAACACCACGTCGTCGGGACGGATGCCGAGGACGCCCTGGCCCATGAGGCGCGCCGCCACCATCGGGGCGGTGTGCACGTGCTTGACGCCCTTGGGGTCGCCGGTCGAGCCCGACGTGTACATCCAGAACGCGACCTCGTCGGACACGGTCGGCGCCGTGAACGGCTCGGGCTTGGCCTGCGCCAGCAGTTCATCAAACAAATGGCATGCGCGGCCCGGAAACGCGGGTTTGTCGGTGCCGGCGCCGGCCACGATGATGGTGCGCAGGCACGGCAGGCGATCCAATAGCGGCTCAATGCTGCGCACGAACGGCGCCGCCAGCACAAGGGCGGCGGTGCGGCTGTCGGCCAGGATGTAGCCGTATTGCTCGGCGGTGAGCAGCGTGTTGAGCGGAATGACCACGATGCCGGCCCGCACCGCGCCCCAGAACGCCACCGGATAGTCGACCGTGTCGGGCAGGATGAGCGCCACGCGCTCCTCGGCCCGCAGCCCGAGGCCGCGCAATGCGGCCGCGAAGCGGAGGCTCCCGGACTGCAACTCCCCATAGGTCAGCCCGCGCGCGCCGTCCGCAAACGCGACCTTGTCGGCGAGGCCGCGCGCCACATTCGCGTCGACGAAATCGACCGCAGCATTGTAGGGCCTGCGCTGCAGGAGCTCATCGAGCATCGGCGAGGATCGTTGTCGGTCGGACATGCCGGGACCGTAGTGGATCGGGCCATCAGAGGCAAACCGATTGCCGCCGGGGCGGCGCAAAAATCTCAGCCCTCATCCTGAGGAGCGCGCTCTTGCGCGCGTCTCGAAGGATGGCGGCGAGTTCGGGCCGTGCTGCCATCCTTCGAGACGCGTCGCTGCGCGACGCTCCTCAGGATGAGGGCGGAACAGGGTCGCACCTGCTCACGGATTGTTCAGCTTCCGCAGCCGCTCGATGATGCGCGGCGGGCTCAGGTAGGCGCGCGCGATCACGTCTGCCAATTGCGCGCCGGTGCGCGGCGCATTGACGCCGAGCCCCATGCGGTCGCGCTCGGCCAGGAATTCCGCATCCGCAAAGGTAGCGGCCAATGCCTCGCGCAGCGCCGCGACCCGCTCGGGGGGCACGTCGGGCGGCATCACCAGCGGCCGGCCGAGGGCGAGCGGGGCGAAGCCCGTCTGCATCAACAGCTTGTCGTCCGCGTCGGTGATGAGATCGGGTGCAAATGGAACGTTCTCCAGTTCCCGTAGCCGCTCCGGCCCGTATTGCACGATCGCCTTGGCGAGCTTCTCGGCGAGCCAGGTCGGGCGCGTCGAGGTCAGCGCGCTCTGGAAGACGCTCGGATAGCCGTCGAGCTCGCCGCGTTCCATGGCGAGCAGCGCGTCGTTCTGGCCCGGATAGCCGTTGACGAGCTTCATCTTGGTGCCAAGCGTCGCGTTGAGCAGGCGCGTGTAGAAGGCCGGCGTCGAGTTGGCCCCGGAGGCGCCCATCTGGGTTTCGCGCGCCTTGAGATCGGCGACCGAATTCACCGGCACCGTATGCCACAGCAGCACCATGGCGACCTCGAAGCTCGGTGTGCCGAGCCAATTGAGCCTGGTAGCGTCGTAGCGCGCCTGCTTGGTGCCGAACAGCGGCTCGAGCGGCGTGTTGTTCTGGCATAGCGCCAGCACGGTGCCGTCGCGCTCGGCGTTGTTGTAGATGTAGTTCATGGCCAGGATGCC
>DATDGG010000404.1:0-10168 GCA_036522235.1 Xanthobacteraceae bacterium
TGCGCTTCAGCTTACCCGGCCGATAGGTCATGACCAGGACGCGATCGGACAGCTGCACGGCTTCGGTGATGTTGTGGGTGATCAGGAGGGTCGTCTGCTTGAGCTCCTGCTGGATCTGCAAAACCTTGTCGCCGAGCAACAGCCGGGTCTGTTCGTCGAGCGCCGCGAACGGCTCATCCATGAGCAGGATTTTCGGGCTCGCCGCGAGCGTGCGCGCCATCGAGACGCGCTGCCGCATCCCGCCCGAAAGCTCGGCCGGATAGCGCCGCTCGAAGCCATCGAGCCCGACCAGCGCGACGAAGTGGCGGGCCCGCTCGTAGCGCTCGGCCTTGGGCAGGCCCGCAAGCTCCAGCGGGAACGCCACATTGTCGATCACGGTGCGCCAGGGAAAGGTCGATTCCTCCTGGAAGATCATCCCGATCGCCGCATGCGGCCCGGACAGGCGCTCGCCCGCCACGCTCACGCTGCCCTGATAACCATCGACCAGACCGCCGATCACGTTGAACAAGGTCGACTTGCCGCAGCCCGAGGGGCCGATCAACGAGACGAACTCGCCGGGCGTCACCGTGAAGGAGACGTGATCGACCGCGGTGAGCGTCCCGTCGGGCGTCTCGAATCGCTTCACGATGTCGTCGACGACCAAAATAGGCTTGGCGGGCACCGCCCCGGCGCTCGCGGCCTTACGATCTGATGGCGTGGACATCACCGCCATGACGGCACTTGCTCCCCCGCCCCACCCTCATGGGTCCGAGCTTGATCGCATATAGCATATCGCGCCTTGACCGCGCCGGACCAAATTGGCGCCGACAACGACGGCTTTGTTCGGCTGCATGATCTTATCCGAGAAGTCTGCAACCCCACCTTCGCGAGGGCAGGCTTTTTCGGGATCATGCTCTAACCCTCGTCCGTCACCGGGCGGCCGGCGCGCCGGCACCAGTTCTCCCAGGCCCGGTTGATGCTGTAAGGCCCAGTGCGGTCCATGATCTTGTCGACCTCGCCGGCGGTGAGGAACTTGATGTCGCCCATGGCCATGGCCTGCATCTGCAGCTTGGCGTTCAATTCGAGGTAGATCGAGACGAACACCGCCTGCCGGACGGTCGGCCCGAGCACCGTCGCGCCGTGACCGCGCATCAGCACGGTGCGGCCCGCCCCCATGGCGCGGGCGAGATCGCGGCCCATATCCACGCTGTCGACCAGGAGCGCGGTATCGCCGAACTTGTCGTGCGAATCCCAGACCGGCACCTCGTGGCCGATATTGGCGCACATATGCAACAGCGGCTTGAGCTTGGCGCCGGTCACTCCGAACGGAATGACGCTCGGGCTGTGATTGTGCACGACCGAATGCACGTCGAGGCGCGCCTCGTAGATGCTGCCATGGATGAAGCGCTCCAGATAGGGCGCGCGCCCGCCGGCGTTGACGGCGGTGCCGTCGAGCGTGAACTCCATGATGTCGGAGGCCTCGATGCAGTCGGGCGCGCGTGCCCGCGACAGCAGAAAGCGCTGTGGATTGTCCGGATGACGCGCGCTGACATGGCCGAAGGAATCCACCACGCCTTCGCGCGCCAGGATGCGATTGGCGGTGACGATCTCTTCCAGCAGAAATTCCAGCCTAGTCATCGGGTTTCCTTTGCGGATTGTTGGGTGTCGCAGCCCGCATGGAGCGCAGCGAAATGTGGGACAGGCCAAGCCTGGGACCCCCGTTCCCGCATTACGCTGCGCTCCATGCGGGCTACAAAGTCAAAGGATGAAGCTCACCGAGCCCAGCGTGCCGAGCTCGTGGGCGTCGATCAGCACGCGGCGCTCCTTGATGCGGAAGCTGTCGCCGGCGCGGCGCAGCACGTAGCGGTAGGCGCCGACATATTCGCGGATGCGCTCATAGCGGCGGAAGCGATAGCAGACGAAATTGGCCGCCACGCTGACGAGATCGCCCTCGACCGCAAGGATGCGCACATTCGAGATCATCCGCCGGGTGCGCGATTTCGGATATTCGGCGTGGCAGTTGGGGTCGAGCACCCGGATGATGCGCTGGCGGATGCGTTCGCGGTCGTCGGCGACCAGAAACAACGCGCGGCGGTGGTCGCTCTCCGGCTGGTCGTTGGAGGGGACGTAGTAGCAGGCGTCCTCGGTCAGCAATTCCTGCCAGGCGTCGAGCCGCCATTCGTCGAGCAGCGCCGCCTCGTGGTAGAGAAAATCCTCGACCTGGGCGCGGGTGACCAGGCCCTGGGCGGCGACCGGCGCGGTCATGCTTGCGCTCCCATCAGCTCGTTCCAGCGGCGCCAGAAGATGCGCAGGTGATGCTCGTCGCTGTTGAGCTGCTCGCCTTCCTTGCCCATGCCGCGCGACATTTCCGACCAGCGGTCCTCGCTCCAGTTGGCGAGGCCCTGCTGCACCAGCTCGAGCGCCTCGACGTCGTCGGGCGTCGCAAAGCCGCCGGGGCCATAGAAGGTCAGGAAGGCGTCGAGCCGGCGGGCGCGCGCGCTTTCGTCTTCCTCGGCCGGGCCGAGCGCCCAGGCGGTCACGTGCATCTTGCCGGCGCCCTGCGGATAGAACGTGCGCACGGTGACGGAGGAGCCGTCGTTGATCACCAGGTTGGGAAAGATCACGAGATTGCGGTTGGTGTCGGCGACGCGGCGCGCCCGTTCCTCGCCGAGCCGGTTGACGAGCTCCCGGCGGATGTCCTCGATCTCGTGCCTGGCGGCCTCGCCGTAGAGCGGAATCCACTTGGCGACCGGCCGGCCGCGAAAATTGACGTTGTCGGTGGTGAAGTGTCCGTTGCCGAGCTCGACCGCGAGACCCCGGGTCGGCAGCACCAGGCCCGCCTCCTTGGGCGGCTCGATCTTGACGCCCGAATTCGCCATGAAATTGAGCCAGGTCGAATGGGTCGAGGGCAGGTGATAGTCGTCGACGCTGTTCTCCACCATCAGCTTCCAGTTGGCGGCCACGTCGTATTCCTGCACGCCGGCGATGATCTCCATCTCCCCGGACGGCGACTGATCGATGACGAGATCGATATAGTCCTTGGCGCCCGCCAGATAATCGGCGAGCGGGCTTGCCTCGGCGTCGTGGCACATGAACCAGAAGCCGCGATACTCCTCGAAGCGTGCCGGCCGGCGCAGCCCATGGGCGGCCTTGTCGAAGCCGTCGGCATAGGCGTCATCGCCGGGCACGCGGAGCAGTTGCCCGTCATTGCCGTAGGTCCAGCCGTGATAGATGCACATGAAGCGGCGGGCATTGCCTTCGCGCTGCGTGCACACGATGGCGCCGCGGTGCCGGCAGGTGTTGAACAGGCAATGGAACGCGCCCGCCTGGTCGCGGCAGAAGATCACCGGGCGGCCGGCGACCTTGCGCGAGCGGAAGTCGCCCGGCGCCTTGAGCTCGGAGGAATGGCCGACATAAATCCAGCAGCGCCCGAAAATCTGCGTCATTTCCTGGCGCAGAATGTCCTCGGACACCAGGACCTCGCGGTCCAGGAGGAAGGTCTTTCTCTCGCGATCGTCGACGATATAGGAGCGGACGGACATATCAGGGCTCAGTGATCAGAAGTCAGGGATCAGTAATCAGGACTAGCTTGGGCGTAGTCAAGAGACCGCTGCCCCCCGGCGCCAGCCTGCCCCAAGAGGAGGCGCAGGGCCTACATGCTGTGGCCCCCTTGCACTTTTCGGTGAGGTCGCTAAAGCACCGCCACGGTTCCTGCAACCCATCACTCAGAAACGCATGGCAGAAAATCCTGTTCCGGTCTGCGCCGCCGCGGATGTGCCGGAGAACGGCGTCATCAGCCGCGAGGTCGGCGACGAGCTCGTGGCGATCTACAATATCGGCGGCGTGTTCTATGCCACCGAGGCACGCTGCACCCACGGCCTCGCCGATCTTGCCGACGGCACGCTCGACGGCGACGTGATCGAGTGCAGCTTCCACTTCGGCGCGTTTCACGTGCCGAGTGGCAAAGCGGTGCAAGCGCCCTGCTTCATCAACCTCAAGACGTACAAGACCGAAGTGAAGGACGGCCAGGTGTTCGTCGACCTGGAAACGCCGGCGCCGACCGCGGCGGCGTAGCTCCTTGCCTCCCCCTGAAAGCGGGAGGACGCGAAGCGGGTCAGGTGGGGGTTACGCGACCAACATCGAGCTCACCGGGAAACGGGACCCCCACCCGGCGCCTTCGGCGCCACCCACCCCCTTTCAGGGGAGGGATTTAACGCGGATGCCTCAAGCCGCCTCGATGAACTTCTTGACGTGCCCCACGAAGGCGTCCGGCGCCTGGCCCGGGATGTCGTGCTGGGAATCGACGGTCATCTGCGGAATGTGCGGATATTCCTTGGTGAAGCGGGCGACCGTCTCGGGCGGGAAGCGATCGGAGCGCAGGCCGCGCACCAGCATGGTGGTGGTCTTCACCATGCCGAGCTCGCTCCACATTTCGCGCAGCGGGAACTTCGGCGGCTTGGCGGGAACGCCGACCGGCTTCTTGTTGCCGTTGTCGGGATCGCGCTTGAGCATGAAGCCGGCCTCGGTCTTGATCAGCGCATGCAGCATGCGGTCGCGGTCATGCGCCACCCGCGGCGGATTGTTGAGCTTGGCGAAGCGCGCCATTCCCTCCTCGATCGTCGGGAAGACAAGCGGCGGATTGCCGACGGTCGGGCCGGTCGCCGCGTCTTCGTCGCGGTTCATCTGGCTGTCGACCAGGATGAGCTTGGAGAGCTCATCGGCATAGTTGACCGCAAACGCGATGACGGTCGACCCGGCGCCCGAATGGCCGGCGATGATCGGCTTCTCCGTCCATTTCATGGCGCCGATCACGGAGCGGATATCATCCGTCAGCGCGTCGCGCGTATAATCCTTGCTCGGGCTCCAGGTCGATTCACCCCAGCCGCGACGGTCGGGGGTCACGACCTCGCGGTCGGTCGCGAGCTGCGTCGCCACGTTGATCCAGTCGTAGGAGTCGTAATAATTCGATCCGTGCAGGATCACGAGCGGGGTTTTGCCCGGCGACCCGAAGACCCGATAGAAGATCGATACGTCGCCCGAGTTCACCCTGGCGATACGCTGCTCGACAGCCATGCTTTCCTCCCGTCGTTTGGATTTCCTTTATAGCTCAATGCAGGCGCGGCGACTTCAGGAATCGGCGCCGATCGGCGGACGCGACCTTGAGCTCCATGGCCTGCCCTTCGCGATAGATGGTCAGCGGCACCTCGACGCCGGCGTCGCCGAGCGACCAGATGCGGCGGAACAAGCCGGCGAGATCGTTGACCTCCTTGCCGCCGACCGCGAGCACCACGTCGCCGGTGCGCAGGTCGGAGCGCTTGGCGGGCCCGCGATTGGAGAGCCCGACCACCACCACGCGGTTGTCGACCTCGGTGGCATAGAGGCCGAGCCAGGGCCGCGGCGGGCGATTGCGCTGGCCGAAGGTGATGAGGTCGTCGAAGATCGGCTTCAAGAGGTCGATCGGCACGATCATGTTGAGATGCTCGGTCTTGCCGCTCTGGCGCGGCTGGTCGAGCTGCAGCGAGCCGATGCCGATAAGATCGCCTTTGGGGCCGATGACAGCGGTGCCGCCCCAATTGGGATGCGCGGGCGCGGTGAAGATCGCTTCGTCCAGCACATATTCCCAGTAGCCGGCGAACTCCTCGCGCGCCGCGATATGCGCCGCGACCGAATGATGGCGCCCGCCGGCGCCACCGACCACGACCCGCTCGCCGATCGCCGCCCCGCTCGATTGCCCGAGCGGCAGCTCCGGCAGATCGAGCCGGGCGAGCGCCTGCACCAAGCCGAAGCCGGTCTCCTGATCGTAGCCGAGCGCATGCCCCGGAACCGCGCGGCCGTCGCTCAGGGTAAGCCAGATGGTCTCGGCCTCGGTGATGAGATAGCCGATGGTCAGGACCAAGCCGTCCTTGCGAATGAGGACGCCGTTGCCGGCCCGCTCGGTGCCGAGCGTCTCGGCGCTGAAGGCATCGCCCGGAATGATCGAACGCACGCCCACGACCGCCGCCAGCGCCTGATCGAGATCATAGGCATAATCCTGCGGCTTCGGCTGAACGGCAGTCGGCACTTTCCAATCGCTCGCGGGCGCCATTCCAAGGACTCCGTCTCTTGCCCCGCGCAGCCCGGTGGGCTGCCTGACCGGCATTATATAATCTGAATCGGGACGGCCGAAATGGTGAAAAATATCAGAGTTTGCGTGGCCGATGAGACCTATCCGCGCCTGTCCCAAGCTTTGAGTCCCGCGTCCCGGCCCGCCTTGCCAGCGCCGGCGCTTGCGTTAACATCGCGGTAGCGCACAAGAACCCAAACGGCGCCGACGGGTACGGGAGGAGCACATGCATTCCACTACAGCGAAATGGCTGCTCATCGGCGCCGTGATGGCGAGCGGAATCGTGCTTGCTTCCGCGCAGCAACAGGCACGGCAACCGGCCGCGGCCGCGCAGCCGGCGGAGCCGACCAAGGACTACAATCAACGCGCGCTCGAAATCTACGAGTTCCGGAAGGCGGCGCAGAACGGACCGGCGCGCGGCCAGGAAATCTATTTCTACAAGTGCTGGATGTGCCACAACGAGCTGGCGCAGGGCGGCGCCCCCAAGCTTCACGACCTGTTCAAGCGCACCACCCTGGTCACCGGCGCTCCTCTCAATGACGAGACCATCAAGAACCAGATCCGCAACGGCAGCGCCAACATGCCGGCCTACAAATATGTCCTGAATGGCAACGACCTGAACGACCTGGTGAGCTGGCTGCACGACGAGAAGTGCTGCTGGAATTCCGACGCACCGCCGCCCAACCCGCGCTACAAGGGCAGCGCCGCGGCGCCAGCGCCGACGCTTTACGGGTCGCTCACCGGCGGGCCCAAAGGCCTCGTCAAGAACGCCCGCGGCGAGCCGATCGAAGGCATCATGGTGCAACTGATCACGGACAAGACCGCGATCCGCACCACGGTCTTCAGCCACGACGACGGGCGCTACGAGTTCCCTCAAGTGGCGCCCGGCAGCTATACGCTACGCATCGCCAAGCCGCGCGAGTTCTATCCCTGGTCCAAGGACAAGGTGGAGATCAAGGGCGCCGATGCGCTCGAGGACATCACGCTGCTGCGCGTGACCCCCAAGGAGTTCCTGCCGCCGTTCCCGGAGATCGCGGCGCAGCTCACCGGCTCGGAATGGCTGCAGAACCTGCCGGGCACCGGCGAGGAAAAGAAGACGCTCACGGTCTATTGCAACTTCTGCCACGAATATCAGCAGATCTTCCGCAACCGCTATGACGAGGCGGGCTGGTCCAAGATCGTCTTCCGCATGACCCACGGCGCCGGCTCGACCTTGATCAATATCCGCAATCCGGGCCGCCTGACGCCGGACGAGGAAGCCCACTTCGCGCATTGGCTCGCCACCGCGCGCGGGCCGGATTCCAAGGATCCGAATTTCGTGGTGCAGCCGCGGCCGCAAGGGCGGGCGACACGCGCGATCATCACCGAGTACGAACTGCCGCGCCTCGACATTTCGGCCCACGATACGACGGGCGATGCCCAGGGCCGCGTCTGGTACTCGACCCACCGCAGCTCCTATGTGGGGCGGCTTGATCCCGCCAACGGCCATGTCGAGGAATTCCGCGTGCCGCTGCCGGCGGAGGGCTCGCTGCCGGGCACGCATTGGATTTTCGTCGACCCGAAGGGCGCGATCTGGGGCTCGGAGAACTGGGCACACAATATCTGGACGCTCGACCCCACGCTCAAGGACTTCAAGCGCGTCCACTGGAACGTCCAGGAGCCGGTCAACTCGCCGATGGGCGGCAATTACGCGCTCGACGGCGAGGGCCATATCTGGCGCTGCCGCGAGGGCGAGGTCGGCCACGTCAACGGCACCGACGGCAGCAAGCTCGAAAGCATCAAGACCAAGAAGTTCGCCTCCACCTATGGCAGCGCGATGAGCTGGGATTACCGCTATTTCGGCGGCGGCGCCTGGCCGCGCGACGGCGTGGTGATCTACGACCGCAAGACCGGCGAGCTCTACGAGCCCGACACCAGCCCGAACTCGGGTCCGGCGCGCGGCGAGTTCGATCCGGCCGGCAATTACTGGGCGGCCGGCCGCGGCGGCCAGCTGATCAAGTTCGACATGAAGGAAAAGCGCATCCACGAATATCCGCTGCCGACGCCCTATACCTCGCTCTACACCGCCAAGGCCGACCGCAACGGCGAGGTGTGGGCCGGCGAGCTCAACGGCGGGCACTATCTGCGCTTCGATCCGAAGACCGAGCAGTTCACCAGCTATATGCTGCCCGAGCCCTTCAGCATGGACCGCGAATCCTGGATCGACAATTCCACCGGCCCGGTCTCGGTCTGGTATGTCGACCACGACGGCTGGCTGGTCCACATCCAGCCGCTGGATTGAAGGCAAATCGGCAAGGCGGGCGACTGGAAACAAAGAAAGTGCCTGCCTGTCTCGGGACTTGCGACTTGACGCCGCAGGTCCGGGGCGGAGGTATTGATTTAAGCGCTATCTGGACGCTGGTGGCGCCGAATGTCGGGTACCCGACGCTCGGCGTCTCCGATCAGGAAGCGCCGATGGACGCGAGATCAAGCGATGCGCGCGGATCAAAGACAAATCGCCGCTCCGTGTCGCCACAGCTTTCGCAGCGGAACGTGCGGTACTCGAAGCCGCGCATGGCGGCTTCATCGTATGGCTCAACCCGCGTGAGGCGCATTTCCTCGCCGCAAACAAAGCATTTCATTAAGCATCTCCGGATACCGCCAAGAGCCCTAAGGCTTCGCCTTCCTTCTTTCGCCTCAATGCCCGGCGAATATCAAAGTTCCAGCCGGCCGATGCACGGCCACTGGCGGCAGGTTCCGATCGCCTCGACCCGATCGCCTAGGCGAGCGGAACCAGATCAAGTTGACGTGCGTTGCGGACCCATGTCGGAGGCGCTGCAAGAGACATCTGGAAGCGGCGAATGGGACGCCCCGCTATTTTCCGTTTTCGGCATAATCCTGGCCGGAGCTCTAGGTCTCTTTCTTCTTCTCTATTCCCTCCTGCAGCCAACCGTGGTTGCCAATCCCGGGCTGGCGGCCTTTGATCCACCTGCCGCCACACGGTTGGTTCCGCTTGCGCGAAAAAGCGATGCGCCTGCGCTTGCCGAGCTGCCCGACGTGCCGGCGTCTCCGCTCACGGCCTTCGCGCAGGCAAGCAACCCGCCGGGGTCGGCCAAGGCCGCACCCGGCCCCCGCAGCAAGCGGCCGCGCGCAAACCCGGCTCCTTCCCGCGCCTACGACCCGCGGCCTGATTTTGCTCAGCAATGGAATTACGACCGTGATTGGAACAACAATCGCGGCTGGCACGGCGGTCCCAAATCCTGGTTTTGAGCTGATTTAGCGACGAAGGCGGCGCCGGCCCTTGGCGCCGGCCCTTTCAGTGCCGGCCTTTGGCACTCGCCATCCCGATCAATATCCCGACCCCGATGGCGACCCCGATCGTGAACAGCGGACGGTGCTCGACCTCATCGGCCACACGCTGCAGAGCATCATTGCCGACCCTGGCGCCAAACCTGGCGGCGTCGTTGCCGAACCGTACCGCCTCGTCACCCGCCAGCCGCCCGCCGCTGCGCAAGCGGTCGAGGATCTCGCTCACCGCCGCCGCGACGGCGTCACCGATGCGGTCGCCGGCCGCCGACATCCCGGCCGAGGCGCGCCGGCCGGCCTTTCTCCCGAAACGCTCGAGCTCGTCCTCGAGCGCACGCAGGCGGCTCTCGATGGCGGCAATGTTGGGGGCAAAAGCCGATGAGCGTTGGTGAAACATGGAAGTCGATCCTCCGGCACCGCGCGCTTGATTCAAAAAGCCAGCGCCCGCTTGGGTCTAAGTGTTGATGTTCCTGTCCAAACAACAACGCCGGGCTGCTCCATCCGTTCCAAAGGGAACGATTGCTGCTCCCGGATGTTGGTAGTCAGCAAACTCAATCCGCCGCCGGAGGCGCTGCCATGGATGAAAATCGCACGATCGGCGCGGCCAAGAATCTCGGCGGAAAAGTCGAAGAAGGCTTCGGCCGCGCCACCGGTGATGCCAAAACGACGGTGCAAGGGCAGATGCGCCAGGCGGAGGGAAGCCTGCAGGATCTGTATGGGCAGGCGGTCGACTCGGCCGGGGACACGGTCGACGCGGTGCGGCAGATGCCCTCCTCCCTCGACGACACGATCCGCCGTTAC
>DATDGG010000405.1:0-13221 GCA_036522235.1 Xanthobacteraceae bacterium
GCCATGCTGGGCGAGGACAGCGAGGTGCCGCCCGAGATCATCGCCAAGCTGCGCAGCCTGGGCGTGCCGTTCTTCCGCTCGCCCGAGCGTGCGCTGCGTGCGCTGGCACGGCTTGCTGCACAACGGGTGCCGCAGGGCGGAATTTCGGCTCCCATGCAGGGCGCCGGCAAACGATTGCCGCCGGGCGTGATCCCGGAATACATGGCCAAGCAGCTTTTGCGGGAGGTCGGCATTCCGGTTCCGCGCGCGGAGCTCGCCCGCGATCTCGGCGAAGCCCGGCAGGCGGCGGCGGACATCGGCTATCCGGTTGCCCTGAAGGCGCAAAGCCCAGAGCTCGCCCATAAAAGTGACGCCGGCGGCGTGGTCCTCGCTCTCGCCGACGAAGCGGCCCTCACCGAGGGCTGGAGCAGGCTCGCGGCCGCTATCGCCAGAGCGCGCCCGGGCCTGCGGCTCGACGGAGTGCTGGTCGAGGCGATGGCGCGCCCCGGCATCGAGCTCATCGTCGGGGTGCGTCGCGATCCCGATTGGGGCCCCGTGCTGCTGGTCGGCCTGGGCGGCGTCTGGGCGGAGGCGCTGCGCGACGTGCGCGTGCTGCCGCCCGACCTCATGCCGGCCGCAATTGTCGGCGAGCTGGGCAGGCTCAAGGCCGCGGCCCTGCTGACCGGATTCCGCGGCGCCCCCGCGCTCGACCTCGGCGCGGTCGCCGATATCGCGTCGCGGCTCGGCCGCTTCGCCGCCGCGCATCCGGAGATTGCCGAGATCGAGATCAATCCGCTGGTGGTCTATCCGCAGCCGGAGGGAGCCGTCGCGGTCGACGCGCTGATCGTGGCGCGCTGATCTGAAGGAGGAGAGCGATGCCGGACAAGGTCTTCGACGTCGGTGCGTTCATCAACCGGCAGCGCCTCGGCTCAGCGCAGCTCATGGTCATGTTGCTGTGCGCCGCCATCATGATGGTCGACGGCTATGACGTGTTCGTCATGGGCTTCGTGCTGCTGCCGGTCGCCGGGAGCTTCGGGGTCGCGCCGGCCGCGATCGCGCCGGTGTTCCTGGTGCAGAGCTTCGGCCTCGCGCTCGGCAGCTTCGTGGTGAGCCCGCTGGCCGACATTTTGGGACGCCGCCGCCTGTTGCTGGCCTCGACCGTCCTGTTCGGCATCTTCACATTGGCGACCACGCAGGCGAGCGACGTCAACGCGCTCTTCGCGCTGCGCTTCGTGGCCGGCCTGTTCTACGGCAGCCTCATCCCCAACGCCGTCGCGATCACGGTCGAATACGCCCCGGAGCGGCTACGCGCCACCATGGTGAACTGGATGTTCATCGGCTACACGGCCGGCGCCGCGTCGGGCGGCGCGGTGGCTGCCTTTCTGGTCGGCCGATACGGCTGGCAGAGCGCGTTCTGGGTCGGCGGCCTCCTGCCCTTGGGTTTCGCCGTCCTTCTCTATTTCGCGTTGCCGGAATCGCTGCGCTTCTGCGTGCTGAAGGACCCGCGCGATCCGCGCATTCCCGGCCTGCTGCGGCGCATCGATCGCGCGCTCGAGCTCACTGGCACCGAGCATTTCGTGCTCGGCGAGAGGGAGCAGGGGGACCTGCCGATGGTGGAGCTGTTCACCGACGGACGGGGCCCGATCACGCTGCTGATCTGGCTCGCCTATTTCATGAACATTCTGGTGATCACGGTGCTCGGCGCGTTCCTCCCGACATTCCTGCGGATTTTCGGCGCACTGTCGTTGGAGCACGCGGCTGCGGTCACCTCGTTCTATTCCATCAGCGGCATCGCGGCGATGCTGGTCTACGGCCGCTTGATCGACCTCTACGGCGCCCCCGGTGTGATCACCATCACCAGCATCCTGGCGGCGGCCGCGGTGGTGTCGCTCGGGCTGATCGACCTGCAATCGCCGTGGCTCTATGCTGTGACTTTCTTCGTCGGCGCCGGCGTGATCGCCGGGCAGGGCGGGCTGCATGCGCTGAGCTCCATGACCTATCCGACACGCATGCGTGCGACCGGCGTCGGCTGGGCAGTGAGTGCCGGACGGATCGGCGGAATGGTCGGCCCAGTGCTGGGCATAGCGGCGTTTGCAGGGCATTGGACGGCCTTGCCGTCGTTCCTGATGGCGGGCCTGCCGATGCTTGCGGTCGCGGTCGCGACCTTCCTGATCGGTCTTGTGCCGGTTCCCACCGACAAGCCCAAGCCCCGCCTCGCCGACGATGCAATCTTATAGTGTTACTTCGGCAAAGCTTCCGTCCGCACCGATTCCATGCGCGCCGCGCTTTCGAACTGGTTCACCGTGGATAGGCCGCTATTGGGATCGCGCAAGGCCTGGCCGGATTTGTAGTAGTGGCGGCTTTCCACGGTGATCTGCCGGCCGTCCGATGCCTTTCGGCATTGCTGCTTGACGAACGTGCCCATGATCGCCGTCTCGCCCGCTTCCGGCGGAAGCTCCTCGCATTGCCAGCCGTCGGCGCCGTAGCGCGCCTTGAACGCATACGCGAGGGTATAAGCGTTCTCGCGCAGTTCCGCCTCGGCATGGGGGTCGGTGAAGATGCGGAACCCCGCAACCCGGCCGGCGCGGTCGATGAGGAGCGAGAGGATCACCGGCTGGCCGAGCATGACCATGGCGTTGGAGCGGGCGACCGCATCCGCATCGCGCGCGGCGCGCGCGACGTATTCCTCCTCGTCGTCGTAGCGAAACCAGATCTCGCGCAGCCCCGTCGGCTCGGCGCGACATTTCGCGAATTCCTCGAAGCCGCCGAGGCGCAGCCCCGGCGGGCCCCCATTGGTGCCGCAGGCCGGATCGACGAAATCATCCTCCGGCAGATCGCCGACCGCCGTGCCGGGTTGCACGTCCCAGATCCGCGGCACGGTCGGCGCGGCCCCGGCGCCGCCGGCCGCGAGGATGAGGGACAGAATCGCGACAGCTGTGGGGTGGGCAAAGCGATGCGCGCCCACCGCCGAACCGTCCGCGTGGGCACGGCGCCATAGCCCGTTGAAGACGGGCGTAGAGGCCCTCGTGGCGCCTTTGTCCACCCTACCGACCACCCGAGCGCGGTGGATGCTCACAGGCCGAACACCACCAGGATCACGTTTTGCCCGAGCGCCGCGGCCTCCGGGAAGGAGCCTTCATCGCGGCCGAGCCGGCCGCCCAGCGTGAGGGCAATGTATTGCTTGCCGTTCACCGAATAGGTCATGGGGCTGCCCGCGAAGGCCGTCCCGCTCTGGAAGCTCCACAGCTCGGCCATCGTGTCCTTATCGTAGGCCGCGATCTTGCCCATGATGTCGCCCATGAAGATGAGGCCGCCGTCCGTTCCCAGAACGCCCGAATAGGCCGGGTAGTAGGAGTTGAGTTTCTTCACGGTGTTGCCGGTGCGCACATCGATGCCGCCGAGCAGGCCGTGGCTCACTTTGCAGTTGGGATTGAGGACGCTGCGCACCACCGGCTCGACCGCGTCGTCCTTGGTGTGCACGCCGCAATAGATTTCGCGGAAGCCCTTGCCGATCGCCCCCTTGTCCGGATCGGCGGGGCTGGAGTTGAAATAGTTGGCTTCGCCGATCATGGCGTTGAAGTACGTGATGCCGCGCGCCGGGTCGTAGCTGTTCGGCATCAGGGTCGGCATTCCGTAATGGGCGGGGCGGACATCGATGGCCTTCTTGCCGTAGCGGACCGCGACGCCGGCATAATCCTGCACCGTCTTGCTCGCATCGTAGTCGCGCGGCTTGCCGGTCTTGGGGTCGATGCCCGAGGTCCAGTTGACGGTGGTATAGGGCTCGGCTTTCAGGAACTGCCCGTTGGTGCGGTCGAGCGTATAGAAGAAGCCGTTCCGGTTGGTCTGGCCGATCAGCTTTCTGGGCTCGCCATTGATGCTGGCGTTGTAGAGCTGCGTGATGGCGACCGAGTCGTAGTCCCAGGATTCGTTGGGGATCGTCTGGAAATGCCACTTGAGCTGGCCGGTATCGACATCGAGCGCGATGATGGAATTGGTGTAGAGATTGTCGCCCGGACGGCCCTGCGGATCGAACATGAAGACCGGGTTGGCGGTGCCGACATAGATGAGGTTCGTCTCCGGATCAAACGAAGGCTCCGTCCACACGCCGCCGCCGCCGGTCGGGATCGTGCGCTTGTCGGCCCAGGTCTCGGACCCGGGCTGGCCGGGGTCGGGCACGGTGAGGAAGCGCCACAGCAGCTTGCCGGTATCGGCGGTGTAGGCCGCCACATAGCCGCGGCCGTTCTCGCCGCGATTGGCCTGGCCGATGATGATCATGTTCTTGACCGCGAGCGGCGCCGACGAATGCCCCTGATTGGGCGCGACCTCGGGCGCCGTCGTGTTGACGTCGAACACGACCTCGCCGGAATTCTTGTCGATCGCGATCAGGCGCGGATTGGGGGTGTCGTTGCCGGTATTGAGATACATGTTGTTGCCGAGCAGCGCGACGCTGTGGGCGCTCTTACCGCCGCCTTCGACCTTGGCGTCGAACTTCCACACCACCTTCGGAGTCTCATCCCGGACGTCGATCTTCCAATATTGTTGCCACTGGTTGCCGACATACATAAAGCCGTCCTCGACCAGCGGCGTAAAATACTGAGTGGCTCTGTTCGGGCGTCGGGTATCGCCGAGCGAGAGCATGAACTTGACCTTGAGATTGGCCACGTTGCCGCGATTGATCTGGGCGAGGCTCGAATTGTTCCAGTTGCTGTAATTGCCCATTCGTATGAGCCAGTTCTGCGGCTCGGCGGAAGCATTCAGGAGACGCTGATAGGTCGTCTCGGCGGCGGATGCCGAAAAGCAAAAGCCGAGCACAGGGGCTGCAACCAAGCCGGCGAGGCCAAGTCGTGCGTAGTGCCGAGCATAGTGTCGTGCGCAGAGTCGCGCGCAGTGGTGTCCGCGTGTCGTCATCTGGCTCCTCCCAAGGTGTTATGTGGCTACCGAAGGATATGCTCCTGTCGATCCTCTGTCCTCTGTCATGTGTTCCCTGTTACGGGTGCACGCTGTTGTCCGGCATGGTCGCGCCTTGAAATCGCGTGTCGGTCTCCTTCGCATTGAAGAGCTTGGCCGCCGACAGGCGGGCGAACGCAAAATCCGCGCTGGTCAGATCGGCCTCGACCAGGTCGGCCTGGAAGAGATCGGCCCCACGCAACACCGCGTCCTTGAGGTTGGCGCCGCGCATGGCCGCCTGGGTGAGGTTGGCGCGCTCGCCAGTGACGCCGCTCATGTCGGCCCGCAATAAGCTCGCGGCATGCAGGTTGGCGTCCGTCAAGGTCGCGCCGTGCAGGCTCGCATCGGTGAGCTTGGCTTCCCACAAATCCGCGAAGGAGAGGTCGGCGCCGTCGAGCTTTGCCACCGTCAGCCGGGCGCTTCCCATCAGGGCGGCACTCAAGTTGGCGCCGGAGAAGTCGGCGCCGCCGGCTTCGGCCTGGAACAGCAGGGCCTGGACCAGGGTTGCGTGTTGCAGCTTGGCGGAGGTGAGGATCGCCAGATTGAGATTCGCGTCCGTCAGGTTGGCGCCCGCGAGGTTTGCGCCACGCAGGATCGCGCGGTGAAAGCTCGCGCCCGCGAGGTTGGCGCCGGAGAGATCAGCGCCGGTGAGGTCGCGCCGCTTGAGGCTCGTGCCGGCGAGGTCGGCGCCCGCGAGGTTCGCGCCGCGCAGGATGGTGCGGTGAAAGTTCGCGCCCGCCAAATTGGCGCCGGACAGATCGGCGCCCGTCAGATCGCGCCGATCGAGATTGGCCCCGGCTAGGTCGCAGCCTGGACAATTGATGGTTTGATTGGCGAGAAACGCGGCGCGATCCGGCGGCGCGGCCGCCCATGCCGTCGGCGGCGCCAGCATGGCGATTGCGATGAAAGCAAGCCGGTTCACGTTCTCTCCCGGACGATCGTGAGCGACGTTCCGGATTCTACAAGCGAGACCCCCGGCGGCAAGGTCTGTGTACCCGCGGTTTCCGGAAAGTCCGGCGCTGATCGAGCTGACACTTTTCCCGGTCGTGGGGATTGTCGCGATGGCGTTGGTCAACCCCGCGCAACTGATGACTGCGAGGATCCCTCCCCCTGAAAGGGGGAGGGTGGCTCGCGCAGCGAGCCGGGTAGGGTTCCGCGGCAAACTCCGAATTTGCGGGAAGGCGTAACCCCCACCTGACCCGCTTCGCGGGTCGTCCCCCCCCTTGCAGGGGGAGTTGGGTGCCACCTCACTCCAGCCTGGCCCCGGTCTCGCGCACGATGCGTTCCCATTTGACGGCGTCCGCCTTGACCAGCGCGGCGAATTCGTTCGCCGTCATGACCAGCGGATCGACGAAGTTCGCATCGAGCCGCTGCTGCATTTCGGGATCGTCGTGCACCGTGCGGGTAAAGAGGTTGAGCTGATCGACGATCTCGGCGGGCGTTCCGCGGGGCGCGAACAGCGAGAACCAGGTCGAGGTCTCGAAGCCCGGAAATCCGAGCTCCGCAAAGGTCGGCGTATCCGGCATATAGGGTTCGCGTTTGGGCGTGGCGGCGGCGAGCACCCGCAACGCGCCCGAGCGCACAAAATCCATGTGTGGTCCCATGGAGATGAACGTCGCCTGCACGTCGCCGGCCACCACCGCGGTGGTGGCAGGCGCGGTGCCCTTGAACGGAACCACCACGAGCTTGAGCCCGGCGCGGCGGATGAATTCGAGACCGGCCAGATCCGGCGTCGTGCCGGCGCCCGCGCCCGCATAGTTGACGGTGTCCGGATGGGCCCTGGCGTAGGCGATGAATTCCGCGAGCGTCCGGGCCGGCAGACGGCTGTTGATCACCAGGAACAGCGGCACCGTCCCGACCGGCCCGATCGGAACGAGGTCGGTGAGCGGATCGAACGGCATGTGGGCGAACAGGAACGGACTGATGGTGATGTTGCCGGTATTGGCGAAGCCGAGCGTGTAGCCGTCGGGCGCCGCGCGCGCCACCGCCTCCATGGCGATGTTGCCGCTTGCGCCGGGCCGGTTGTCGATGACCACCGGCGCCCCGGTCCTGGCCGTGATATGGGCGCCCAGGATGCGGATCGCGAAATCGGTGATGCCCCCCGGCGAGGTCGACACGATCACCCGGATTGGCTTGGCCGGGTAGGTCTGCGCTGCGGCCGGCAGCGCGCCGAGCGCAGGCGCCGCGGCGAACACGAGCAGGCGCAGGAGGTGCATCATGCTGCCGCCTTGGCTTGCCTGAGCTCGGCGAGATAGTCCGCAAAGGCGGCCGCGATGGTGAAGCGCGGCTCCCATCGCAGATGCTGCTTGGCGCGCGAAATGTCGAGCGGCGCATTGTGCCCGAGCGGCGCTTGCCGCCCGAGCGGCGCTTGCCGCCCGGGCGGCGCGGCGCCGGCTTCGATCTCGTAGGTCATGGCCGGGAACAGCGCCTGGACGGCTTCCAGCACCTCCGCGAAGGAGGTCACATAGCCGTTGCCGATATTGAAGATCGTCTCCGCCGGCAGCGGCACCGTGGCGGCGAGATCGACGGCGCGTCCCACATCCTTGGCATAGACATATTCGAACGGCGCGGTCTCGGACGCCGGAATGCGCGCCACACGCCCCTCGAACGCAGCCTCGATCAGATTGTGCATCTTGCGTCCGCCGCTCGATCCCGCCCAATAATGGCCGAGCCCGAACACGTTCACCGGCCGCAGCATGATCAGCTCGAAACCGTGTGCGGCCGCATAGGCTTCGAGGATCAGCTCCTTGGCGCCCTTGAAGTTGCCATAGCCGCGCGCCCCGCCGCGCGGAAAATCCTCGCCGATCGCCTCCGTCACCGCGGTCTCGCGCCGGCGGTCATAGACCGCAAGCGTGCTGATATGCACCAGGCGCCGCACGCCGGCGAGCCGCATGGTCTCGGCCACGTTGCGGGTGCCGCCGAGATTGATGTCGAAGGCGAGGCTGAGCGATTCCTGCACCCGCGGGCCGATGAGGCCGGCGGTGTGCACCAGGGTGTCGACCCGGTGCGCCTTGGCGACCGCGAGCAGGGCCGGGAGATCGCGCACGTCATGGCGTGCCAGGGTGTAGTTCCCGCTGCCGAGCTTCATGCGCAGGAAATCGGCCCGCGGCTCCGGATCGACGAACACCACCGCGTCGCCGCGCGCCAGGGCGCAGCGAGCAAATTCCGTCCCGATCAGGCCCGCGCCTGTGACCAGGGTCGTCATGGTCCCGTCCCAGCCCCATCCAAATCAGCGGCACATGATGGCACGCAGGCGGGGGCTTGCGAAATGGCTTCCGGAGCACCGAAAAAATGCTATTCATTTGCTCCGAAATCGCAGGTTGCCGGGAGAGGTTGCAATGCCGGAATGCTTCGTCGCCAAGGCGTCCGAGCTCAAGGATGGCGACCGGCGGATCGTGGTCGATGGCAAGAAGGAGATCGGCGTTTTCTGCAAGGACGGTGCCTACTACGCCTACAGCAATTATTGCGTGCATGCCGGCGGGCCGGCCTGCGAGGGCCTGATCATCAACCGGGTGGTTGATATCATCGCGGCGGACAAGACCTATCAGGGCCAGGAATTCTCCGCCGAGGTGCATTTCGCCTGCCCCTGGCACGGCTACGAATACGATCTCATGACCGGCGAATGCGTCGGCGACCGCCGCCTGAAATTGCGCAAGTTCGACGTGGTGCAACGCGGCGACGATATTTTCGTGGTGACTTAGAGCATGATCCCGAAAAAGCCTGTCCTCGCGTAGGCGGGGTGGATGCCGGTTTTCGGATAAGATCATGCTCCAACGCTAAAGAGGCGCCCCGAGGAGAAGCCGCATGGACACCATCCGCAGCGAGGTCCGCACGCCCGCCTTCGATCGCTATTCGACCACGGCTTCGCTCGCGCACGCGACCCAGCAGGCGCATGCCCGCAACTACCAGGATTTCCTGATCGTCGACGTCGACTCGCACCACTACGAGAACGAATCCTACAAGGAGGTCTTTCAATATATCGACAACCCGGTGATCCGGCGCGACGCCTTGATCCATATCGAGCGCGGCGGCCGCGCCTCGATGATGAATTCCCAGGTCGGCTATCAGGACGGCGGCGGCCGCATCACCCGCGCCGGCCTGCGGCGGCTGGAGAAGACGCCGCCCGATGCGCACCGCGACGTCCACATGACGCGGGACTGGATGGACGCCATGGGGGTCGACTATGCGTGCCTGTTCCCGACCCCGATGCTGTTTCTCGGCCTGCATCCGCAGCCCGAGATGGAGATGGCGCTCTGCCAGGCCTACAATCGCTGGCTCTGCGAGCGCATCCTTGGCGTCGAGCCGCGGCTGATCTCCATGCTCTATCTGCCGTTCAACGATCCCGACGGCGCCTATCGGACCGTCAAGGAATTCGGCGACCGCAAGGGCGTGGTCGGCTTCATGGTGACGTCGCCGCGCTACAAGCCGGTGCACGACAACGCCTATATGAGGACCTACGCGCTGCTCGAGGAGATGGGCAAGCCGATCTCGTTCCACGCCGCCTATAGCTGGGACGACCGGGCGCTTGCCACCACCAACCGCTTCATCTCGGTGCATTCGCTCGGCTTCATGTGGTTCAACATGGTGCACATGACCAACTGGGTCATCAACGGCCTGCCCGAGCGCTTTCCCAAGCTCAAGGTCATGTGGATCGAGAGCGGCCTGACCTGGGCCTATGCGCTGATGCAGCGGCTCGACCATTCCTACATGATGCGCACCTCCGACTGCCCCTCGCTCAAGCGCCGCCCGAGCGAATATATGCAGGAAATGTTCTACTCATCGCAGCCCATGGAGGTGCCGCAGGATTTGTCGATCCTGGAATCGACCTTCAAGATGATCAAGGCGGAGACGCAGCTCGTCTGGTCGTCCGACTATCCGCATTGGGATTTCGACCTGCCGAGCACCATCTACGACCTGCCGTTCCTCAAGGAAGGCGCCAAGCGCAACATCCTGGGCGGCAACGCCGCGCGGCTGTTCAACCTCGACCCCACCCCGGTGAAGAAGATTCCGTGAGGCGGGGCCGTAGCCCGCATGAAGCGAAGCGTAATGCGGGACACCCTTCCCGGATTACGCTGCGCTCCATCCGGGCTGCAGGGCGTCAAACAAAGTCGAATAAACGGGAGGAAACAATGTCGCGAAGACTGCGCTTGATTTTGACCAAGGCGATGGGTTTCGCAAGGGCCAAACCCATCCTCCTCCTCCTCCTCTGCGCACTGCCGGCATCTGCGCAAGAGCGCGGCCCGCTGGTGCTCGCCAAATCGAGCTATTTCTTCGTCGGCGGCAAGATCGACACTTCGGTCGAAGGCAGCCCGGTGGTCGGGCAGATGTATGTCGAGTACATGATCCCGCAGCGCCAGCGGCATCCTTATCCGGTGGTGATGGTTCACGGCGGCAGCCAGACCGGCACCAATTTCACCGGCACGCCGGACGGCCGCGAAGGCTGGGCGCAATATTTCGTGCGCCGCGGCTACGCGGTCTACGTGGTCGATCAGGTGGCGCGCGGGCGCGCCGCCAACTGGTCGCAGGTGCAGGGCCCGGTGCAGGGGGCCAATATCGAACGGCTCACCCAGCGCTTTGTCGCGCCCGAGCGATTCAAGCAATGGCCGCAGGCGCAGCTGCACACGCAGTGGCCAGGCGAGGGCAAGCCGGGTGATGCGGCGTTCGACCAGTTCTATGCCTCGCAATTCCCCTCGCTCTCGAACTTCGTCAAGCAGCAGGAAATCAACCCGCCGGCGCTGGTGGCGCTGTTCGACAAGATCGGACCCGCGATCCTGCTCACCCATTCGCAGTCCGGCGCCTTCATCTGGCCGGTCACCGACGCGCGGCCGAACCTGGTGAAGGCCAATGTCGCGGTCGAGCCGAACGGACCGCCGGTGCACGAGCTCGAGTTCAAAGGTGCGCCCGAATGGTTTGCCGACAGTCCGCGCGAGAAGGCCTTTGGCCTCGGCGAGGTGCCGATCGTCTACGACCCCCCGCTCGGCGGCGCCAATTTGGAATTCGTGCGCCAGGACAAGGCCGACGGCCCCGAGCTCGCGCGTTGCTGGCTGCAGAAGGAGCCTGCCCGCAAGCTGCCCAATATCGCCAAGGTGCCGCTGCTGATCGTTACTTCAGAGGCCTCCTATCACTCAGGCTACGACCACTGCACGGCCGCCTACTTGACCCAGGCCGGCGTGCCCAACCGCCACATCCACCTCGCCGATCTCGGCATCCACGGCAACGGCCACATGATGATGCTCGAGAAGAACAATCAGGCCATCGCCGCGGTCCTGGTGGATTGGCTGAACAAGGGATTTCCGACGGCGGCGGCGACGCATTGATCAGCGCACGTCGGCCGCCGGGCATAGGAGCAGCAGAGCCTCGCGGCAATCGGCGGGCGCGACCCACGCGCGCCGATTGACTGCGTCATTTCGCGGCCGCGGCGATCTTGGGCCATTCGTCCATCTGCACGCGCGTGAGCAGTGCGTATTTGCCGCCCTCCGGCTTGAAGATCGAGGCCTCGCCCTCTTTTACGTCCCACCAGTCCTTGCCGAGCGCATCGCCGATATTGGGCTTGTGGGTGATGAGAACCGTGTTCGTGCCTTTTTCCGGCGCCTGCGCAAGCAGGGCGAGCAGTGCCTTGGTGCGCCGTGCGTTCTCGTCCGGGCTCACCACGAGCCCGCCCTCGCTCAGGTCGAAAGTCGTTTCGATATTGGTAAAGCCGGCGAGCTGAGCGGTCTGATAGGCGCGATTGAACTTGCTCGTATACACCTTCCCCACCGGCACGCCGGCGGCGCGCAGCGCCTCGCCGAAGGCTCGCGCCAGCTCCTTGCCCTTGTCGTTGAGCAGGCGCTGCTTGGAAATGTCGCTGAGGTCCCACGGGTTGGTGTCGGCCTGATCCGAGAAGGTCGCACCGTGTCGAACCAGGATGACGAATCCGCCCCCCTTCAGTTGCGCGGAGAGGGCTTTGTAATCGACGGCGTCGGCGGCCTTGGCTTGCGGCGATAGTGATAGGGCTAATCCCACTACGGCACTGGCGGTCAGAACGCCGAATTCGCGGCGCGAATGCTTGATCATGATCTACTCCCTGATGCTGACATGTTCCAGATGAGCCTCGACGGATGTTCATCGTACCGGCGATCGAGCCGCGTCAACTCCGAGCACATCCCGGACGGCAGGTAAGGGCTCTCGGTCGAGGAGGACCGAAGGCGCAAAGGTAGCACAGCGCGGCGGCGAGCTTGTCCTGAGATACGCCGTGACCCTGAGATGTCCCGCCGCCCTACCGCTTCGCCGGCTGGCCGACCGGCTTCAGCTCGCCGGCGTCCTGGATCGCCCGGGACGGATCGACCAGGCCCGAGCCGTAGTCGTCGTCGCGATCCTTGGTGCCCGGATGCTTGGCGCTCGTGGTCAGGATCTTGCGGATGTCCTCGGGCGTGAGATTGGGATTGCGCTCGAGCAGCAGCGCCGCGATGCCGGAGACCTCGGCGGAGGAGACGGAAGTGCCGGTGGTGAGCTGATAGGCCCCCTCCGGCGCCGGCACCAGGATGTCGACCCCGGGCGCAGCCACCGCGATATACTTGCCGCGATTGGCGCCGTTGAACACCCTGTCGTTGGCGTCGGTCGCCGTCACCGCGATCACGTTGGGATCGGCGCCCGGAAAGAGCGGCGGCGACTTCGGTCCGGCATTGCCTGCGGCCGCAATCAGCACGATGCCTTTGTCGTGCGCGTTCTTGAGCGCCCGCTCCATCGAGGGATCGCGCGGACCCGCGAAGCTCATATTGATGACGCGCACGCCCTTGCTCGCCGCCCAGTCGAGCCCCTTCAGGATTGAGAAGGTCGTGCTCTCGGCACTGGCCGCGCCGCTCGAGAAGGCATGGATCGCATAGAGGCGCGCGGCCGGCGCGATGCCCATGAGGTGTAGCGCATCCGTCGAAGCTGGAAGTCAACGGTGCGAGGATTTGGGGGCCAGGACCATCAACGAGAAGATTTCGAACAGCATTTGCGCGCCGACCATTGCTGTGTTGGTGGTCGGGTCGTATTGCGGAGCAACCTCGACCACATCGCCGCCGATGATGTCGATGCCTTTGAGGCCATGCAGGATGGCTTGGGCTTCGCGCGGAGTTAGACCCCCCGCCTCCGGCGTGCCGGTGCCGGGGGTGAAGGCGGGATCGAGGCCGTCGACGTCGAACGAGATGTAGGTCGGGCCGTCGCCGACGACCTCGCGCGCCTTCTCCACGACGCCGCCGATGCCGATCCGGTCGACATCATCGATATGCAGCACGGTCATGCCGGATTCGTAGGAAAAGCCCAAGAGGATCT
>DATDGG010000406.1:0-2901 GCA_036522235.1 Xanthobacteraceae bacterium
GTGCGCAACTACCTGGACTGGCTGTTGTCGATCCCCTGGAACAAGAAGACCAAGGTCAAGAAGGACCTCAAGGCGGCACAGGAGATCCTCGACAACGATCACTTCGGCCTGGAGAAGGTCAAGGAGCGCATCGTCGAGTACCTGGCGGTGCAGCAGCGCGCCAACAAGCTGACCGGCCCGATTCTGTGCCTGGTCGGCCCGCCCGGCGTCGGCAAGACCTCGCTCGGCAAGTCGATCGCCAAGACGACCGGCCGCGAGTTCGTGCGCGTGTCGCTCGGCGGCGTGCGCGACGAGGCCGAGATCCGCGGCCACCGGCGCACCTATATCGGCTCGATGCCCGGCAAGATCATCCAGTCGATGCGCAAGGCCAAGTCGTCGAACCCGCTGTTCCTGCTCGACGAGGTCGACAAGATGGGTGCCGATTTCCGCGGCGACCCGTCATCGGCGTTGCTCGAGGTGCTCGACCCCGAGCAGAACCACACCTTCAACGACCACTACCTGGAGGTCGACTACGATCTCTCCAACGTGATGTTCATCACCACGGCGAACACGCTCAACATTCCGCCGCCCTTGATGGACCGCATGGAGATCATCCGCATCGCCGGCTACACCGAGGACGAGAAAGTGGAGATCGCGCGGCGGCACCTGATCCCGCACGCGATCGCCAAGCACGGGCTCGATTCCAAGGAATGGTCGATCGACGAGGCGGCGCTCCTGCTCCTGATCCGTCGCTACACGCGCGAGGCGGGCGTGCGCAACCTCGAGCGCGAGCTCTCGACCTTGATCCGCAAAGCGGTCAAGGAGCTCACCATGACCAAGAAGAAGGCGGTGAAGGTCGAGGCCGGCAATCTCGCGGACTTCCTGGGCGTACCCAAGTACCGCTATGGCGAGCTCGAGGACGTGGATCAGATCGGCGTGGTCACCGGTCTCGCCTGGACCGACGTGGGCGGCGAGCTGCTCACGATCGAGGCCGCCATGATGCCCGGCAAGGGCCGCATGACGGTCACCGGCAACCTGCGCGACGTGATGAAGGAGTCGATCTCGGCGGCGGCATCCTATGTGCGCATGCGGGCGATCTCCTTCGGCATCGAGCCGCCGCGCTTCGACAAGCGCGACATCCACGTGCACGTGCCGGAAGGCGCTACGCCTAAGGACGGGCCGTCGGCGGGTGTCGCCATGGTCACCGCCATCGTGTCGGTGATGACCGGCATCCCGGTGCGCCGCGATGTCGCCATGACCGGCGAGATCACGTTGCGCGGCCGCGTGCTGCCGATCGGCGGGCTCAAGGAGAAGCTGCTCGCCGCCGCCCGCGGCGGCATCAAGACGGTGCTGATCCCCGAGGAGAACGCCAAGGACCTGGTCGAGATCAACGAGAGCATCAAGAAGGGCCTCGATATCATCCCGGTCTCGCGCATGGACGAGGTGCTCACGCGCGCGCTGGTGCGCAAGCCCGAGCCCATCACCTGGGACGAGGAAACCGCCAAGCCGGTCGAAGGCCCGGTGGCGGAGCCCGCCGTCGAGGACGAGGCCTCGGTGCTGACCGCGCATTGAGGCTTCAATGCACCGACCGTGAATCGAAAACGGCGCCCCCCAAGGGCGCCGTTTTCATGTCAGACTGCCGGATCGTCCGCGCTTGCGTCGCCGCCAGGGGCCGCGATAAAGAGCGGCGATAAAGATTTGCGAAGAGGGCGGTTAGCTCAGCTGGTAGAGCGCCTGCTTTACACGCAGGATGTCGGCGGTTCGAGTCCGTCACCGCCCACCAGCCTTCGCTCGCGAAGCGAGAGAAGGCTGCCGCGCCGTAGCCCGAAGGCGGGCGCTTGCGTCCGCCAGCTACGGCTCGGCAAGCCACCCGTCGTTTCACATTCGATCTTAGTGGGATCGTGATCTTAGTGGGATCGCGATCTTAGTGGGATTGCGAAGGCCGCCCGCCGATGCCCGAGGGCGAAGGCGGGCGAAGCCTGTCAGACTGCCTCCCTGAGCTCCTTGGCGGCGCGGAATGCCACCTTCTTGCTCGGCTTGATCAGTCGGCTCGCCGTTTGCTCGGCGCTACATCACCGCTTCCTTGAGCTCCTTGGCGGCACGGAAGGCCACCTTCTTGCTGGCCTTGATGTGAATGGTCTCTCCGGTCGCGGGATTACGTCCTTCGCGCGCCGCGCGCTTACGCACCACGAGAATTCCGAGGCCCCCGATACGGATGCGGTCCCCCTTCTTGAGGTGCTTGGTCACCAAGCCGACCAGATCGCCGAGCACCGCCTCGGTCTGTTTTTTTGACATCTCGTGGGTTTCCGAAATGTTCGCGGCGAGATGTTTCAGTGTCACGGTCGCTTGCGCGCCCGGTTTCTTGGCTGCCATGGCTGGCCCTCCTGGTTGCAGCAAGTGGCCCAAAACCACTTCTCACACGGTCGGATTAGACGATTCGGATAGGGTCTGGCCATGACTTCCCAGCGAAATATGTGGGTTTTTTGGCACTGGTACCCAACTTGTTACCGAAATACGGGGGTTTTCTCGCCCTCAGGTGGGGCGAAGCGGCGAAATCCACCGCCGCTAGGCGCTTTCTCGCACCCCCGGCGTCGGCTGCGGACCCCGACGGGAGGCACACGCCGCCGGGCGCGCGGCGTCGATCGCGGGCGGCTCAGCTTGACTTGCGCGGGGTCGACATTTAAGTCCGCAGCACTCCCGCACACGGGGGCGTAGCTCAGTTGGTTAGAGCGTCGGCCTGTCACGCCGAAGGTCGCGGGTTCGAGTCCCGTCGCTCCCGCCAGTGCATCGATGGTCCGTTCCGGACACATAGGTTACGTTTCATACCGGAGACATGGGTAACACTTTTGCTCCGAAGGGGTTCTCGAGGGGTTCGAGCCTGCATGTCTGGTGGTCGAAGTAGCCGAGGTCATAGTCCATGAA
>DATDGG010000407.1:0-5629 GCA_036522235.1 Xanthobacteraceae bacterium
GATCGCAGCGGCACATTGCCGGGTGCCGCGATCGTAAGTCGCGGGTCCCTCCCGTTCGACGATTTGTGGCAGGCCGCGGGCGCGATTGGGCCGCCGCCGCCACTCCTCGCCGCGGTGAGCGGGCTGGGCGCGCTCTCGTTACCTGGTAGTGCCGATGGAGCTATCCGTCAGGTTCCGATCTTCGTTGCCGCCGGCCGCGTCCTGATGCCCGGCCTGGCTGCCGAGGCGCTGCGCCTTGCATCCGGTGCCTCGAGCTATGTCGTCGAAGGCGAGCCCCCGACGCTGGTGGTCGGCAGCCGGCGGGTTGCGCTATCGCGCGATGGGCTGCTCCGGCTCGTGCCGGTGGCAGCACCGCGCCGGGTTGCCCGCACGCTATCCGCGGTCGATGTCCTCGAGGGACGGGCTAACGGCGGACGGCTGGCGGGCGCGCTGGTGCTGATTGGCGGTTCCGCGCCGGAGCTCGGCGGCTTGCGCAAGACACCTGCGGACCCGCTGACACCCTCGGTGCAAATCCAGGCCGATGCAGTCGAGCAGTTGCTCGCCGGCCGCGTGCCGCGCACGCTGGCTGCCGCGCCAATCGTGCAGCCCCTCACGGTTTTGGTGATCTGTGTGCTTGCCGTGGTGCTTGGCGCCGCCTTGTCGCCGGCCTCCGGCACCGCGATCTTGACTGCCGCGGTCGCGCTTCTCTGGATCGCCGCGATCGCCGTGTCGGGGCTCGCGGATCGCCTCCTCGATCCGCTAACCCCCTCCATTGCGGCCGTGCTGGTGTTCACGATGACGTCCGGCACTGCCTACTCGTTGACGCGTCGGCGGGAGGCGTTCGTGCGCCATCGGCTCGAACAGCATCTCGCGCCGGCGGTCGTCCGACGCATCGTCGAACAACCGGAACTGGTCAAGCTCAATGGCGAACGGCGTGAGGTCACCGCGCTGTTCACTGACATCGAGGGTTTTACCGCAACGACGCACCGCGCCGGCCCCGAGGAACTGGTCGCAACGCTCGACCAGTATTTCGAGGGCGTTGCCGACATCGTGATCAATCACGGCGGCATGGTCGACAAGATCGTTGGAGACGCCGTGCATGCTCTCTTCAATGCACCGCTCGACCTTGAGGATCATCCGCAACGCGCCGTCGAGTGCGCGATCGCCATTCAGGCATGGAGCGAGGGCTTTCGCCGCCGCGCCCCTGCCGCCGCAATCGAACTCGGCGGCACGCGTATCGGGATCGAGACCGGGCCCACAATAGTCGGCGACGTCGGCATTCGATCCAAGCTCGACTACACGGCTCACGGCGATGCCGTGAACGTGGCGGCGCGGCTCGAAGCTTGCAACAAAGAGCTCGGCTCGGCGATCTGTGTCGGGCCGGCTGCAGCTGCGCGGTGCGACGCGGTGCTGCTGCGCCCGCTTGGGCAGCTGATGGTCCGGGGGCGCGCGGAGCCGATCACCGTCTTTCAGCCCTGGCCGAGCGACGCGCCACCCGCCTGGCGCCAAGCATATCTGGCGGCCTACGCCATACTCGACCGTGACGCGGCCCATGCCGCCATATTGTTGCAACAGCTGATGGCCGAGCGTCCCATGGACCTGGCAGTGCGCCGGCTCGCCGAGCGACTGCCCCCGATGCGCAAGTCCGATCTGTCGCCGACGTGACGAACCGCATGGCAGCCGGCGCTTGCAAATAGCAGATTTTCCCTTCCGGCGCAGGTGGTTGCCGAAGACATCGAGAAGGCGTCTCGTCAGCCGTGAGTTTGGCCCACTCATGCGGTTGGCGCTTCAGTCATTATCGTAACTTCGGCGCTGAATGCCAACATTGCAATGAACCGCATGGGCCGCCGCGCTATTGCTCAAAGCGGGCCTATCGTCTTCGAAATAATCTTCTTCCGTCGGTAGTTGTTGCCCTCACTTGCGCGAAGCTTGCTTCTCAAGTCCATCCTGATGGCGCAATGTGGACGTCCATGCGCATGTTATTGGACGGCTTAGGAAACGATTGACCACCAAAGTGTGCGTTCTGCTAACGACGAGGCGTGGCTCATCGCTCACTCCCGTCCGTCTCTCTGTGAATGATTGAGTGTAAGATTTGATCCGGAGGGCCATCAAAGACGGTAACACTATTCCTTGGCATGAAGGCTTCGCTCGGCTTTGGCTGCATGCTCGCCTTTTACGCTTTGCCTGCGGTTTTGGGAGGGATTTCCATTTGCGGAACTGACTAAGTCGTCCTTCGGCGGGGGATTGTGACCGCTCGGGCTGGCGCCAGATTTCGTTTCCACACCCGAAACGCGATCTGCGGATAGAGCAGCGCCGCAGGTTGCCGCATCAGATTTGCCACTTCCAGAAACCTGCTGGCCAACACAGCATCATCTTGGGCGGCGCGATAGAGTTTCGCGATATACCAGTTGACGAAGCGTACCTGGGTCGTGCGTTTCCCCTCAACACTCGGGTGTTGAAGATCGCTACCCACGGCAATTTGCCACGGAATATCGATGAGCTTGCTGGCTGCCCGAAAGAAGCGTTCGGCGATTTCCTGGGTGCCGGCCGCCAGGCATTCGCGCAAGGCCAGCGATTCCACGCAGGTAACGGTCATCCCCTGACCGTAAATAGGATTGAAGCTGCATAAAGCATCGCCAAACACCAGAAAGCCCGCCGGAAGGCGGGACAGCTCTTCGTAGTGTCGGCGCAAGCTTGCACTGAACCGGTAGGGCATGAGCGGGCAAAGTGGCTCCGCGTCCCTGACAACCTCGAATATCTCCGGCTTTTGCAAGCTGCGCGCGAAGTCGACAAAACCGTTATCGTCCGTCGGGGCGTGGTCGCCCAAGTAGCCTCCCAAGCTCACGATCCAGCGGTCACCTTCCTGCGAAAGAATAACGCCAAAACGCCAATCCGGCGGGCAAGCTGCGATGATGGCGCCATGCATTCCACGCAAATGCTCTGGCAGCCGACGGTATTGCCGGGTCGCGTAGCCGACGTTGATCTTGATCAGCTCTTCCCGCGGCTTGGGGTAGCCCAACGCGTCCAGCCAAGCTGGGCTGGATGAGCCTCGCCCGCCCGCATCGACAACGAGATCGGCGTTCATCATCTGCGCCCCGCCCGAGCCGCCTTGGAATTGAACCCGAACACCCGTCACGCGGCCCTGTGCTCGATCGAACGTGGGTTCCAATACAGCACAGCGCTCCCGAAATCGAACGTTTGGAAGTTGCAGCAGCCGGCGCCGCACGCTGCCCTCCAGCATCAGGCGGCTGATTGCGAGCCCGAGTAGTTTGCTGGGCGCGTTGCACAAATAGAAGCCGTGGTTGAACCAAAGAACTTTATCGACGATGTCGCCGGAGGTAGCGCCTTGCGCGACCATTTCTTCGGTGAAGCCAGGAAACAACTGCTCAAGCACCTCGCGTCCCCGGGCAAGCAGGCCGTGCACATGTCGTCCTTGAGGAACGCCTTTCCGGGGCTCATACCCGTCGGGGAGCGCATCGCGTTCCACTAAGGTCACTTCGCCGTAGTAGTCGGCCAGGGCACGAGCCGCTAGCAGGCCGCCCATGCTCGCGCCGATGACGATCGCACGCTTGTCGGGATCCGGCATGGTGATAAGTCCGCTCTGCATCGTGGCTTCCAACTCGATACGCGCCAAGTTCTCGAACGACAGCATTGAGAGCACAATGCTCAGTGTTCAAACGGCTGCGGAACTGACCAGATATCGCATCAAGGGATACTGCGGGGCCACCACCGACGACAGTCGAAGTTCCTCAGCTTCGACTGGTCCGATTTTGGGCGTGCGAAACACCGAGAGGCCCACCATTCTTTCGGCGTCCCGCGCCGGCGCAAGTGAATCTATCGAAAACGTCACGCCCGGGGGCACCCTGCTCGCGGCCTGCGCCCATGGGGCATCACCAGCGTGGCGGGCGAGAAAGTCGTGCATCAGATCGGGATCGAGACGACCGAGCACGTACCGGCTCCGCACGGGGCGCACGCGATCCATAGCTATGAACATCGCGCCGATCGAGCGCGTGGCGTCGCTCAATCGCACGAGCGCGTCCTGCCACAATGCAGGATCGGCCACACGGTCATAGATCGCGCCAACTAGATCGTGAATGGAGTTCTCGTCGAGGTGCATTTGCCTGCGCTCGCGATTTGCCTGGTATCTGCCACCTGCCAAAGTGTCCGTTTTGAATTGGAGTATCAGACGTGAATTGTATTCGAGGAAAAGGCTGCCAAATGTGAAGTGGATCACACTCGTCCCGGCGATTGATTTTTGCGAGAGATGAAGTCGGTCTTTCCAGGCGACCACGAACCGAGGAGGCGGGGCGAGCATCGCACTGGGCAAGCTCAATCATGAGCGCGCGTCCTGGGACCAGGCCCGGCCAGCACCTCCCGTCGGGCAAAGGGATCATGTAGCGGAGACAGAGCCCTGGCGGCGCCAGCTGACGACGCTCACCTCGTTTGCCGCATCGAGCACCTGCGCGGCGCCGGGCGCGAGGCCGTGGCTCGCGAGCACCGCGTCGGGCGCGCGCGCCGGGACGCCGGGAAAGACCGGCCGGCCGCCCGGCAGCCGGACGTGGGGCGCGTGTGAGAGGTAGAAAACATCGTAGCGGGGGAGGAACATCCCGAACACGTCCGTGCCGCCGATGACCGCCAGACTTCCGTCGCCGACGCCGAGCGCCGTCCAGGCGTCCTCGAACGAGGCGCCCGCTGGGTTCCAGAGCAGCGCCTTGTCATTCGACGGATCGGGCGCGATGGCGGCGACGCGCCGCGTCAGGATCAGCCGGCGGCGCAGATGCGAGCGCGGCTGCTGCTCGTGGGAATGGGCGCCATGCGCCACCGCCGCGACGCCGTCGAGCCCCTGCGCGAAGAAGCGTTGATCGGCCGGAAACTTGAGCGCGTCCGGCATGATGCCGGTGGCGTTCGCCAGCATGCCGTCGGCCGACACGATGGCGTAGCCTTCGATGCGGCTGGGGCGGGTCATTGCGTGCCGTGCCTTAAGGGTGCGTTCCGTCGCGCAGCCTGATGGCGGACAGGAACTCCTGCCGGGTCTCCTCGCGCTTGCGGAACACGCCCAGCATCTGGCTCGTCACCATGGTGACGTTCGTCTTGTGCACGCCGCGCGTGGTCATGCACTGGTGCGCGGCCTCGATCACCACCGCGACCCCGAACGGCTTGAGCACGCTATCGAGGCAGGACGCGATTTCCGCGGTCATCTTTTCCTGGATCTGCAGGCGGCGGGCATAGACATCGACCAGCCGCGCGAGCTTTGAAATCCCGACCACGCGGTGGCGCGGCAGATACCCGATATGGGCGCGGCCGATGATCGGGGCAAGGTGATGCTCGCAATGGGATTCGAAGGTTATGTCGCGCAGCACCACCATCTCGTCATAGCCCGCGACCTCGTCGAAGGTACGGCTCAGATAATCGCGCGGTTCCTCCGTGTAGCCGGAGAACCACTCCTCGTAGGCGCGGGCGACGCGCGCGGGCGTTCCCGCCAGGCCTTGGCGATCGGGGTCGTCGCCGGCCCAGCGAATGAGCGTGCGCACCGCATCCTCGGCGTCGGACCGCGATGGCCGGTCGGTGGTGCGCGAGTGGGCCGGCGCCTTGGCCTTGGCGCTCGACCCGATTGCAACAATTTTGCCCATTCGATCCTCTCGTGACCCTT
>DATDGG010000408.1:0-23680 GCA_036522235.1 Xanthobacteraceae bacterium
GACCAGCCCGATCCGCATGCCCGATCACGCTCACAAGACCCTCGACATAGGCCGAAAACCGCGATTCACTGTCGCTTGCCCGGACATCCATCCCAGCCTCCAATGTGCTGATCCGTGAATCTCCGCCAATACTTGATTCGCCTAGTGTCCACCCCGCGACTTTCTGACTCAGTAAGAATAAGGACGTTTACGCCCGTCTTCGACGGGCTAAGGGGCGCCCCTACGCCGCAATTTCTACTCGCTGGATGGCGTCGGCCATTCGCGCCGCGACGGCTATTTCCTGAGCCCGCGACGGAACAGCCTGCCGAGCCGAAAGGCGTGATCCGTCCAGTCACCCTTGGGGGCGGGCGGGGCCGTCGATTGCCTCATGCCTCTCACCGCCCGGCCCAGCCGGAACAGGATGTCGGCCGGTGCCGCTCCGGCGGGCGCCTCGCTGCCGAGCCGCTTCTCCAGGCGATCCTTGAGCGATTGCGCATTGGCCTTCTCGTGCTCGGTCGCGGCCGGGTCCACCAGCACGGAGGCAAGGGCGCGCAGCTTCCGCTCGATCGCCTCGGCGGACCAGTCGTTCTCGCTCATCGCTGGCTCATTCGCTGGCTCTTGGGCTTCGGGCACATCCCGCGATCGAATCCGGAATTACCCGGCAATCTAGCCCATCGGCCGCCGCGACGCCAAAATCGCCAAAGCGCCTGGCGACCTACAGGGAGCCGTTCGGGCTCGCCTTGTCGACGACGCCGGGAAGATGCTCCGACAAGAGCTTCAGCGCGGCATCGGGCGCCACGCCGAAATGCGCCGCCAGTTCCTTGATCTGATCGCTGCCGAGCGCGGCGCGCAGCTGGTCCGGCGAGACCGGCATGTTGGCGCCGTTGCCGAGCCACGACTGAACCTGATTGCCGAGGCCGCCCTGCTGCAGCTGGTTGACGAGACCCTGCATGTCGCCGAGATTCGTCTTCGCCAGCGCCGCCGAGATGAGGGCCGGCACCGCCGCCGCCTCGATTTGGCTCAGCGAACCGCCGAGCAAGCTGTCAAGAAGTCCCATGGTCCGCGCTCCTACGCTCGAGTTGCCGACTGAGGCCATCTGACCCGCGGCGGCGCAGGACCGCGCCGCCGCCGTCGAGGATGCATCGCATCGAGGATGCTTGCATCAAGGATGCTTGCATCGAGGACGCATCGCATCAAGGATGCTTTTCGTTCTTCGCAGCCCGGACCCCCTGCCCCACGGCATCCTTCTCGCACATATACGCGCCTTCTTTGGTGTTGCCGTAGTCCTTGTGTCCGCTGAAGTGATAGATCTTCGAGCTGAGATTGGCCCAGACAATCGTATCGGTCGGGCAGTGCGCCTTGGCCAGCGCCTCGGCGGCGAACTCGTTCGCTCCCGCCGCGGCGGTTGCGGGTGCCGTAGACGGCTTGGTGGCCGGGGCCGCCATGGTCGGCGCCGGAGACGGCGCAGGCTTGACGGCGGGCGCTGCCGCAGGCTTGGCGGCGGGCGTTGCCGCAGGCGTCGTCGCAGGTGCTGCCGCCGGGGTTGCGGCGGCGCCGGCCGCGCGGCATTTGTCGACATAAGCCTTCTCGGTGACGCCGGCCGCTTGGTTGGCGTCCTTGTTCGCGCGCCATTCGTCCTGACATGCCTTCACGGTCTTCTGCTGAGCGAAGGCCGGGCCTGGCAGCGCCAAGGCACCGGCCAGAGCCGCGCACATCACGGCTACAATCTGATTTCTCATGTCATCACCTTCTCTCTTTGCTTTCGGGCATTTACGCAAGCTTACTTCACACCACGTCATTGCAAGCCTGAGGTCTGATCACCAGTGGCAGCGGCGCGGCGCGCGTCTTGCCGAGCGCGCCGCGTCACCAGGTTTTGAATTTCTTCTAACGGCCGAGCTGCCGCGATGCTTACGCGTCCGCCTCGCACTTCTTGAGGAAGCTCGCCTTGGCGGCGCCGGCCAGCGGCTTGCCGTCGGAGCCGACCGCCTTGTCGGCGCAGGCATCGGTCTTGCACTTCTTGAGGAAGCTCGACTTGGCGGCGCCGGCGAGCGGCTTGCCATCTTTTCCGACCGCCTTGCTTTCGCAAGTATCCGCGAATGCGGAACCGATGGCGAAGAGCGAAACCGCAACGGCAAGGATAACACGTTTCATGGCTGGCCCCTTGATATCGAGATGGTTGGATTGGCTGACAATCGCGGATGTTGAATCGGCTGACGGCAACCTACGGCTCACGGCAACTTGCGGCTGACGCTGAGACTGGCCGACGCCGGCTGCCAACTTCCACGACTGAGACCACTACCGTATGTGAGATGACAGGTTCATGTCACCTCGAGCATCAGGTGACCGATTTGAGTTTTTTTAGTGGCTTCCCGGAGAAATTCAGGCCCCGACGGATTTATGATCAATCACTTAGCCTGCTTAAGCCTCAATGTCGTCCCGCAAATGCGAGCAAAAAACGGGCGCCGCGGCGGCCGTGTCGAAAGACCGCCAGAGCAACCCAACAGAGCAACCCAAATCGCGAGACATGCGCCCGCACACTGACGGTCCTGCACGCCCAGCATAGCGCTTAGCTTGGCGTTGCGGAGCGATGCAACCAGCCGGCGCCGTCGCCTTCGCGACAGGCAGCCGGAACGTACGTACATATACCTAGTCCGCTCGCCGCGTGCTCACTCCGCCGCGCTGCGTATCTGCTCGGCCGCCGTCCGCGATGCCGCGTTGACGCCCTGCGCCACCAGCTGCCCGAGCTCGTTGGTCCTTTCCGCCAGCGTGTGCACCTGCCGGCTCAGGAACTCGCTCTGCAGCCGGAGGACCTCCTGCGGGTCTTTCACGTGCATGACCTGGTTGGCGAACTCGAACGTGTGCGAGAGCGCTTCATTCGCCAGCGAGAGCGACCGTTCACGAAACTCGGACGCTTGGATGTTCATGGTATCGGCAGTTTTGCGGGCGGTTGCGAGATAGCCCTCGAGCGCAGCCTTGCTCAGGTTGAGGCTTTGCTCGGCGATCACGCGCATCCAGTCCATTCCCTCGTTTCCCATCTGCATGGCGCGTTCGGTTGTGTGTTCGGCGAAGTCGCGAGCCGTCGGACCCTTGGCCATGGGTAACTCCCTGAAATGATGTTTGAAGTGTCGAACCGCGCGAGGCGCATGCCTGGACGCCCGTGCAAGCGCAAATTTCGGGAATTGGCGTCCACCTGCCCCGTAAGCCAGGCACTATGGTGGGTAACGGACTTTCGCGCTCAAGGTTCCGCGAAATTCGAACGAAGTCGCCCCCGCTGGCCCGCCTGCCAGACCGCGACGCCTGCCACCGGGTACCGCCTGCGTTGAGCGCCGCGCGCACTCATTTCTGCGGCGGCTTGAAATAGCGCAAATCCGGCGGCGCCTGATCCCGCTTGGCCGGCATCAAGAGCCCATCGGCACTCAGGATGTAGTTCTCCTTGCCGATCACGACATTGACATTACTGGTGACGCAGAAACCCTCGGGCCACTGCGCGCGCAGATCCGGATTGTGCCTGTACCTGCGGTCGACGCTCCACGGCCGCGTCAAAGCGTGGTCGATCACCGTGACCTCGTCATGCAGAATGCTTGGATCGTCGCGGTCGAGATGAAACCGTTCCTTGAAGATCGACGCATTGTCGAAATGCAGCGGCAGACCGCTGGCATCGTAGGCGCGCGGTCCCTTGAAGCCGCGCGTCTCGACCTGCAGCACGTCGTAGGTGCCGCTGCCCTTCTCCTCGATCCAGCGGCCGATGGAGTAGCCCGCAAAGGTCGGCTCGATCTCGGCGGGCCAGTCGCGTCCGTCGGTAAAGATCCGACGCGTGTGATCGACGCCGCCGCCCACCAGGATATGCGTGACTTCCGGCGTGATGATGTATTCCTCCGAACCGAAATACATCATGCGCGGCATGCCGCTCGGCAGGCAGCGGGAGGAAGGGTAGTTGCCGAGCCCACCCTTGGCCTGATCGGCCATGCTGTCCTCAAACACCTTTTGATATTCCGCGGTGAGCGGGGCTTGCTGTCCGCGCCCCCAGGGCTTGGTCTGGTCGAAAGCGCCCTGGCCGCCGACCCCCGGAACGATGACGCGGCTCCATTGGCCCGGCCAGCTCGGGTACTTCGCATCAGCGGCCGCCGCGCCGCCGCCGATCATCACGGCGGCCGCCAGCGCCATTGCGCCCCACGCTCTTCCCGGCTTGCGGACGAGAGAACGGGACGGCGTGCTCTGCTCGGACATGATGATCCTCCCTGCTTCAGAAGTCGCCTCTTCCTGGCGGCCGGGCGACTGATGTAGCTTAAGGGCAGCGCGGCGCGCCGAGCAAGCATCGCCGCGCCGGCGGCTGATCGTGTTGCGCCGCACTTGTTGCGCCGATCTTGGCGCCGACGATCTTGGCGCCGACGATCTTCGCATTCGACGTTCGCATTCGGCATTCGCATTCAAACAGGTGGGCGGCACATCCGCAGGGGAGGACATCATGCGCTTTCGCGACTCGATCGGTGCGATCACGCTCTTGGCGACATTCACCTTCACCCTTGCGGTCGCGCAAGCCTTCGACGACTCGAAATATCCCGACCTCGGGGGCCAATGGCAGCGCGTCGGCAATGCCGGCCTTCTCGCCGGCGGCGCCGGAGGGCTGCGCTGGGACGACAGCAAGCCTGCCAAGAACACCCCCTCGCTCGGACAGGAACCGCCGCTGACGCCCGAATATCAGGCCCTCTATGACGCCAACCTTGCCGACATGACGGAGGGCGGCCAAGGCATCGATCCGACCTATGCTTGCCTTTCTCCCGGCATGCCGCGCGTCATGATCGGCTATTCGCGGTTCGAGATCGTGGTCACGCCGGGCACGACGTACATTTTGATGGACCGCGATCACGACCACTATCGCCACATCTATACCGACGGCCGCGAGTTTCCCGCCGACATGGCCGAATTTCCGCTTTATCTCGGCTATTCCATCGGCAAATGGCGCGATGAGAGCGGCAGCGGCCGCTTCGACACGCTCGAGGTCGAGACCCGCGGCCTCAAGGGCCCGCGCGTCTTCGACGCCACCGGCATCCCGCTGCATGCCGACAATGAGACCGTCATCAAGGAACGCATCCATCTCGACCGCGCCGACGCCAACCTGCTGCACGACGACATCACCACCATCGACCATGCGCTGACCCGGCCATGGCTGGTGGAGAAGACGTTCCGGCGCGTCAAATCCGACAAGCCGATCTGGTTTGGTCACGCAGTCTGCAACGAGGGCAACGTTCACGTCGGCATCGGCAAGGAGGTCTATTATCTCAGCGCCGACGGTCTATTGATGCCCGCCAAGAAGGACCAGCCGCCGCCGGACTTGCGTTATTTCAAGCGCTACGCGCGCTGAGATCGCTCGAGCTAAGATCGCCGCCGCGCGAGCTCGCGCAGGACAGCGTGGCCGGCCGCCGACAGCGCCATGCTGCCGCGGTTGCCCAGAAGGACGACGCCGAGCCCGCGCTCCGGCATCAGGGCGATGAAGGCCGTGGCATTGTCCAGGCCGCCGTATTTTTCGACGATCGCCTCGTCGCCCTTGCGCACCTCCCAGGCGAGCGCCTGCACCACGCCCTCGCCGATCGGAATCACGCCTTGCTGGCTGCGCCGCATCGCCTCCTGGAGCTCCGCTTGATGCGGCAGCTTCCCGAGATTGGCAGTCAGGAACGCCGCCATGTCGCGCGGCGACGCGTACATCTGCCCGGTTCCGAGCCAGCGGTAATAGCCCTGCAGGTCGCCGGGGGTGCCGACCGGCGTGCCGTCGTAGAAATAGCCCTGCACGGCGCGGCGCACGAACGCACGGGGAAGCTCGCCGCGGGGGTTTGCCTCCACATCGGCGGACGCGACCGGCAGCGTCGTCGAGGCGAGGCCGAGCGGCGCGAGCAGGCGCTGTCGCATCAGCTCGCCGAACGGCATGCCGAAGCGGCGCTCCAGCGCCAGGTGGATCAGCACGAAGCCGGCGTGCGAATAGATCATCTGCTTGCCGGGCGCATGGTCTCTATCGGAGGTCCAGGCGTTGAGTGCGGCAATGAATTGCGGCAGCGTGAATGCCTGCTTCGGCCAGGGCGGATGGTCCTGCGGCAGCACGAAGCCCGACGTGTGGGATGCGAGCTGCCGTAACGTGATCGTCCGCACGTCGCCGCCATGTTGCAGCTCGACCACGTGCTTGGCCACCGGATCGTCCAGGCGGAGCTCGCCGCGTTGGTCGGCAAGCGCCAGCAGCGTGGCGTCGAAGACCTTGCCGACCGACCCGAGATTGAACACGAGATCCGAGGCGATCGGCCGGGTGCGGTCGGCCAGGCCGTAGTTGAAGAACCAGCTACGCCGCTGCGCCCGGACCGCAACGGCGACGCCGCCCACGCTCTCCAGCACGCCGGCGACATTGCGCTCGACGATGTCGGCGAGCTCGTTGCTCGGCTCTGCGCGCGCGGCAGCCGCCATCGTGACGAACAGCGCGCCGGTCAGCGCCGTAGTGAACAGCCGCGCGGCGAAGCGAAGCAACATGCGAATCAGCTTTGGATGGGGCCCGAATCTTGGCCGGGAAGCTGACATCAGGACGCGGACGCGGTCCACTTCAAAATTTGGGCACGCACTGCGGCAATAAAGGTCGGGCTTGCTCAAAGCGGTAGTTCGCTGCGCTTGTGCCCCAAAAAAGTGAGAGGCCCCGGCGTGAGCCGAGGCCTCTCGACGGAAAGGGCGTTGCCGGGTATCCGCCCTAACCGTTGTCGTTGCTATCGCTTTGCTACTGCACGGTCTCGCCGTGCAGCGCGAGATCGAGGCCCTCGCGCTCGACCTCTTCCGGCACGCGCAGCCCGATGAAGATATCGACGATCTTGAGCAGGATCAGCGTGACCACGACGTCGTAGATGAACACCGTGCCGACGCCGATCGCCTGGTAGACGGGCTGCATATAATTGCCCTCGATCAGGCCAGGCGTGCCGCCGTATTCGTTGATCGCGAACACGCCGGTGAGCAGCGCGCCGGCGGCTCCGCCGACCCCGTGCACCCCGAAAGTGTCGAGCGCATCGTCATAGCCGAACATGTGCTTGAGGCCAGTGCAGCCCCAGTAGCAGACGATGCCCGCCGCAACGCCGATCCAGAAAGAGCCCAGCGGACCGACGAAGCCGGAGGCCGGAGTGATGGCGACGAGACCCGCGACCGCACCCGAGCAGATGCCGATCACGGTCGGCTTGCCCTTCAATATCCACTCCACGATCATCCAGGTGAATCCCGCAGTTGCGGTTGCGGTATGCGTGACCAGCATGGCCATGCCGGCCTGCAGGCCCGCGCTCACCGCGGAGCCGGCATTGAACCCGAACCAGCCGACCCACAGCAGCGAGGCGCCGATCATGGTGAGGATCATATTGTGGGCGGGTCCGGTATCCTTGCGTTTACCGAGCATCAGCGCGCACATCAGGCCGGCGGTGCCCGAATTGACGTGCACCACGGTGCCGCCGGCGAAATCCAGCACGTTGATGAAGCTGTGCGGGTTGGAGCTGTTGAACATGCCGTCCGGTCCCCACACCCAATGGGCGATCGGCGAGTAGACGAAGATCGCCCACAGGCCGGTAAACCACAGCATGGCCGAGAACTTCATGCGTTCCGCGGTCGAGCCGAAGATCAGCGCGGCCGTGATGATCGCGAAGGTCAGCTGGAACATCGAGTAGACGGATTCTGGGATCGTCGGGGCGAGGGTATTGGGATTACCCTTGTTGTTCATGATATCGCTCATGATGCCCTGCAGCCCGGCACGGTCCAACCCGCCGATGAACCAGCCCATATCGGTGCCGAAGACATCACCGCCCTCGCGGAATGCCAGGCTGTAGGTAAAGAACAGCCATAGGATGCTGATCAGGCAGGTGATGGCGAAGCTCGTCATCACGGTGTCGCCCACGTTCTTCTTGCGCACCATGCCGCCGTAGAACAAGGCGAGGCCCGGGACGGTCATCATCAGCACGATGGCCATCGAGGTGAGCATCCAGGCGGTGTCGCCTGAATTGGGCGAGCATTCCTTGTAGACTTTCGAGTCGCAGGGCAGCGTCTCAACGGCCGGCCCGGAATTTTCCGCCGCCGGCTGGTCCTGCGCGTGGAGCGGCGTGTAGGAGGAAACGGTGAGGCAGAGGCCGAGCAGGACTCCGAAGATCAGAGCCACGAGCCCCGCACGTGTAGGCTTCTTGAACGTCATGGTTTTAACTCCTGTCCCTTTAAGACGTGAAGGTGCGGGTTCAGATCGCCGCAGCATCGGTTTCGCCGGTGCGGATGCGCACGGCGCTTTCGAGGTTGAGCACGAATATCTTGCCGTCCCCAATCTGGCCGGTCTTGGCCGCCCCGGTGATGGCGCTGACGGCCTTTTCGACCTGGTCGGCGCTGACCGCCACCTCGATCTTGACCTTCGGCAGGAAGCTCACCGCATATTCGGCGCCGCGGTAGATTTCCGTGTGGCCCTTTTGGCGTCCGTATCCTTTGACCTCGGTGACGGTCATCCCGTGCATCCCGGCCGCGGTCAAAGCATCGCGGACTTCGTCGAGCTTGAATGGCTTGATGATAGCCATGACAATCTTCATGGGTTCGATCCCCCCTTAGGGCCGGCCTGCAGGCGACAGGCGGTCCCGGTTGCAGCGTGAGCGCGCGAAGGTCCAGGCCCCGCGGGCAATGCCGGTCGACAGGGAATCAAACAGCGTGCCAACTTCCCTGGCGCCCCAAAATGCCCGGGAAATGCCGGATTCTCAGAGGGAGGCTGCGGAGGGCTTGAGCTGACGTGGCACAAGAGCGCAGATGTGCACAATTATTAATCACAGTGCCGAGATTTCGATCGTCTGCGCAGGGAGGCGGCCAGCCGCGTGCAAATTCAGAGGTCTCGAGGGCCTCACGGCGGGGTCGGCACAGGCTCACCTTTTTGGCGCGCCTTGGCGCGCGGCTTGGCTGGTCCCGGTCTCGGCTTAGCGCCGTCGTGCTGCGCTCTTACCGTCCGCAGCCCGACGGCGCCTTGGAAGGCTCGCCGCAAGCGCGGATCGTCGATCCGTGCGATATGGGCGCGCAGGACGGCTTCGCCCTCCCCGTTCGCGAGTATCGCGCCGCAGACCGCGCGGCTCGTCCGCAAGAAAAAGCGCGGCGCCGCGAGGCGCGATCGCAGCCCCACGGCGTCGAGCTCATCCGCGACGGCGAGCACCGATGATTGGTCCAACGACTTGCGGGTGACTGCAAAGCGCAGCAAGCGCAGCAGCCACTCTCGAATCTTGCCATCGCGCCAGTCGTGTGAGCCGAATACCGCGGTCATTCTTGCTGCCCGTCAGCCGGCAACTCGAAGCCGCCGCGACCAGCCGCTGACACGACTTCATCGTCACAATATCGCCTTCACAAACTCAAAAAAATGCACGCCGGAAGGGGGCGCGTTGCCGCGCCCCGACCGAAACATCTGGAACAGGAGCGTGATCCTTTTTCCGAAGGGTGGATATGCCTCCGCACCTTCGCGAGGATCACGCTCTCAGGCCGGATCTGCTCAGTCGATCTTCCAGGCCGAGAAGATCACGCTCGGCACCGCCGGCTCGCCGGCCGGCTTCTTGTAGACGAGGCCAATGCCCGGCGCGGAGCCGGAGTACATCGCATTGATCTTGTCGCCCTTCTTATATTCGCCCACGCCCTGCGAGATCATGACGGTGGTGAACTCGGCGGTCGGAACCATCTGTTCGCAGTTGCTGTTGTCGGCGTCCTTGCCGTTGGTCTGGAACCAGAGCCGGACCAGGCCCGTGCCGCCGCGGCTGCCGACCTGCACGCCGACGATCGTGAAGTAGGTGCCGGTCTGATCGAGGGTCACCACGCCGTTGGCGTTCTTGAGGCCCTTGGCGGCGTCGGTCGAGTTCATCGTCACCAGGTGGGGCTTGGTGTCTGGCGCGATTTGGTCTTGCTCGCTCGAGGCCTGAATATAGCCCCCGGCCGCGAAAGCGCCTGTGGCCGAAGCCAGCAGAACGGCCGACATGAACGTTGCACTCAAGATAGCTTTCATCAATGCCTCCCAATGGGGTTGGACTTAAGGGAACAGAGTTCCGAGAGCGTGAGCCCCTTCGAGTCGTGGTTGAAGCAAGGTTTGGCGGCTGCCCCCTCGAACGGCTTACGTGAACTCCGGTGGGGTACGTGCAATGGACATGCCACCCCGTCGCGGCGGCCGCGATTTCCCGCGCGAGGTGCCGACGAACTGTTTCGTATCGCCGGTAAATCAAGCCCCTAGACCCGTTTGAGCGAGCGGATTCGGCAAAATTGCAGCGAAAAAAAGCGACGTTTGCGGGCGATTCCTGCATGGTTTTTTTGCTGCTGCCTAAGAATAGGGCAGCGCCGCCGAGGCGCCCAACAATCAAATATCAGGTCAAAGGGATAGAGAGGCCTCAAGAGCTCGTCGGTCGGAGATGCCCTTGGGCGATGATCTTTCGATCAACGTCAAAAAAGTTGGGCAAACCCGGGAATAAATCCGTACCTGCCGCGGTCCCGTATTGGCCGGCGACCTGAGGGGCATTGCTATGCCGATGCGATCGGAGCTTCTGCCGCGGCCAGTAGTTATTGCAAGGCGTGCAGGAATCGACTGGGACTGGAAAGATGCGGTGCAGATGGGCACGGACGGGGCGGTTCTTGCCGTCGCGGGCCTCATTCTGGTGGCTCTTGTTGCAGCGGGCCTGGCTTTCGCCCCGAAATTGCCACCGGACGCACCCGAGGCCGATGAATCTTCGATCATTGGTCCATGATCCACCAGGGCTGTCGGCGAATCCGCTTCAGGCGCCGGGCTTGTCGGCCGATCTGTCGAGGCCGTCCGGCAACCGGCTGATGCGGCGCGCGCCTTGGCCGGCGGTCGCTTTGCCCGCCGGCCGTCATTTCGATGGCGGCTTGAAGTACTTCAAGTCCGGCGGCGGTTGGTCCTTCTTGGTGGGCATCAGGTTGCCGTCGGCGCTGAGGAAATAGTTCTCCTTGCCGATGACGACCTGGTTGTTGCCCTCGACGCAGGAGGTCTCGTTCCATTTGGGACGCGGATTGGGGTTGCGCCGGAAGGTCTTGTCGACGCTCCAGGGCCGCGTCAAAGCGTGGTCGTAGACGGTGATCTCGTCATGCAGGATGTCCGCCTTGTCGAGATGAAAGCGCTCCTTGAAAACCGACTGATTGTCGAAGGCGAGCGGCAGGCCCGAGGAGTCATAGGCGCGCGGACCCTTGAAGCCGCGCGTCTCGACTGCAAGCAGCGTGTAGCGGCCCTGCGCATCCGGATCGCGCCACTCCCCGATCGCATAGCCCTGATAGGTCGGCTCGATGTCGCCGGGCCAGTCGCGGCCGTCGGTATAGATGCGACGCACCGGGTCTTCGCCACCGAGCAGGATGTAGGTGGTTTCCGGCGTGATGATGTATTCCTGCGCCTGCGTCGCCATCATGCGCGGCATGCCGCCCGGCAGGCAACGCGCGGTCGGGTAATTGCCGCGCCCGCCTTTGGCCTGCTCCGCCAGGCTCTCGGCCAGCACCGTCTGATATTCGGCGGTGAGCGGCGCCCCTTGGGCGAGCCCACGCGACTTGGTCGGATCGAACTTGAATTGCCGGCCCTCGAGCCCCGGCGTGACGATGGCGATCCACTGGCCCTTCCAGCTCGGATATTTCGCCTCGTCGTCCGCCCGCGCGCCGCCCATTGTCGACACGTCGATCGCCATCATCGTGGCAATCAAGGTCAGTGCCGTCAGCAGCGGCGCAAGCCGTGCCAGTGCCGCGCTTTGGTATGCCATGATGAGCCTCCCGGTTCGAGCTCCTCTGCGCCGATCCCCTGCCTCCGCGAAGGCGGTGTCACTTCTGTGTTTGCTTGAAATATTTCAGGTCCGGCGGCGGCTGGTCCTTGCGGATCGGCATCAGGTTGCCGTCCGCGCTCACGTAGTAACCTTCCTTGCCGACGAAGACCATTGCGGTGCCTTCGGTGCAATAGGCCTCGACCCAATCCGGATGCGGATCGACGCGGCGCACATATTTCTTGTCCACGCTCCAAGGCCGCGTCAGCGCATGGTCGATGACGGTGATCTCGTCGTGCAGGATGTTGGGATCGCTCTTGTCCTGGTGGAAGCGCTCCTTGAAGACTGACTCGTTGTCGTAGTGCAGCGGCAGGCCCGAGGCGTCGTAGGCGCGGCGACCCTTGAAGGGCCCGCGCGTCTCCGCTTCCAGCACGGTGTAGCGGCCGCTGCCGTCGGCATCGATCCAATGCCCGATCGCATAGCCCGAATAGCTCGCCTCGATGTCTTTCGGCCAGTCGCGCCCGTCGGTGAAGATGCGCCGATAATGGTCGGAGCCGCCGACCAGGATATAGGTGGTGTCGGGTGTGACCACGAATTCGAGCGGCCGCGTCGCCACCATCATGAACGGCATGCCGGCCGGCAGGCACTGGGCGTGCTCGACGAAATTGCCCTGCCCGCCTTTGGCCTGGTCGGCGATGCTGTCCTCCAGGATCTTCCGATACTCCGCGGTCAGCGGCGCCTCTTGGCCAAATCCCCAGGGCTTGGTCTGATCGAATGACGGCTGGCCGCCGAGCCCGCGCACCACGAAGCGTCCCCAGGCGCCGCGCCAATCGGGATATTTCGCGTCGTCGGCCCGTGCGGCACTGAGCGCCAGCGCCGCCAGCAACGCGCCCGCCGTTACACCGATCAGTCTGCGACAATGCATGGAAACCTCCCCTGCGGCCTTTTTTTACACAGTCGATACACCGGGCATGTTCGGCGCCGCGGCTCGCAGATCATGGGCGCCGGCTGCAGCGCGATCCTAGCGCATTTTCCCCGGTGTTTCACAAAGCGCTTGCGCGACTCCTTGCCGGCGAACCCCCATCCCTTCTGCTGCAACCGCGGCCGACAGCACCGCACCTTTCCATACAAATTTGTATGGCTCCCGAGAAACACTGCGAAATCTCGGTCGCTAGGTTCGCGGACGGATTGGGGTCAGCAAGGATTCGTCTCAAATGTTGCTGCGCGGATTTCTGCCTGTCGCGATCGGGCTTGCGATTTTTTTGCACGCGCCCGCCTGGGCCCAGGTCAAGGGCGTGGCGCTCGTCAAGGTCGACGACCCGATGCAAGGCACGATACCGAAGATCGTGCACGGGCACGGCACCGTCCTGCCGCAGACCATCAAGACCGAGAGCTTCCAGCGCGACGGACAGGTTTCGGACATCTTGGTCGAGGTCGGCGAGCAGTTCAAAATGGGCGATCCGCTTCTGGACTTCGGGGCTTCTCCGGCGGCGGTCGTCGCCTATGAGCAGGCCAAGAGTGCCTTGCGGCTCGCCGAGGGAACGCGGGCGCGCGCCGCCGAGCTGGTGAAGCTCAAGCTCGCCACCGCCGATCAGCTCGATGTGGCTGAAAAGGCCCTCTCCGACGCACAACTGACCAAGCTGATGCTGGAGAAGCAGGGCGCGATCAAGCCGAGCGAGATTCTCGAGGCTCCCTTCGACGGCGTGGTGGTGGCGATCGCGGTCGCCAAGGGCGACCGGATCGCGGCCGGCGCGACGCTGATGACCTTGGCGCAGACCGACAAGCTGCGGCTCGCCGTCGGCATCGAGCCCTCCGACATCGAGAAAGTGAAGCCCGGTCTGCCGGTGAGGCTCGTATCGCCGCTGTCGGGCCGCAAGCCGTTCAAGGCGACGGTGCGCAGCGTCGGCGCGGCCATCGATCCCAAGACCCGGCTGGTGCCGGCATTCATGGATGTTCCGCGCGACAGTGCGCTCGCGGGCGAGAACGTCGTCGCCGCGATCCCGGTTGGCGAATTCCGCGGCTGGCTGGTGCCGCGCGATGCCGTGGGCGCCGACAAGAAGAGCGCCTATGTGTTCCAGGTCGACGAGGGACACGCCAAGCGGATCGACGTGACCGTCGTTGGTTCCGACAACGACAACAGCGTGCTCAGCGGCGACATCAACCCGGATCTCAAGCTCGTGGTCTGGGGCGGCTATCAGCTCGGCGACGGCGACGCTGTCCGAACGCAGGCAGCGCAAGGCGAGGCGGAGAACAGGAATCAGTGATCACGCCTTGCGATTGAGCAGACCTCCGGCGGCCGTGCGGCTCGGCGTGTCGCCGCTGCCCGAGCTTAATTCGAGCGCAGCGGCGCTCGTGAGGTCCGACGTGTAGCCGCCGCTCGCGCTCAATTCGAGCGCGTTGATGGCCGCGGACTTGAGCTCGTCACCGGCTTGCGTCGCGGCCTGCTGGTCGGCCCTGCGCGCTGCATCCGAGGATTGATCGACGGCGGAAACCACCGGCGCGGCGCTGCCCGCGTCGGACAGCGTCCGGACCCGCTGCTGGATGTACCAGTTTCGGTCCGCCTGCCAGAACGAGATGGTCGAAGCGCTCACGGCCACTGCCTCCGGCCGAAATCATCGCGGCGCCGGATTTAAGGCCGCGTATAGGGCTTGGGTTAGCAATCGGTAATCACGGATAGCGAATTAATGAGTTGGGAATCATCGGCACTTGCAGCCGCAACGCACCCTTCGGTAAGATATCCGGCTGTCGGCCTCCGACATCCGATCTCTGCTCTTCGAGGAACCGCCGGGACGCGGCCGGCATTCCCGGCCGCGAAACGTTCCTCACTTCCATTCCGCAAAAGGAGGCGCTCATGAGCCGCATGTTGGTTTCTGCTTCGGCGGCCCTTGTTCTCGGACTGGCGATCGCGGCGGGCGGTCCGTCCGCGGCGCAGGCCTACACGTCCCTCGCCGGCCTCGATTGCGGAGACGGCTATGACCGCTGCATGCAGGTTTGCAACATGAGCATCTGGACCGGCGCCCCGGGGCCCATGCCGCCAGGCCGATGCAACGACTACTGCGCCCAGGGCACCAACATTTGCGAAGCCGGCCGGATACCACGGCCCGGCCATCGCTCCCATTACCGCACCATGAGTGGGCGGAAGTAGCCTGGATCGCGGCTCAGGGATCAAAATCAGAACGCACGCTCTGCCTGGTTAGCGATAGGGCGCAATGCGGCGAACGATTTGGGAAAAAGCGCTGTTTAACTCGGATCCGAGCGCGGCGGCCTGCAACGACGCCGCGTGAACGAGACGACCATTTCCAAATTCGTAGTCGGCTATCAGAAGACCCGGCACCAGAATGAGCACCAGCCGGGTCAGGGTCATGGCGCAGGGCCCGTGAACTTGACGCCGACAAACCGCGTATCTGTCCAGACGACTTCGCAATGCCTTTTGACGCTGCCGTCCTTGACCACATCCAATGTAAAGTAATGCGGTAAATCCGCCAATGGATGCGCGACGGCCAAGCGGGCACCGCCATCTGACATGTCCCAAATGACGCAGTCGACCGACGGCTTTCCCGCGCCGAAAGCGACGGTCGCGGAGCGGCGGGTGAAACGGCGCAGGCTCTTTCGCTCTTCGCGATATCGGGTCAGCATCTGCTGCCTCCTCGAACACCGGCGGTTCAAAATTGTACGTCAAAGTGGTAAAGCAGCTGCTAATCGCACGCAGCGTTGTTTGTTTGTCCGACTCCTCGACCCGACACGCATAATGTTGGGAATCCGACATAACGGTTAAGCTTGCCTCCGGGCGCCCGTGCCCCCGATCCCGCATCATCTCGGCAAGCAGGAGGCCGTCAGGGCGACCGATTGACCAAAGTCGTGCTCTAGGCCGCCATCCGCTGCAGAAAGACTTCCACCTCCTGCCGCAGCTGGGTCGCCGCGAATTCAAGCGCGGTCGAGGCAGTCAGCACGGTTTCGGCTGAGACATTGGTCTCACCTGCAGCCCCGGCCACGACGCCGAGCGCCGCGACGGTTTCCTTGGCGCCGGCGGCGGCACCCGCAACGTTCCGCGTGATCTGGCCGGTTGCCGCCTCCTGCTGATGCACCGCCGCGGTAGCCGCCACCGTGTAGTCGCTGATCTCGCTCATCCGCGTGGCGATGCTGCGGATCGCCTCGACTGCGGTACTGGTGGAGCTCTGAATGGCGGCGATGTGCCGCCCGACCTCCTCGGTCGCCTTCGCGGTCTGCACCGCCAACGACTTCACTTCGGCAGCGACGACTGCGAAGCCTCGTCCGGAGTCGCCGGCGCGCGCGGCCTCGATCGTGGCGTTCAAGGCGAGGAGGTTGGTCTGGCCGGCGACGGCCTGGATCAGCTTGACCACGTCCCCGATCTTCTGGGCCGCTTCGGCGAGGTCTCCCATCTGGTCTTTGGTGGCACCTGCTTCCCCGAGCGCGAGGCCGACAAGCTCGCTGGTCTGTGCCAGTTGGCGACCGATCTCGCCGATCGAGGTGAGCAACTCCTCCGCCGCTGATGATGCCGCCCCGACATTGCTCGAGGCTTCGCCCGAGGTCTCTACCGCGCGCTGCGCCCGCTTCGAGGTCTTCTCCGAGGCGGCGAACAATGCCTCGGCCGTCGAACGCAACGAGATCCCGTTATTGACGACAAACTGGAGCACCTCTTCAACTCGTGCACGGAAATCCGCGACCGCGACGTCGATCGCCTTGCGGCGCTCCTCCTGCGCCGCCAAACGGGTCCGCTCCTCCTCCTCGCGGCGCTGGTCGGTGATGTCGTCATGGGTGGAGACCCATCCGCCACCTTGCGCCGGCCAGTTCGCTATGGCGTAGACGCGTCCGCCGGAGACTTTTCTGATCTCCTTGATCACCTTCCCCTCGCGCATCGTGGCGAGGAGCTCCGCCATGCGCGCCTGTGGATCACCGCGAAAACCTCCTGTTTTCATGCGGTGCGCGAGCAGGTCGGCGACGGTGGGACCTCCCCTCAACCATTCCGCCGACACGTCGTACATTTCGGCGTATCGCCTGTTGAACAAGACAAGCTTGCCGGCCGAGTTGAACATCGCCAAGCCTTGCGACATGTTGTCGAGCGCGGCGTTGAACAGTCTCTTCTCACCCACTATGCGAGCAAAGGCGCCGAGGCCGGCGACGCTGAACATTGCCAGGCCGACAGTGATTCCGCCGGCACCCGGGCTCCAACCATCGCCTCCTGCCGCGCCAAGCAACCAAGCCGATGTCAGCCCGCCTGCACTGCAGATGAGCACCAGCACCAGGGGCGCGCGCCACTCGCGTATCCGTGCAATCTTTTGGCTCTCAGGCACCTCTTCCCCCGCCCCGCTCGGTTAGGAAGGCTCGATCAAAAAGGGCATTCCATTGGTTAACAGCGGCACTTTGCAATTATGACACTAAGAATTTCATAACGTCTCGGTTGCCCAACATGGATACAAATGTCGGGAGTCCGACATAGCGGCTGAGCGTGTCTCCTTGCTTTCGTTGACCAGCCGCCGCCCCGATTCAGCAAGGGGACCTGGTGGCGTCTCCAACCAAGGTGGGGCTTACTGCAGGGCGGCTTTTCCGGGCGTCGAGGTTGACGAATACAACAAGTTCGCCTCCAACGCTCACGCTCATTGAGAAGAAACCAACCACTCGAAAGCGGCCAGCGGCGATTCGGTCTACGGCCAAGGCGCAGAAATGTTGGACGCGGGAGCGCCCGCGCTGTGTCTTTTGACATATTCGTTCGCGGCCCGTCTGAGCGAACGCTGCTAGTCGAGCAGGTGGTGATTGGGGACCTTGTTCGGCACGATTGTCGCCGCTGGAACGCTCGTCAGTTTGTCTCGAAAGTCCTCTATCTGGGCGAGGAAACCCTGCCACCCGCCTGGCGTAGCCCGCAAAACGCGAGGACAGTTCCTCTTCGACCAGTCGTAGTGCTGAAAGATCCTTTTTGGTACGTCGATTCCATTCTGGCGGGCCAGAACGGCCGTCAACAGGGCTGCCCGCCGGTACGCCGCCGGCGCATCGAGATCGGCGTTCATGCAGACTTCAATACCAATGCTTGCTGCATCGCCCTTGGTCTTGCCCGTGTGCCAGCCGATTTCGTTGATCGGCAGGCTTTGATAGACACCTTGGTCATCGACCGTGAAGTGCCAGGAGACCTTGCGCTTGCGGGCATCGGCGCTCTTTTGGTACTTGGCGTGCGCGGCCGCGTCCGCACCCACATCTCCGGCGTCGGTGTTGTGAATGGTGATGGCGGTCGGCACGAGCCTTTTGCCCGGGCGATTGGAGCTTCCGGCAGGAATGAAATCCTGCACGATATTAAGCTCGGCATAGGCTTGATCGAGCTGGATGCGCGACGAATGATACTGATCGACGAGCTCCCTCAACCTGTACTGGGTCGCAGGGTCCTCACACTGCTCCGCGATGACCATAAGCCGCACCGCCAGCCGCTCCGAGAGCTCCCGACGCGGCGGCTCCTCAGCATAGTCATTGGCTGACTCCTTGGGCATATGGCGGTCGTCTCCAACTCGCGAAAGGACGCAGCCCATCTGTTATCTAGCTGAAATTCCTATTCTTGTACTTTGTTTGCGTCTGGCCCACATGGCATTTCGTGGTAGCCCAACGGTGTTGCCGGCGCGTGGGGGTAGGTGCCAAGGGACCTATTCGTGCCCTAACGGCTTACCGCTTCTGCCGTGAGTGCGTCGGTCACAATTGCGCCGTCAATCAAACAGCGACGGGCCGCCATTTTGGCGATAGGTAAAACCGCACTACTTGTATTTGCGATGAATCCTGTATTTGCAATGAATGAATCAAGAGCCGTCGCCAAATTCAGCCCAAAAAAATGCCACAGTTTCGGTCAAATTGAACTTAGGGGAGCATCTGGGGTGGAATTCATTCGGGCATGTACCTGAGTACGTCGTCCTCCTCGGAGTTCACCGGTGACGCGTTGCGTCCGTGTCGTCATTGGAGACCGCAGCCCTTTCATTGTGCGCGGGCTAGAAAGCATCTTGGCCGCGGACAGCGATTTCAAAGTCGTGGCGAGCTGCCTGGACGGCACGACTTGTATCGAGTCGATTCGTGACTTGTCTCCGGACCTGGCGCTGCTCGACATATCTCTCCCGCCGACAAGCGGACTCCAAGTCCTAGCCTCGATCAACTCGGAACACTTGCGCACGCGGGTTGTCTTTCTCTCGCCGTCTCTCGAAGATTCCGCGGGAGTATCCGCTGTTGCGGGAGGCGCATACGGCGTCATCCCCCAAGACGGCACGCCACAGCTCCTGATGCGTTGTTTGCGCAAGGTCGCATCCGGGCAGAGGTTGCTGCCGATTGCATCTTGGGACCCCGAACTGAAAAACGGCCACAAGCGCAGCCCGGAGAAGCCCTTCGACCCTCTGTCGGCCTTACTCACCAAACGCGAATCCCAAATCGTTCATCTGCTCAGCGAAGCACTGTCGAACAAAGAAATCGGGCGCAAACTCTATCTTTCCGACGGCACCGTCAAGGCGCATCTGCATCGGATCTACCAGAAGCTTGCGATCCACAATCGAACCGCGCTGGCAGTATTGGCGAGGAGCAGCCCGACCGCGCCGAGGGCTGCTGATGATGACGAAGCGTGAGGCGGCACGCCCAGGCGCCTCCGCCGCCAACAAGATATGATAGGGCAACGGCCTCCGAGGCATCGCCCTGTGCTCTTAGCCCGCCACTCGCTGCAGGTAGATTTCCACCTCTTGCCGCAGCTCCGTCGCGGCGAATTCGAGCGTGGCCGAGGCGGTCATCACCGTCTCGGCTGAGGCATGGGTGTCACACGGGCCGGCCTCGGCCTTGCCTCTTAGTCCAATGCGATCGGTCGGCGCTTGCGGCTAGAGCCCGTCCCGATCGAATGGATCGGTCGGGATGGGCGCCGCTTTTTTTGCGCTGGCGCATGTCCTTTTCGGAAAACCGATATCCACCCCCGCCTTCGCGGGGGCAGGCTTTTTCCGGGACATGCGCTAGATCGCCGAGACCGGGTCGCGGTGACGTTCCTCTGTTGCCACCCCCGCCCCCTGCCCTGAGGCAGGCAGCTGCAGGACCGTCGCCTGCTGGCCCTCCGCCAGGCGCGTCAGCAGAACAATCTCGCCGTCGGGGAGCTCGAGCGCATCATGATGGACGCAAGGCTTGTCCGTATCGATCTGCCGAAACCGGGCAACCTTGACGCCGGGCCTCGTCTCGGATCTCCAGGTCCGCAGGAAGCCGGGGCCGCCCTCGAACGTGATGTCGTTGTCGAACGCGATCTCGGTCCCGGGACGTAGACACACGGCGACGTTCGGGTCACCGATCGGTGAGAACCCTCCGGTCAACGAGTTGGCGATTTTTCCGGTGACGAGCTTGTCCCCGACCTCTGCCGGGCGGGTGGCAACGTTGTGCAGACTGTAGTCACACATGGTGACGACCTCCACGGTTCGCCCCCAAAGACAAGAATGGCAGAGCCGCGACTTTGGTTCAAGGCAGGCAGCGCAGTGGGCCGATCAATCCTCACGCTGCGGCGCCCCGAAGGCGGCTGCGGCTCCCAGCCATCGGCGCACTGCCAAAAGAATGTGCAGCCGGCGTGCCGATACGCTGCCGCATTGCAGCGCCGGCATCGGCGGATTTGCGGCATCTGAAACTTCAACCGGCCGCGCTCGTTATGATATGATCGCCCCCGGGGGGCAGCTTGAACAGGAGCGCCTCTGCCATGTGCGATTACAGTCTGCATGGGATCGCCTCGCGCGCCGCGAAGGTCGGCGACAGGTTGGTGACGCGGCAGTTTTGGAACACCACGACCCGCGGCCTTGCCGCGGTCAACGAACCCGCGGTGGCGGTGTGCCTGCTTCCCGGTACCGAGGTCGGCTTTGAGAACGAGGTCGAGCGCGAGCCGACCGGATTCCAGCTTGCCTTTTTCTGGCGACGGCGGGGGCCGATCCCCCACAAGGTCGCCCGGTTCCGGCAGGTCAACACCGACAATAAATGCACGCACCATGATGCGTTCGAATTTCCCGACGGCGAGATCGTGCTGCTCACGCATCTTCGCGCCGGCCAGCACGCGACGGTCTTGCAGCTCCCGGCGGGAGCCCGCACGCCGGCGGGGGCGCAAGCGCAGGCGAGCCGCGTCGAGGTCCTTTAGGCCGTGGACAAGATCACCGGGCGGCCTTTCGAGCGTACGATTCCGCGCAATTCGGGCGCGCCTGCGCGGATGGTAGCGCGCCCGACTACTTCACCGTAATCGTAATCACCGACGAGACCACCGGCGGGTTGTGTGGAATGTGGGAGAAGTCGCCAAGCACGAGCTGCAAGCTGTGCTGGCCGGGCGGCAGCGTCACCATCGCCTCGGTCTGCCCGCCGCCGAAGTGTCGGTGCTGCGCATCGGCTGGTATCGGCTCCTTCATCTGTTGAGGCGAGAGTTGCGTATCGATGATCAGGTGGTGATGCCCCGTGTTGGGCGTCTCTACACTCACAGGCGCGACCCCCATACCGGAAAGGCCAAACTGGACCTTGAACGGACTCGTGACGGTGTCGCCGTCCTTTAGATTGATGAAGTAGACCATCGCTCCCGAAGGGGACTGCGTTTCCGCCAAGGCACTCGCCGCGGCGAGGGCTCCGACGGCGAGGAGAGTTCCGAACACACGCTTGCGTAGACCGACCGACATCATTTCGTTCCTTCAAATCGTGGGGGTACTTGGGACTGTTGCCAATTGGGCGCGCTCAGTGAGCCCCAAAAAACGGCAACAATAAGCGGGCTCTAAAATCCAACTCCGAGCAGAGGAGATGCCCTGCCCGAGCAGGACTGAGACTCAGAGCAAGCCGACGCGCTTTTGCTTTCGAGCGATGCCTGTTTGACAGGCGCGTGGTTGATGGTTTGCCGTATCGCCACCGCCCGCGGCTTTCCGGGCGTCTTCATGTCGGGCGTCCTTAAATCGGCTGTCTTTATATCAGGTGTCTTCATATGATGCTTCTGGTCGGAGATCGCAGGGTCAGATGAGGACGAGTTCGGAATGCTCTTGTCGTTTTCCAGGGAGGAAAGCTCGACCCCAACCGATGGCGCCACATTGTGAATCTGTTGCGGCCGCGCAATGCCGTCGGTCTGCATAGGTTGGTTGGTGGCGGCCTTCGCGTCAACCTGATCGATCGAAGGTCCGGACTCTTCGATGACCTTGGCGACTTCCCGTTCGGGCAAGCTCGGGGCCGCCTTGGCAATTTCCAGGGCGTCGCTACTCTTCGTAGCGGCCGCAGCCGCACTCGGAGTAGCGGCCGCAGCCGTGCTCGGGGTAGCGGCCGCAGCCGCACTCGGGGTAGCGACCGCGGCCGCGCTCGGCGCAATCGCCATGCGCGTGACCTCGACGCCCGCAAGCTTGTCGCGCGGCCGTTCTTGCTCGGCTGTTCTCCTTGGCGCTGCAGGTTGGACGGCGCCGATCTCGGCCGGTGGGCGCGGCGTAACCTCGACCACTGTGACGCCCTCGACGGACGCCTTCAAGGCGTCCGCGAGCAGCACGTATCCCCCGCCCAGTGCGACCGCGAGGACGGCAACGATGACCGCTTCGGAGGCGATGTTGTGCATCGTGCCGAAGCGGGCGCGCTTTGGCTTTGGGCGAAGCTGCTCGCGTTCGAACGCCAGCGCACTGTCGTAAGACGCGCGTTCCTGCGCATCGCGGAGGATGGCATAGGCACGGAGAACGCCACTGAGCCGCACCGGAGCAAACGGATCACCCGGATAGAGGTCAGGGTGGTTCGCCTTGACGGCTTTACGGAATGCAATTTTCAGCTCCTCGGCATCGTCATCCGGACGAGCACCGATCAGATCGTAGAGATCTTTCGCAGGCGCGCTCCAAGGTTGTCGCTGGCTGTTGACAACGATGAGGGGGCGCAGCATGGCTATTTATCCTATCGAACCCTGGCTACAGGCTTGTGAATGACCTCATTATTGAGTTGCGTGGGCGCGGTTAAACCTGAATAATGTTGCGGAAAGATCACAAGCAGCAGAAATCGATCAACCAAACGCCTTCTATGGAGCGCATCTGTCATATAACTATCAACATGCGCGTGGTTTGTTTGATATGATCGTGGTCCTTTTGATATGATTGTTGGAGGCTGTCTGTCTAGTGAGTGGCGCGATACCGCCGTGTAGGTGGGGCTTCGACAATGACAAGCGAACGCGGGGTGGGCATCGGGTCGACGGTATCGGCCTGCCGCTTAGAGGCTAAGAGTCGGATACGCGACATACTGGGCGCCGGCGCAGCGGCGCTCATGCTGGTCTTTTCGGCGTCGACGGCCCAAGCTCAGTGCACCGCCGCCGGATTGGGCTCGCCGCCTCCCGTCTGGGGTAACGCCGCGGTCGCGGCTGTTGCGGGCGTATCGGCGTCCGTGAGCTCCCTGGTCGCCTCCATTCATACGGCGAACACGGCGTTCTTGACCCAGTCGTCGGCGTTCATCGGCAGCCCGGCCAATCCGCAGCCGGACCAGCAGGGCGGCGGCGTGTGGGCCCGCGGTGTCGGCGGCCACATGAGTTCCCGCGCGACCGCAACCGCCGGAAACATCATGTTTGGCGCGCCTGTCCCCGGCAGCGTCACTTGCAACACGCGCACCGTGGAAGATTTCGCCGGCGTTCAGATCGGCACCGACGTTGCCAGGTTGAATGTGAATGGCTGGAATCTGCACGCGGGTTCGACGGTCGGCTATATGGGACTGAGGACGCAGGACACCACTCCGCCCGGCCTCAATCCGCCGCCCAGCTTTCGCGACAACCTTCAGGTTCCCTTTGTCGGTATTTACGGCGCCGCCACGAACGGCGGTTTTTTTGTCGACGGGCAAGTGCGCTGGGACTTCTACCAAAACGAGGCCTCCGACAACAACCACGGAATGTTTGGTCAACATTTCGACGCACGCGGCATCGCCCTGACCGGGAATGTCGGTTACAATCACGATCTGGGCAATCATTGGTTCATCGAGCCATCGGC
>DATDGG010000409.1:0-3924 GCA_036522235.1 Xanthobacteraceae bacterium
TGACGTCAGGGTGCGGCGGAATATTCGTCGCACGACCGCACGCGCGGCCCGAGTGTTTCCGCGCACTCCTCGCGCGTGATCGGCCCGCGGCCGATGATCTTGGCGATGAGGTAGTCGGCGACCAGCTCCACGTCGCGCCGCGGCAAGGCTGTGCTGGGTGGAAACGGCGGTACGCGTTCGCCGAGCTCGGCCGCCGTCATGCCGTAGCAGCGCTTGTCCGTGTAGGCTTGGTCGTCGAAATGCGGCATCGCGCGGCCCGGAATGCCGCACGAAATCACCATGATCAGTGAATCCCGGTTCAGCCGGCTCGCCCGCAGATTGGCGGCACCGCCCGGCGACTGCCCTTGTCCGGCGCCGTCGCCCGCCCAGCCGTGGCAATAGGCGCAATCGGCCTTCTCCAGAAAAATGCGGCGGCCGCCGGCGAAATCGTCGGCCGCGAAGCCGTGCCGCAGCGGCAGCGTGGCGGCGAGCGCCAGAAGCGCCAGCGTCGCGGCCGACATATGCGGGCGGCGGTACATTGGTTGCATCAAAGCTCCCATTCGGAGGTTTCGCAGGAGCATAAGGCCGGTAACGCTCGTCGGCGAGAGGCGCAATCCGATGAACCTTTTGGCGGGCGATCCCGACTAAACGGCTGAATCCTGTGGCGCCGCCAGCGGGCCTCCAAGATGGCTTCAAAACGTTGGGGGAAGGCTGGCGTCGGGTGGAGTATCGACCGATGTTCGCTTCTCGCCAGGACTGGCCCGCCGGGCCCGCCTTTCATCCCGAATTCGGCATTCTGTGCCCCTCCCCTCGCCGCCGCCGCGGCATGCGCCTCGTCATGGCGTTCGTCGTGGCGACGACGGCGATCGGCGCCACCGTGGCGCTCGCCGCCGTGCACCGGCCCGATCGCGACGTCCTCGCGGCCGCGGCACTGTCGGCGGACGAGCGCGATGCTCACGCAACCTCCGTTTCCTTGCCGACCGCCGACATCGCCGCGCCAGCCGGCGTGCGCGGGCAGGATTTCTGCAAAGCCGTCGGCACGAACGATCCGGTCGCGTCCTTCCTCAACCCGACCTGCGGCTCGCCCAAGCCCCGGCATGGCGCGCGCGCCGCAAACCGGGTGGCAACTTTCATCCTCGGCCAATCGGACGTTTTCCCGCAAGAACGACACAAAGGAGGCACGCGATGAAATTCGGATGGAGCCTGCTGGCGCTGGGCGCCGCCCTGTTTGCCACGCCGGCTTCGGCACAATCTGTAAATCTGACCGGACCCTATCGTTGCGTGGCGCTCTGCCGCGACGGTCTTGTCGGCCAATCGGCCTTCGTCACCCAGAATGGCTGGAATCTCAATCTCCTGAACGAAGCCGGCGAGCCGTCGCGCGCCTGGATGGACTGGTCGGGCCATATCTGGGCCGAAGGCTGGAACCAGGGCGCCGTGTTCTCGCCGGACGGCACGGTGATCCAGTTCGATCGCGGCACGGTATGGCAGCGCGATCTGACGACGCCCGTCGTCGGCGCGCCAGTGGTTCGACCCCGCAGATGATAAAAGCGCGGTCCCGATAAAGGACCGCGCTGAATGAGGACCGTGCTCGCGTATTGGCGGCGCCCTGTCGGGGCGCCGCTTTGATTCATCAATCGAGCGGCTCGACCTTCACGATCGAAGCGCCGTGATTGTTGCCGATCCACAGCGTGCCCGGACTCTTGGAATCGTCGACATGGACGCGCCGGATATTGGTCGGGTGCGGCAGCTGGTATTCGGTGTACTGGCCGCTCTTGATGTCGAGACGCGCCACCCGATCGGTCAGCATCGATCCGGTCCAGGCCTCGCCGTTGCGGCCCGCTTCCGCGTCATAGGGCGCGCTCCACGGGGTCGGCACCTTCCATTCCGAAATCTTCTCGGTCTTGGGATCGAACATGCCGATGGCGTTACCTTCGTATTCCGCGAACCACAGCCGGTCCTGCGCGTCCACGCGCCCGCGCCGCGGCCGCGAGTTCGGGGTCGGCGTCAGGTAGACGGTCGGCAGCTTGGTCTTGGCGTCGACCTTGACGATATTGCCGGCCGCGAAATCGAGCAGGTAGATGTTGTTCTGCGAATCGGAATGCAGCCCATAGGTGCCGATGCGCTTACTGGTGCGCGGATCCTTGAACGCGCCGAGGTTCTCGAACTTGTTGTCGGTCAGATCCAGCCGGTAGATGTTGCCGCCGTCCGAATTCTTGATCCATACCTTGTTGTCGACCGGCGTGCCCGTCAGCGCGAGATGGCCGAGCTGATCCATATTGGTGTCCCACTCCTTGGGCGTCGACCAGGTCTGGAATGTCTCGGTCTTCTTGTCGAACTTGGCGATCGAGCCCTGGTACATAACGCCGATCCAGGGATTGTCATCCTTGTCGAACTCGAGATTGAGCGTGCCGACCGGAAAGCCCTTCTTGGTTTCGGGGATCGGATACTGCGTGACCTTGCCGGTCTTGGCATCCATCTTGCCGAGAAACATCTGGCCGAAATCGGAATACCAGACGGTGCCCTGGCGATCGAGCATCACGTCATGCGGCTCGATCAGGGAGTTCGGCAGGTCGTATTCCGTGATGATCACATGGGTGGACTTGCCGGTCAGCCGCGGCAGGGTCTTGAGCTCATAATTCCAGGTGTCGTGCTGGCTCAGATTGATGCTGGCGAGATAATCGGCGGCGGCTTTGCCGGTGTTCCCGACCGCGCGCAACGCATCGCCCACCAGCCGCTGCGGCTTGCGGGGCACGCTGCCCGGGTAGTAGCCGCCCATGCGCTGAAACACCTGCGAGAACTCGTCGGCATCATGGGTCGACCGCACGATGCGCTCGATGGTGTGGCAACTGTTGCAGTTGAGCAGGAACGCTTTCTGCTCATTGGTGCCCGGCATGCTCAGCATCCATTCCGCATTGGTGAGCTGGCTCGACAGGTTGCGGGTGGGCTTGAGCGCGATGTCGGCGATGGTCGCCTGGCCGGCGGTCACGTCGGCGGCCTTGGGGCCGTCGAGGTCGTAGCCGACGGCGCGGGCGCCGAGCGTGTAATGCCCCGGCTCGAGCCGCTCGGCCGGGAAGCTGTACTGGCCCTTGTCGTCGGTGATGACCGACACCGTAATGGTCGAGCCGTCCTTCTTGGCGCTCACCACCACGCCTTCCATGACCGGCTCGGCGGCCGAGGAGATCTTGCCGGTGAGGGCGGCGGCCGATTGCGCCTGCGCTGGGAGCGCGAGGCCGAGCTGAAACAGAACCGCGGCACCCGCCGCCGTCGAAGCAAGCAATGCGCTGCGTATTCGCATGGCGTTTCCCTTTGAATTGAAGCTCATTGAATGAGAACCTGATTTGCTGAAGCTTGTCGGATCTTGCCAAGCCTAAACCCGCCGCCACCTCGCTTCAAGGCCGGTTCCGTCATGCGCTCGGTCGCGCCCTGCGCAGATCGTAGGGGCGGCCCTTGTGGCCGTCCTGCCCTGCCCGCGGGCGCCCCTACGTGCCCGCAGCGTTTCGCCTGGACGCGCGTGCGCTCAATCCAGCGGCTCGACCCTGACGATCTCGGCCGAGTGATTGCCGCCGGCCCAGAACGTCACCGGATTGGTCGAATTGTCGACAAAGACGCGGCGGACATTGGTGTTGCGCGGCAATTGGTACTCGGTGACTTGGCCGCTCTTGGGATCGAGCCGCACCACGCGGTCGGTCGACATTCCGGCCGTCCACAGCTCGCCGTTCTTGTCCGGCATCACGTCATACGGATAGGTGAATTCCGTGGGCAGCGCCCATTCGGTGAACCTCTCCGTCTTGGTGTCGAACATGGCGAGCTTGTTGGCGCGGTATTCGGTGAACCAGAGCCGGTCCTGCGCGTCCATGTAGCCGCGGCGCGGATTGGAGTTGGGCGTCGGCGTCTTGAACAGGCTGATCTGCCCGCTCTTGGCGTCGATCTTGCCGACCAGGTCGG
>DATDGG010000410.1:0-10862 GCA_036522235.1 Xanthobacteraceae bacterium
GACGTGCGCTTCCAGCCATAGGCTTCGAGCATCGCGAGCGTGCGGGCATATTGGGCGATGCCGTAGGATTGCGGCGGGTCGACCTGGATGATGTCGCGATCGGCGCGCAGGCCGCCGAAGCGCGCCAAGTTCTCGACGTCCGCGGTGGAGAACAGATTCTCGCCGCTCGCGAGCGGCGCCGGATAGCCGCTCGCGATCTCCGCCATGAGCGCGAAATCGAGCGGGTCGCACGGTTCCTCGAACCAGCGCAGCCCATAGGGCGCCAGCGCCTGCGCGTAGGCGAGCGCATCGGCGCGCGCGAACTTGCAATTGGCGTCGACCGCCAGACGCTCGCCCGTGCCGACCACCGCGAGCACCGCTTCGAGCCGGCGCAGATCCTCGGCGAGCGGCATGCCGCCGACCTTCATCTTCACCATCGTGTAGCCGGCATCGAGATGGCGCCGCATCTCGTCCTGCAGATCCGCGATGGTCGCGCCCGGCATGTACCAGCCGCCGCCCACATAGCAGAAGACCTCGCGCGCGACCTTTCCGCCATTGTAGCGCTCGGCCAGCAGGCGATGCAGCGGCTTGCCGGCGATCTTGGCCATAGCGTCCCAGAGCGCGACCTCGATGGTGCCGATCGCGATCGAGCGCTCGCTGTGGCCGCCGGACTTCTCCCGCTGCAGCATGCAGGCCAGCACCTTGCCGGGATCGAAATTTCCGCCGTCGCGATCAACGAGCGTCGCCGGATCGGCGCGCAGGAGACGCGGAATGAAGCGCTCGCGCATCGGCGCCCCGCAGGCATAGCGGCCGGTGGAGTTGAAGGCGAAGCCCACGACCGGGCGGCCCTCACGCATCACGTCGGTGATCAGCGCGACCACCGAGGTGGTCATCTCGGAGAAATCAAATCCTGAATTGGCGAGCGCGGAGCGCAACGGGACCGCCGTCTCCCGGATATCGACGATACGCATCAGGCCATCCCGGGACCAGTCACTCGATTTTCGGAATCTTCGCGTCGGCAATGACCTTGCCCCAGCGCGCGACCTCGGCCTTGAGCTCGGCCGCGAACGCCTCGGGCGTATTGGCGACCGGCGTGAAGCCGATGGCGGCCAGGCGCTCCTTCACCTCCGGCAGGACGATCATCCGGGCGATCTCCTGCTGCAGCTTGTCGATGATGGGCTTGGGCGTTCCCCCCGGCGCCAGGATGCAGGCGATGAACTGCGAGACCTGGTCGGGAAAGCCAGCCTCCGCCAAAGTCGGCACGTCGGGAAATTCCGGATAGCGCTGCGCGCTCGTCACCGCGAGCGCGCGCAGCTTGCCGTCCTTGATATTGGCGGCCGCCGACGGCAGCGCAGTGAACATGATCGGCGTGTGGCCCCCGATGGTGGAGAGCACGGCCGGCGCCGCCCCGTTGAACGGCACATGGACAAGATCGAGCCCGAGCGAAAGCTTGAACAGTTCGCCGGCGAGTTGGCCGGTCGTGCCGGTGCCGGGCGATGCATAGCTGAACTTCCCGGGATTGGCCTTCACCAGCGCCATGAGCTCCGCCACGTTACGGACCGGCAGCGCCGGATTGACGGTCAGCACATGCGGCGAGGCCGCCGCCAAGGTGACGGGCGCGAAGTCCCGCAGCGTATCGTATGGCAGGCTGGCATAGAGGCTCGGATTGATGACCACGGCGCTGGTTGGGCTCAGCAGCGTGTAGCCGTCCGGCGCCGCTTTCGCCACCATGCCGACCGCAACATTGCCGGCGCCGGCCGGGATGTTCTCGACATAGAACTGCTGGCCGAGGCGCTCGCCGAGCTTCTGCGCCACGATGCGCCCGATCACGTCGCTCGGCCCGCCCGCCGCCGCCGATACGATCACCCGCACCGGACGCGTCGGATAGGACTGTCCCCACGCGCTCGACGCGGCCAACGACGCGGCGGCGACCAGCAACCACCATGAATGAACGCGACGCATGCCGCATTGTAAGACGGGTCGAGCGCCTGCGAAACCCGTGTCACATGCTCAGAGATCAGACCTCTGATCTATGCCAGCAGCCCCGCCATCGGCTTTACGGCGCCGCTGTCGGGGAACACGGTGGCGGCGAGCGCGCGCTCGTCGACGCGCAGATGCTCGTGCAAGAGGCCCTTGACCACGGCGCGCAGGTCGGTGGTCGGCTTGAGGTCGCGGCCGTCCCGCAGCTGCGCCGGCTTGAGCCCCGGCCAATCCGTGATGACGCGGCCACCCTTGAGGGCGCCGCCGGCGAGCAGCGCGACCGTGGCAGTGCCGTGATCGGTGCCGTCGGTGCCGTTGATGCGGGCGGTGCGGCCGAACTCGGTCACCACGACCACGACGGTGTCGCGCCAGGCCGGCCCCATATTTGTTTCGATGGCGGCGAGCGCGCCGTCAAGCGCCCCGAGCAGCGCCGCCAGCCGTCCGTTCATGGCGCCCTCGTCGGCGTGGGTGTCCCAGCCGTCGAAGGCGAGCGCGCCGATGCGCGGGCCGTCGGGCTGCGCCAGGAACTTCGCCGCCATGCCGGCCGATTCCGCGAAATAGGCGCGCACCTGCGCGGCCGGGCCGGGCGGCGGCTTGTCGGGCTTGGCGCCGCCGACGCCGGCGATGGCGGCGAGGCCCATGCGCTCTTCGAGCGCGCGGGCGAGCGCCGGATCGGTGTGGCGATAGAGATCGAGGAGCCGCATCATCGTGTCGTCATTGGCGGGCGGCAGGCGCGGCGGCGTCCATGACAGAACCGGCGCCGGCCCGCGCGCCACCAGCGGGGTCACCGGACCGACCGCGAAGGCATCGCGCTTGGCGGAGCCGGCGCGGGTGTCGGGCGCGAGCGTCGACAGCGCGCGGTTGAGCCAGCCGGTCTCCGATGCGCCCGGCCGCAACACGCCGCTCTCGAGCACGTCCTGCCCGTCGAAATGCGAGCGCTCGCGGTAAGGCGTCGCGGCGGCGTGCACGATGGTGGCGGCGCCGGAAGTGTAGAGCCGGTGCAGATTCGGCATCGCCGGGTTCAGGGCAAAAAAGGAATTGAGCGGCAGTCCCGCGGTCGCGCTGCTCAAGGTCAGCGCCTTGTCGCCGCGCAAGCCGATCCAGTCCGGATCGCCGACCGGCGCCACCGCGGCGAGCCCATCGAGGGCGCCGCGCAGCACGATGGTGAGCAACCGCGGATCGCGGCCCTCGGCGCGCGCGAGCTTGGGCGCAAACGCCCAGGCGAACAGAGTTCCGGAGGCGATCAGCAATTCGCGGCGGCTGGGTGCATGCGGAGCGAAGGTCATCGTATCACCTGCGTTGGAATTCCGGCGCCATGAACAACAGCGCCAGCGCCTGCGGCCGGCTCTCGGCGCGATTGATGGCCTGGCGGGTATCCGCGGAGCAAAGCGGGCCGAGCGCTGTTTCGAGCACCGCCCTCGGGTCGAGCCGATCGCCGAGCCGGCGGCCCGCCTGGGTGGCGATGTCGAGCCGTTGCGCCATGCCGTCGATCCAGGCCTCGTCCTTGTCGGCAAAGCCGTTGGGCGCCGGCGGCCGCCACAGCGGCTCGCCCAGGAGATTCTGCGCCTGCATGATCGGCCGCATGTCGGCCGCTTCGCCGCCGGTCGCGCGCAGCATGCCGATCATCCATTCGCCCGGCCGCTTGAGCTTGCGCGGCGACGCCCAGCTTTCGGGCGCGGTGACCAGCGTCTTGGCCACTTCCTTGAGATTGCCCTGGGTGTCGAGAAAGCGCTTGGCGAGCTTGTCGACCAGCGCGAGCGGCGGATCGTCGGCCACGAAATGGCGCGCGAGCTTGGTGGTGACATGCCGGGCGGTCGCCGGATGGCGCGCCAGCATCAGCAGCACCGCACGGCCCTGCTCGAAACCCGTATCCGGATAGATCTTGTCGATCACCTTCTGGGGTCCGGGCTGGTGCAGGCGCGGATCGAAGTTGAACTCGCCGGCATGCGGCAGCTCGGCGCGCGGCGGCACCATGGTCCAGCCGGTGATCACATCGGCGAAGCGCGTCACGTCGGCCTGGCTGTAGACGGTGCGCACGCCGAGCGTATGCAGCTCGAGGATTTCGCGGGCGAGATTCTCGTTGAGGCCCTTGCCGCCCGCGCGGCCCGCGGTCGAATCGGGGCCGATCGAGCGGGCATTGTCGAGATAGAGCAGCATCGCCGGGTGGGTCTCGACCGCGAGCAGCATGTCGGCAAAATGGCCGAGCACATGCGGGCGGATCGCTTCGCGCTCATAGGCGCCGCAGAGCACGGCGACGCCGCCGCCCTTGCTCGCGGAAACGCAGAAATGGTTCGACCAGAACCAGACCAGCCGCTCCGCAAAACCGATATCGGCAGTGGCCGCGGCGGTCAGGCGGACCTTGGCCTCTTCGAGCAAAATCTCCTGCGGAATGGCGGGGCCCGGATCGCGCGGGGCGGCGGCCTTCGCGCCGGCGCCGGATTTCATGTCCGCGCCGGATTGCATGTCGGTGCCGCCCTGCTTGTCGGGAGCAGACGGCATGTCGGGGCCGGAGGGGGGATTGTTGCGCGCCGCCTGGCGGGCGGCCTGCTGATCGGCGTCGCGGGTGATGCGATCCGCCAGCCGCGCCGCCTTGCGGACCTGGCGGAAATCGCGGCCCGCCTGCGCGGCCTCGGCGCTGGTGAGCAAATTCGCATCGTCGATCGTGCCGGCGCCCGGACGTTCGAGCTCCGCCAGCAGGGCGCCGCGCGGATCCGAAGCAATCTTGGCGATCGTCTCGGCGCGCGGGCCGAAGCCAAATCGGTGCAGCGCAAGCGCCGCTTCCGTCTGCGGATCAAGAGCCATGGCGATCTCTCGCTCTTCGCCTCATCAACAAATCGTTCATCACTAATCGTCCATCGGACCGTTACATGCGATCGACTCGGAACGGCATCGAACATCGACAGCTATCGCCAGACTCGTGTCGACAGTGAGGCATCAACATTTCAAATTGGTAAGGAGCATATGAACAAATTGACAGCTCGCGTCACGCTGCGACGCAAACAAGCATGAAACAAATCGCATGGGAAAAACCCATCGCAGGCGCGTCAATGCGTTGCCGGGCGCCCGCAACGTCACGACCGTGTAACACTCTCCGGATAGACATTGCCTGACACGCCGCGCATGTGCCTGACACACAGCGTCCTGACAGCCTGACAGACAGCGTCGTGACAGCGTATCGGTCATGACCGCGTGTCCAGAGACAGCGTATCTCTGTTTGCGTTGCGTTTGAGCGTTGACCTTCACGGCTTCAGCCTTCGGTGCCCCCGAGCTGGAGCCGCTTTTTTGTGCACGAGATTCCAATCACGCCCGGCGCGGTGCCGCACCGCGCCCCCGATACCTCCATTCCTAGGCGATCTTTTTTTGCAGGGGACGCCCGGGCCGGGGAGCCCCGCGGCGGGCGGCGTGTTAGTCTCGGGTATGGCCATGCGGGCCGGAATCGCGACCCGCTCCGGTGCCCGGACGGCCGCCCGATTGCGCGGCGCGGCCCCGGTTTTGCTTTAATTTCGCTGTTCACCCACAGCTCAAACTCTGGAGAACGAGATGCGCATCCACCGATTTGGCCTGACCGCCCTCGCCGCCGCCGTGATCGCCGGCGCGCTCGCCGCCACGTCGCTGGCGCAGCAACCCGCACCGGCACCGGCACCGGGACAGCAACCGCCCGCTCCCGCGCTGGCGCCGCCCAAGCCTTACAAGCCGGTCACCATCAAGCTGCCGACGGCATTGGCCGACCCGAGCTTCGTGGCGTTCCGCAAGCAGGTCGGGGATATCGCGCAAAAGAAGGACCGCGCCGCGCTCGCCAAGCTGGTGGCGCCGAGCTTCTTCCTGGTCGCCGGCGAGAAGGACGCGGCCGACAAGAAGAAGACCGGCATCGACAATCTCGCCAAGGCGCTCAGCCTGGACGGCAAGGACGCGGCCGCCGGCTGGAACACGCTCGCCGAATACGCCAAGGAGCCTACCGCCGAGGCCGACCAGGAGCACAAGGGCGTGCTCTGCGCCCCGGCCGATCCGGCCTTCGACGAGAACGCCGCCGAGGCGCTCGCCAAGGCGACCCAGACCGATCCCGGCGACTGGGGCTATCCGGTGAAGGACGGCGTCGAGGTGCACGCGGCCGCGAAGCCGGACGCCCCGGTCACCGACAAGCTCGGCCTCTATCTGGTGCGGGTCTATCCGGACGACTCCCCGGCCGCCGCGGTGGCGGGAAACGACTTCATCCGCGTGGTGCTGCCCTCCGGCAAGACCGGCTATGTGGCCAGCGACCAGTTACTGTCGCTCGGCAATGAGCAATTGTGCTACGCCAAGGAAGGCAACGCCTGGAAGATCGCCGGCTTCATCAGCACGCAGTAAGGCACGGCATTGCTTTGTCACGGACGCAAGGGCCTCTCACTCCTTCTCCCCGACGGGGAGAAGGGGGGATGAGGGGCTCGGGCGGTGCAATACGGAATCATCATAGCCCCCTCTCCCCACCCTCCTGCGGGGCGAGGGAGTGAAACGCTCTGTCCCTCACCAATCAGCACCGCCGCTTTGCGCGCACGGGCTTGACCGACGGGCTGCTTTTCCCTGAATGGTGGCACCGACATCCCAGGGCCGGAGCCACGCATGATCATCGAGAACCAGAACGACGTCACCGCCGCGGTGCTGGCGGAGCTGCAGCGCGCACCTGATGCCCGGTTCAAGGAGATCATGGCGGCCTTCGTGCGCCACCTGCACGATCTCGTCCGCGAGGTGAAGCTGACCGAGGAGGAGTTCCAGGCCGCCATCGGCTATATCGTGGCGCTCGGCCAACACACCAACGCAACCCACAACGAAGCCGTGCTGATGTCGGGCTCGCTCGGCCTCTCGACCCTGATCTGCCTCATCAACAACGGCGACAACGGCCAGACCGAGACGTCCGCCAATCTGCTCGGGCCGTTCTGGCGCATGCACTCGCCGGTGACACCGAACGGCGGCTCGATCGTGCGCTCGCCGACGCCGGGCCCGGCGATGTTCGTCAATGCCTGGTTCCGCGACCGCGGCGGCAAGCCGGTCGCCGGCGCCGAGGTCGATGTCTGGCATTCCTCGCCGGAAGGATTTTACGAGAACCAGGACCCGGTGCAGGCCGACATGAACCTGCGCGGCAAGTTCGTGACCGACGCCGACGGCCATGTCGCGTTTCGCAGCGTCAAGCCGGCCGGCTATCCGATCCCGATCGATGGGCCGGTCGGCGACCTCTTGCGCGCCCAGGGCCGGCACAATATGCGCCCCGCCCATCTGCACTTCCTCGCCGTCAAGGAAGGCTTCAAGACGCTGATCTCGCAGATCTATGTCAATGACGACAAGTTCCTCGACACCGACGTACAGTTCGGCGTCACCCGCCATCTCATCGGCAACTATGTCCGGCACGAGAACGAGCCGGCGCCGGCCCCCGATGTCACCGGCCCCTGGTACTCGCTCGACTACACATTCGTGATGGAGGGCGGCCGCGCCAACCTGCCGCGGGCGCCGATCACCGGCAAGGCCAGCGGCGAGCGCCCGAAGATTCCGCATCTGGCGTAGTGCCGCTTCGACCCTCATGGTGAGGAGCCGGCCGCAGGCCGGCGTCTCGAACCATGGCCGCGAGCGCCCGCTTCGCCAAGGCCTTCTGCACGGCACGAGTTTGCGGCCATCCTTCGAGACGCGCGCAAGAGCGCGTCCTCAGGATGGGGGCCGCAGTCGGGGTGCCCCTCACCCGTGGCGCAGCTTCAGCGCCAGGATCACCAGCATCAGGGCGAGCGTGACGGTGCTCGAGCCGATCAGCGGCCAATCCGGCAGCGCGGCGCCGTAGACGAGCCAGCAGCCGACCCCGACCGCGCACGCGAAATTGGCCGGGAACGAGATCGCCCTTGTGTCGCGCTCGCGCAGGATTTTCCACACCTGCGGCAGCCAGCAAATCGTCGTCAGCACGGCGCCGGCAGTGCCGATCGCCTCGGTCAGCACGGGATTCATCACGGCCGGATACCAGCGATTCGGTATCGGCTTTATGACAGACGCCAAAAACGTGACCGCCCGTTAACGGCAGGGAAACTACGGCCGCGAAGTTCGCCCGCGGGAGCGGCCGGCCATGGCCACGGTTTAACCGACGCGACGCTACAACCTCGCCCCACCCAACCGGCGCGAGGCGCCTAGCGCGAGGCTCAATCCATGGGGACCTTTCGGTTCATCGGCGCGGCCCTGGCGATGTGCGTCGCCACGTTTTTTGTCGCCCGCTGGCTGCTGCTCGAGCGGCCGGTGCTCAAGCCCGACCCGCGCGTGCCGACCTTCCATCGGGTGGACGTCGCGGACCCGCGCTTCAAGCTGGAGAGCTCGTTTGTGAGCGACAACGATTCGGTGCGCGACACGCTGCGCCGGGCGGTGCTCGACGCCGCCGATGAGTTGAACGGCGATCCTTGCGAAGAGACGCTCAAGGCCCGCTACATCGCGGCGGCGACCAATTATGCCGGTGCCTGGCTCAGCATCGCCCCGTGTGTCGGCACCAGGACCTGCGGTCAGGCTGACAGCGCGCGGCTCGATCTGGCGCAGAAAGCCTTTGGGTCGCCGGCCGACCGTCGCGTGCGCGAGGCGATGCAGCGTGTCCATGGGAGTGGCGCCATCTTCAAGGGCGACTTTCCGGACAATGTGGCCCGCCTGGTGGCCAACTTGGCGCACGACGGCGGGATCAATCCGGACGCCTCGCCGGAATATCAGGCGGTCGCGGAGGCCTTGGGGGTGCCGGTCTGCCACGCGCCCGACCCGCGGCGGCGCGCCAGAACGCAATAGGCGATGCGCGAGAAGATGCGCGCCGCGGGGCTGATCCTGGCAGTGCTGCTCCTGTTGGGGGTCGCGTTGCGGCCCGGCGGGCAGCGACTGCCGCTCGATCCCGATCAACCGATCGCGGCCGACGGATCGCCGACGGCCGGACAGGCGCGCACCATCTTCGATACCCAACCGCTGCTCGGCGCCTTTGGCGGGCCGCCGCGGCCGGATCTCGACGATCCGAAAGAGCTGCAGGCGCGCGCCGACATCGACCAGCGATGGGTGGACAATGCCCGCGATGCGATCGGACCATGGATCTACCGCAAAGACTGGCGGCTCTGCGAGGATGGCGACCGCGTGGACCTGATCAACGCGGTTCGCCTCTACTACGATACCCGCGGCCGCCAGAAGGCGAGCTTCGCGCTCGCCGGTCCGGGCGGCAAAGCCTTCATCGAAATGTCGTGGGCGACGCCGCTCGATCGCGACATCGATGCGATGGTGCGGCACCTGGCGGCGACCGGGTTCCTCGATACGCACTATGTGCCGGCACAAAGCTATCCGGAATTCTACAAAGTCATCGCCCACACCGAGCTCATCGGCGTCGAGTGCGCCCCGCTCAAGCTCATCAACAGATAGGCAGCCCGTGGCGGGCGCCTTGTGACTCAAATCGGATTCCGCTTTTCCTGAAGATGCGCGCGCCCCATATTGGGGGCGATGGCAAACGATCCGGACCCGCCCGACGCGCCGCGCCCCAGGGCCACGCGCGATCCGGCCAAGCATTCCAAGAAGGACCCGGCCAAGCCGACGCGCGCCAAGGCCAGTCGGCCGGATGCGCCGCCGACCGATCCGGCGCTGGAGCAATTGCTCAATCCGGGCATCCGCCAAGGCACCGCCGGCATCGGGTCGCAGACCGGCGGGGCGACCGGCCTGCAGCCGCCGCCCGACAATTCCTGGGACCGGCGCGCGGATTTCTCCAAGGCCCATACGGCCCGGCGCTCGACCCGGGAGGGATTCCAAGAGGCGCCGCAGACCGGCTTCGTGGCGAAGGTCCCGGTATCGCCCGGCGAGCTCGACCCGGACTTGGCCCGGACCTTCGGCATTGAAGACGACACGCCGCCCTCCGGCGAGACTCCCGGTGCGCCCGCCGTCCGGCGCGGCAAGCACGGCGAGAATCTCGGCGTAGCTGCGACCGCGCAGGCGCTCGAGGCGCTGCTGCGCGAAGGCCGGCGCGAGTTCAGCGCGACGCCCTGGGTCCCGCACCGGCCGCCGCGCCCGGAGAAGTCCGAGGGCGGGCGCGCGCTGGTGATCAAATCCGATTTCGATCCCAAGGGCGACCAGCCGGAAGCCATCGACCAGCTGGTCGAGAGCCTCAAGCGGCACGACCGCAACCAGGTGCTGCTCGGCGTCACCGGCTCCGGCAAGACCTTCACCATGGCCAAGGTGATCGAGCGCACGCAGCGTCCGGCGCTGATCATGGCGCCCAACAAGACGCTCGCCGCCCAGCTCTACGGCGAGTTTCGCAGCTTCTTCCCGGACAACGCGGTCGAGTATTTCGTGAGCTATTACGACTACTACCAGCCCGAAGCCTATGTGCCGCGCACCGACACCTATATCGAGAAGGAATCCTCCATCAACGAGCAGATCGACCGCATGCGCCATTCGGCGACGCGCGCGCTGCTCGAGCGCGACGACGTGATCATCGTGGCCTCGGTGTCGTGCATCTACGGCATCGGCTCGGTCGAGACCTATTCGGCCATGACCTTCGCGCTCAAGCGCGGCGAGCGCATCAACCAGCGGCAGCTCATCGCCGACCTGGTGGCGTTGCAGTACAAGCGCATCGGCGGCGATTTCGCGCGCGGCGCGTTCCGGGTGCGCGGCGACACGGTCGATATTTTCCCGGCCCACTACGAGGACCGGGCCTGGCGGGTGAACCTGTTCGGCGACGAGGTGGAATCGATCGAGGAGTTCGATCCGCTCACCGGCCACAAGACCGACGAGCTCGACTTCATCAAGGTCTACGCCAATTCGCACTATGTGACGCCGCGCCCGACCCTGCTGCAGGCGATCTCCGGCATCAAGCTCGAGCTGCGCCAACGCCTCGGAGAGCTCAATGCCGCCGGCCGTTTGCTGGAGGCGCAGCGGCTCGAGCAGCGCAC
>DATDGG010000411.1:0-6074 GCA_036522235.1 Xanthobacteraceae bacterium
GCGTCGGCGGCGGGCGAGGCGGAGCCGACCGTGTCGGCATCGAACTGCATGAACTGGCGGAAGCGGCCGGGGCCGGGCTTCTCGTTGCGGAACACCAGGCCGGCCCGGTAGCTGCGATAGGGCTTGGGCAGCGCGTCGAAATTCTCCGCCACATAGCGGGCGAGCGGCGCGGTCAGGTCGTAGCGCAGCGACAGCCATTGCTCGTCGTCGTCCTGGAACGAGAACACGCCTTCGTTGGGCCGGTCCTGGTCGGGCAGGAACTTGCCGAGCGCATCGGTATATTCGAATGCCGGCGTCTCCACCGGCTCGAACCCGTAGCGCTCGTAGACGCCGCGGATGATGTCGAGCATGCGGCGCGTAGCGGCGATCTCGGCGGGACCGCGGTCGGCGAGCCCGCGCGGCAGCCGCGCCTTCGGCTTGTTGGACTTCTGCGCCTTGCCGGTCTTGTTGGGGTTGTCGGCCATACTGGTCTACATTGTCGACGGGTCAGGGTGGTAGCAGCCGCCTCACGCAGCGGCAAGGAGCGAGCATGGCGCAGGCCGCGGCACAGATGGGCAGAGCAAGCGTTCCTCCCAACGATCTCGAAGCCTTCTGGCTGCCGTTCACGCCCAACCGCGCCTTCAAGGCCGCCCCGCGCCTGATCGCGCGCGCCAAGGGCATGCACTATTATACGCCCGAAGGTCGCGCGGTGCTCGACGGCACCGCGGGTCTGTGGTGCACCAATGCGGGCCATGGCCGCGAGCCGATCGTCGCGGCGATCGCCGCGCAGGCCGCAGCCCTCGACTATGCGCCGCCCTTTCAGTTCGCCCATCCGCAAGCCTTCGCGCTGGCGACGCGCGTGGCCGCGCTCGCACCCGCCGATCTCGATCACGTGTTCTTCTGCAATTCGGGCTCCGAGGCGGTCGATACCGCGCTCAAGATCGCGCTCGCCTATCACAATATCCGCGGCGAAGGCTCGCGCACCCGCCTGATCGGCCGCGAGCGTGGCTATCACGGGGTCGGCTTCGGCGGCATTTCGGTCGGCGGCATCGTCAGCAACCGCAAGCTCTTCGGCACGCTCATCGCCGGCGTCGACCATCTGCCGGCGACCTATAATCGGGAGCAGCAGGCCTTCACCATCGGCGAGCCGGATTGGGGCGCGCATCTCGCCGACGAGCTCGAGCGCATCGTGGCGCTGCACGACGCGTCGACCATCGCGGCGGTGATCGTCGAGCCGATGGCGGGCTCGACCGGCGTGCTGCCGCCGCCCAAAGGCTATCTGCAGCGGCTGCGCGCGATCTGCGACAAGCATCGCCTGCTGCTCATCTTCGACGAGGTGATCACCGGATTCGGCCGGCTCGGGCATGCGTTCGCGGCCGAGCGCTATGGCGTCGTCCCCGACATGATCACCTTCGCCAAGGGCATCACCTCCGGGACCGTACCGATGGGCGGCGTGATCGTGCGGGCGCCGATCCACGAGGCCTTCATGCGCGGGCCCGCGCATGTCGTCGAGCTGTTCCATGGCTACACCTATTCGGCCCATCCGCTCGCCTGCGCGGCGGGTCTGGCGGCGCTCGATCTCTATCGCGAGGAGGACCTGTTCGGCCGCGCGCGGCGGCTCGAGCCGCTGTGGGGACAGGCCGCCATGGGGCTCAAGGGCCTGCCCAATGTGCTCGACATCCGCACCGTCGGGCTCACCGCCGGCATCGACCTGGCGCCGCGCCCGGACGCCGCCGGCGCCCGCGCCTATGACGCCATGGCCAAGGCCTTCCACGCCGAGAGCCTGATGATCCGCATCACCGGGGACACCCTGGCGCTGACGCCGCCGCTGATCGTCAGCGAAGCCGAGATCGCCGATATTTTCGAGCGGGTCGCGCGGGTCATCAGGGCGGTGGCCTGACGGCGGCCAGCGTCCGCTTACGCGCCTTAGCCCTATTGCCAAAAAAATTGCAGCGACTAACTCCCCGGAATCGCTTGCGCGCCCTCGGTCGCTCATACAGGATTGGTAATGGATTAAGGTGAGCGAATCGGTTTCGCCGCCCTATGTACCCCTGTGTAAATGTAAATTCCTGGGTAGATCCATGCGGCTCGGTGCTCTCTTTGTCGCTGCCTGCATGACGGTGATCGCGGCCTCGGCCGGGGTGGTGGTTTACTTCGCCTACGGCTTCACCGGCGCAGAAGCGATCATCGTCGCCATCGCGGCGCTGACGGCGCTTGCGCTCTACAATGCGGTATCGACCCGGGTGAACATCCGCTCGGTGGTCGGCCCGCAGCTCGCCGAGCTGTCCCGCAGCGGCGCCGACATCGCCCGCCAGCTCGCCGAGACCGGGCGCCGGCTGGCCGCGGTCGAAGCCAAGCTGGAGCGATCCCTAGCCAAAGGCGAGGCCGCGACCGAGCCGCTCGCCTTCGAGATCAGCGAGCTCGGCGCGCTGGTCGACCAGCTCGCCGAATCGGTCGCCATCCATGAATCCCGGCTCACCGACGTGGAGCGGTCGCGGCGGGAGCCGCAGCAGCCCTTAAGGCCGGTCGCGACCAGGCTCGAGCCGCTCAAGCCTGAACCGCTCAGGCCGTTCCTGCCCAATCCTGAGCCGCCAAGGTCCGTATCGTTCGACCCTGAGCCCGCTGGCTTTGAACCGCCCAAGCCCGAAGCGCCTAGGCTTGAAGCGCCTCGGCCTGAACTGCCCAAGGCTGAACCGCCGAAGGCTGAGTCGCCCAGGCCTGAACCGCTCAAGCCTGAACCGCCCAAGTCGGAGCCACCCAAATCGGAACCACCCAAGGCTGAAGTGCTCAAGGCCCTGCTGACCGACCTCAGGCGGGCGCAGCCGGCCAAGAGCGAGCCACCTCGAACTGAATTGCTCAGGCCCGAGCCGAAGGCGTCCGTCCCGGAAGGTTTCGCCCAGCCGGCGGCGGCGGTGTCGGTCGCAGCCAGCACGGCGGGCCGTGCTGCGAGCGAGCTGGCGATCGCGGGCGAGCAGGCCCCGGCCCCGATACAGTTTGCGGCACCGCTTGCCCCATCCCCGACCGTCATCCCGCTGCCGGCCGCCGCCCCCGCCATCCCGATCGCGTCGGCCATCACCGCGCGCGAGCGCCTGGGAGCCGACAGCGCCGTGAGCCGCGAAATGCTGGCGGCCGTGCGCAGCGCCATCGAGGCCAATCGCATCGACCTGCATTTGCAGCCGATCGTGACCTTGCCGCAGCGCAAGGTGCGCTTCTACGAGGCGATGTCGCGGCTGCGCACCCAGAGCGGCGACGTGGTGATGGCAGCCGAGTTCATCTCGCAAGCGGAAGCCGGCGGCCTGATGCCGAAGATCGACAATCTGGTCGTGTTCCGCTGCGTGCAGGTGCTGCGCCGGCTGCTGCTCAAGAACCGCGAGGTCGGCGTATTCTGCAATCTTTCGGTCGCGACCTTGACCGACGCCGTGGTGTTTCCGCAGCTGCTCGAGTTCCTCGACGCCAACCGCGCCATCGCCCCCTCGCTGGTGCTCGAATTCACCCAGGGAGGCTTGCGCGGCGCGGGCCCGATCGAGACCGAGAGCCTGGCGGCGCTGCGCGCCTGCGGCTACCATTTCTCCCTGGACAATGTGACGGACATGCGGCTCGAGCCGCGCGAGCTGGCGGGCCGCGGCTTCCGCTTCGTCAAGGTGCGCGCCGGCCTCATCCTCAACCGCGGGGGCGTCAGCGCCGATATCCATCCGGGCGACCTGCCGGATCTGCTCGGCCGCTACGGCATCGATCTCATCGCCGAGAAGATCGAAAGCGAAGGCACGGTGGTCGACCTGCTCGACTACGACGTGAAGTTCGGCCAGGGATTCCTGTTCTCGCCGCCGCGGCCGGTGCGCGCCGAGGCGCTGCAAGGGATCGGCGACCAGAACGACATGGTGGCCCGCGACAACACCGCGGCCGCGACCGGCAAGGCGACCAAAGGCGCCGGGAACGGCCCCGAGGCCAACAAAGGTCTGCGGGCGGCCGGTCTCACCAGGGTGGTGGCCCGGCGCATCTGATCGCGGATGTTGACTCTCCTGCATTGTCTGGCCGGACTTGTTCCGGCCGTCTCGATGAGATGGCACGGTGCCTCCTTTGTCGAGATCGCCGGGACACAAGGGCGTTTACGCCCGTCTTCCAACAGGCTATGCCCGGCGATGACACTTAACCAAGCCCTTGATGTCCCCTTCCCCGCCGCCCTTCACCGCGCATTTCTCGACCTTGGCATCCCACTACGATGTCGTGCTGTGCGACGTCTGGGGCGTCGTGCACAATGGCGTGGCGGCCTTCGCGGATGCGGGCGCGGCGCTTGCGCGGTTTCGCGCGCAGGGCGGGATCGTCATCCTGATCACCAACGCGCCGCGGCCGGCCGAATTCGTCATGACCCTGCTCGACCGCCTCGCGGTTCCGCGCGAAGCCTATGACGCGATCGTCACCTCCGGCGACGTCACCCGCGCCATCATCGCGGGGCGCGCCGGCCAGAGCGCCTTTCATATCGGCCCGCCGCGCGACGTGCCGATCTTCGAGGGCCTCGACACGCCGCTCGTTCCCCTGGAGCGCGCCAATTACGTGGTCTGCTCAGGCCTGTTCGACGACACAGTCGAGACTCCGCAGGACTATGCGGCGCTGATCGAAAAGCTGCGCGCACGCGGCCTCACGATGGTGTGCGCCAACCCGGACCTGGTGGTCGAGCGCGGCCACCAGCTCGTCTATTGCGCGGGCGCGATCGCCGACCTCTATGCGGCGGCCGGCGGCGAGGTGATCTATGCCGGCAAGCCGCATCGTCCGATCTACCAGCAGGCGCTCGACACCGCGCGCGCGCTGCGCGGCGGCGGCGGGCATGAACGCCTGTTGGCGATCGGCGATTCGGTTCGGACCGACCTCGAAGGCGCGGCCGCCTTCGGCATCGACTGCCTGTTCGTGACCGGCGGCATCCATGCCGAAGAGCTCGGCGCACGCGACGCGCCCGATGCGGCGGCACTCGGCGATATTTTCGCGGCCGCCGGACGGGTGCCGAAGGCGGTCACGGCGCGGCTCGTCTGGTAGTAGCCAGACTCATTCACCCTTGATGCCCGCTGCCTTGATGATCGGCCACCATTTTTCGATCTCTTCCTTCTGGAAGGAAGCGAGCGTTTCCGGCCCAAGCCGCTCCGGAGGCGGAACCTCGATCGCGAGCGCCGCAAGGCGCTGGCGCACGCTGGGATCGGCGAGCGCAGCACGCACCGCGCCGCTCAACTTGCCCACGACTTCACGCGGGGTTCCGTGCGGAACCCACAGTCCGGACCAGGCCGAGAAGTAGAATCCCGCGAGTCCCGCCTCATCGGTCGTCGGTATCTCCTTCGCCGCCGCGATGCGCTCCTTGGCGGTGACCGCGTAGGCCTTGATGGTGCCGGCGCGCAGCTGCGGCAACGCGATGGCCGGGCCGGTGAGCATGATGTCCAGCTGCCCGGCCACCAGATCCAGCAAGGCCGGGCCGGCGCCGCGATAGGGCACGAGCCGAAAGCGCGTGCCGGTCCTGATCTGAAAAAAGGCGGCCGACATGTAGGAGGGGCCGCCGACGCCGCTGGTGCCGGCCGCAGCCTCGTCGGGATTGGCCCTGAGCCAGGCGATCAGCTCGGCAAGCGTGTCGGCGGGAAAATCTTTCCGGGCGATGATTACGTTGGCCTCGAACGGAAGCAGCGAAACCGGATCGAGGTCCTTGAGCAGATCAAACGGAAGCGCATAGATGGCGCCGTTCGCCACATGCGTGCTCCAATTGCCAGGGCTGAGCGTATATCCGTCGGGAGCGGCGCGCACCGCGCGGCCGACCCCGATGCTGCCGCCCGCTCCGGCGACGTTTTCGATCACGATGGTCTGGCCGAGCGGACCCTTGAGCCCGTCCGCCACGATGCGCACCATCACATCGAGCGGGCCGCCCGCCGCATAGGGCACGATCATGCTGATCGGCCGCGTCGGATAGCTCTGCGCCCGCGCGATGCGCGAAGCGGCCGGGATTACGGCGGCCGCCACGGCCAGATGCAGAAAGCTGCGGCGGGGAAGCGTCATGGTGTCCCCCGTGACCAGCCCGCAGGCTATCGCAATCCTGGGCGCGCCAAAAGGGCTGCGGCGCGCAG
>DATDGG010000412.1:0-5337 GCA_036522235.1 Xanthobacteraceae bacterium
GCTCTGGCTCTGGCCACCCTGGCTGAGGGGGAAATCAGTACCGCTCTCCACCATGCTTTCCAGGTCAGTACAATGATGCAGGCAGTGAAGAGCACGGGTGCAGGCCGGCCTGTTTGAAAGCTGCGGAAATCTCCCATGGCAGTCTCACCTTTCGTTTCTTGACCTCATTCTACACTTTTTCGGCTGCCGCGCCCGCGCATTCCCGCTACTCCAGCACGTCCTTGACCTTGCGGGCGAGCTCGGGCGGCGCCGCATAGATCTGCTTGATGATCGCCGCCGCCTCCTCGCCCGGCACCGGGTCGAGCGGCAGGGATTGGGCCTGCGCCTCGGCCCGAAAGCCCGCGTCGTTGAGCGCGGCCCGGAACGCCGTCCGCAACACATTCACCCGCTCGGGCGCGACGGCCTTGGCGACAATGAAGGGTCGGCCAAGCTCCGCCGAAGCATCGAGCACGGCGAGCATATCCTTCTGCGCGGAGGTGGTCGCCAGATCCTCGATGAAGGGAACGCGCTCGGGCATGTCGGCAGGGCGCGTGCGCGCGAAGCGCACCAGCGGATTGATCTTGTCGCGCAGGACCCAGTCCTGCGGCATCGCGCTCCACGAGCCGCAATTGCCTTCGAGCTCGCCGCGCTCGAGCGCGAGCCGCTGCTCGTTGCTGCCCGGATAGCCGGCGATCTGCCGCACCGGCGCATTGAAGACCTTGCGCAGGATGGCGCCGTTCACATAGGCGTTGGAACCCTTGGCGGTGGTGCCGATCAGGAACTCCTTGCGCGCCATCATGTCGTCCCAGGTCCTGATGCCGGTCGCGCCCCAGGCGTAGCAGATGCGCACGTCGCGCAGCATGGTGCCGATCCATTGATAGTCCGAGAAACGGACCTTGAAGAGATCCGGCGCAGCGAGGGATTCGGTGATGAGACCCGGATCGAACATCGTGATCACGGTCCCGTCCTTCGGCGCACTGGCGTCGAGATAACGCACCGCGGTGAGGCTCGCGGCGCCCGGCATGTTCTGCACCAGCACGGTCGGATTGCCCGGAATGCGGCCGCCGAGATGGCGCGCCAGCGCCCGGGCATATTGATCATAGCCGCCGCCGACCGAATATCCGACGACCAGCGTGACGGTCTTGCCGCGGAAGAATTCGTCCTCGGCGGCCGACGCGTGTTGGGTGGCCGAAGCGACCAGCAATGCGTGCAAGGCGCCAAACGTCAGGTGGGCACAGCGCTTCGCTCCCTCTCCCCGAAGGGGAGAGGGTTGGGGTGAGGGGGTAACGATGTTTCGGTATCGCTCCGCCGGAACCCCCTCATCCCGCCCTTCTCCCCTACGGGGAGAAGGAGTACGAGGCCACCGCATGCCTAACACCGCGGGTCAGCGCGATCATCGCAGATAGAAATACCCGACCCGGTCGTTTGCGGGCGAGCCGTACCAGAACCGCCCTTTCGTATCGAGGGTGAACTCGCGCATCGAGTTTTCCGCGTGCGGCATCGGGAACTCGGTGACCTCTCCGGTCGCCGGATCGAGCCGGCCGAGCACGTCCATCCATTCGGACGAGTACCAGACCTTGTGGCCGGCATCGACGCCGAGCGCGTAGGGCGTCGGCTTCTCGCCCGGCAGCGAAAATTCCTTGAAGCGCTCCGTCTTCGGGTCGAACTGGCCGATCTTGCCGGCCTGGAACTCGGCGAACCAGATGAGGCCGTCGGCATCGACCTGGATGCGGCGCGGGAAGCCGGTCGCGGTCGGGGGCTGATATTTGGTGACAGCCAGGGTCTTGGCATCGACCTTGCCGATGCGACCGTCACGCCGCAGCTCCGCGAACCAGACATTGCCGGCCGGGTCCAAGGTGATGCCATAGGCATTGGGTACATCTGCTATATGGGTGAACGCTTCGGTCTTGGGATCGAAGCGGGTCAGGCCGCCGGTCGACCAGACCTGGCCGTAGGCATCGACGCGAGCCGTGTGCTTGCCCCAGTCGTCCTGATATTCGGTGATCTTCTGCGTATGGGGATCCCACTTGCCGAGCTTGTTCGAGCCCTGCTCGGTGAGCCAGACGCTGCCGTCCGGCGCCGGCACCGCGGAGTGGATCGCGGCGGTGCCGAGATTGGGCACCGGATACTCCGTGACGACGCCGCTCTCCGGATTGAGCTCACCGATCTTGTTCGCGCGCCCGTAATAGGGAATCCAGAACTTGCCGTCCCGGTCCGGATAGGCGCTCCAGGGCATCCGGTTCGGGCCCGGCATCTCGTATTCCACATAGACGATCTTGAGCGCCTCATCGCTGAACTGGTGTACGGTCTCCTTGTAGCCCGGCAGGCTCGCCGGCGAAGGCGGCATGGTCGAATCCTCGCCGAACGCATAGTTGAGGAAATAGGCGATATCGTCCGCCTTCTGGTCGGTGAATTGCAGCTGCGGCCGGTTGATGAAGAAGCCCATGGCCTCGCGCATGTAGCTCACGCGGTCGCGCCAGCCTTCGGCGTCGCGCTTGACCGCCGCCATGCGCGATTCGAATCCATGGCAGGCGGTGCAATGAGCGAAGAAGAGCTCCTTGCCGCGCACGTCCGGCAGCAGTTTCTGACCCTGCACATAGGAAATATCGCTCCAGCGCACCAATCCCCGCTGCAGGGCGAAATCGTAGGAGGCATTCTGCTCGGCGGTGAGCTTGATGCCGCTCTTGGGATCGCTCTTGTAGCCGGGCGCCCGAATCGACAGCCGGTAGTCGCCGGCGGTGAGGTCCGGCACTTGATAGTGCCCCTGCATGTCGGACAAGACGCTGACCGTGATCTTGGTCGCGGCGTTGCGGGCCTGCACGAAAGCGCCGCGGAGGGGCGCCCCGTCCGGCCCGGTGACGGTGCCGCCGATGGTGGCGGCATCGACGGGCGCCGAAATAGCGGCGAGACACAGAGCTGCGAGAGAGATGGCAGGGATGCATGACCGCATGGCGCTTCCTCGTTCTGGCTTTATGCGACGGGTTGCGGGCGTGAGTGGCCGGATTCGGCTCCGGTCGCGACCGCAAGTCAAGGCGGTGGCGGCCTCCCAGGCCCGGCACCGCATTGACACACAGGCCTGCCGCCCTAATATCAAGGCTGTTCCGAGGGGAGCTCCGGAAGGAGCTGAGAGACCGCCCCGGCCTTCAAGGGCTCACCAACTCTTAAGACCCGTGAGCCTCGAGAGGACACCGCGGAGACCCTTTGAACCTGATCCGGGTCATGCCGGCGAAGGGACAGGACATATTTCCATGCCAACCTCGATTTTCCTTGCGAAGCTCATGGGTCCGTTCATGGCGCTGGCCGGCGCCGCCATGCTGATCAACCGCAAGGAGCTCGACGCCCTGGCGCAGGAGTTTCTGCATAGCCGCGTGCTGTTCTTCCTGCTCGGCTTGATTGACTTTGCCATCGGGCTTGCGATCGTGCTGACCCACAATGTGTGGGTTGCCGACTGGCGGCTGATCATCACGCTGATGGGCTGGCTCCTGCTCGTGCGCGGGACGGTGCGCGTTCTCATTCCGGATCAGGTCAAGCCGTTCGGGACCAGGCTTCTGAAGAACGCGAATGTCATGACCGGGAGCGTCGCGGCCGTGCTCGTTCTCGGACTGGTGCTGAGCTATTTCGGATATGTGCGCTGACCATTCGCGGCGCCCCAACCCCTCAAGGGAGAGAAGACGATGAACATTCATGACCCCGACATCGCGACGCCGAAAGTGACGACCGGCGCCATGTCAGGCTCGCGCAAGATCTATGCGCGCCCGCAGGCGGCGCCCGATCTGCGCGTGCCGCTGCGTGAGATCGCGCTCTCGGAGGCGGCCGGCGCGCCGCCGGTGCCGGTCTACGATCCCTCCGGCCCCTACACTGATCCGGAAGTCACGATCGACGTCGAGAAAGGGCTTTCCCGCGCCCGCATCGAATGGGTGCGCGAGCGTGGCGGGGTCGAGGAATACGAGGGCCGCCCGATCAAGCCGGTCGACAACGGCAACGTCACCGGCAAGCACCTGGCGCGGAACTTTCCGAGCACCCATCGTCCGCTGCGCGCGCTCGACGGCAAGCCGGCGACGCAACTGGAGTGGGCGCGCGCCGGCGTCATCACCAAGGAGATGATCTATGTCGCGGAGCGCGAAAATCTCGGCCGCAAAGAGATGCTCGACTGCGCCGAGGCCGCGCGCGCCGACGGCGAGAGCTTCGGCGCAAGCGTGCCGCTGTTCGTGACGCCCGAATTCGTGCGCAGCGAGGTCGCGCGCGGGCGCGCCATCATTCCCTCCAACATCAATCATGGCGAGCTCGAGCCGATGGCGATCGGCCGCAACTTTTTGACCAAGATCAACGCCAATATCGGCAACTCGGCGGTGACCTCCTCGGTCGAGGAGGAGGTCGAGAAGATGGTATGGGCGATCCGCTGGGGCGCCGACACCGTCATGGACCTCTCCACCGGCCGCAACATCCACAACACGCGCGAGTGGATCATCCGCAACTCGCCGGTGCCGATCGGCACGGTGCCGATCTATCAGGCGCTAGAGAAGGTCAACGGCGATCCGGTCAAGCTCGACTGGGAATGCTACAAGGACACCTTGATCGAGCAATGCGAGCAGGGCGTCGACTATTTCACCATCCATGCCGGCGTGCGGCTCGCCTACATCCATCTCACCGCCAATCGCGTCACCGGCATCGTGTCGCGCGGCGGCTCGATCATGGCCAAGTGGTGCTTGGCGCATCACAAGGAGAGCTTCCTCTACGAGCGCTTCGATGAAATCTGCGACTTGATGCGCAAATACGACGTCTCGTTCTCGCTCGGCGACGGCTTGCGCCCCGGCTCGATCCGCGACGCCAATGACCGCGCCCAGTTTGCCGAGCTCGAGACGCTCGGCGAACTGACCAAGGTGGCCTGGGCCAAAGGCTGCCAGGTGATGATCGAGGGCCCCGGCCACGTGCCGCTGCATAAGATCAAGATCAATGTGGAAAAGCAGCTCAAGGAATGCGGCGAGGCGCCGTTCTATACGCTCGGGCCCCTCGTCACCGACATCGCGCCGGCCTACGACCACATCACCTCGGCGATCGGCGCCGCTATGATCGGCTGGTTCGGCACCGCCATGCTCTGCTACGTCACGCCGAAGGAGCATCTCGGCCTGCCTGATCGCAACGACGTGAAAGACGGCGTCATCGCCTACAAGATCGCCGCCCACGCCGCCGATCTCGCCAAGGGCCACCCGGCCGCGCAGATGCGCGACGACGCGCTGAGCCGCGCGCGGTTCGAGTTCCGCTGGAAGGATCAGTTCAATCTCTCGCTCGACCCCGACACGGCGCTCAAATACCACGACGAGACGCTGCCGAAAGAGGCGCACAAGGTGGCGCATTTCT
>DATDGG010000413.1:0-13343 GCA_036522235.1 Xanthobacteraceae bacterium
GGACACAATCACGGTCACCGTCACCTATTGATGCAAGGAGCACGCGCCATGTCTATGAGATCTTTCCTGGTCGGGGGGTGCCTGACCGTGTTGTTCGCGTCGCATGGCGCAGTGCTGCACGCCGCGTCCTTGCAGGTGGCACCGGTGCTGGTTGAAGTGCCGGCACCGGCAGCCACGTCGACCTTGAAGCTGCGCAATGAAGGCACAAAACCGTTGGATGCGCAGATTCGGATCTTTCGTTGGACGCAGGTCGACGGCGCGGACTCGCTCACGCCGACCGACGATGTGGCGGCAAGTCCGCCCGCGGCATCGCTGCGACCGAACATCGACTACACGGTGCGCATCGTGCGCACCAGCAAAGAGCCGGTCGTCAAGGAGGAATCCTACCGTCTGCTCATCGACGAGCTGCCCGTAGCATCCACGGGATCGGCCGCGACGGTGAATATCGCCTTGCGCTATTCAATCCCGGTCTTCTTCACCGTGCCGGACGCTGCCGGGCCCAAGCTGAGCTTCGACCTGCAACAGCACGCCGGCAAGCCCGCTATCGTGGTCAACAATAACGGCGATCGCCGTATTCGCCTCGCCAAGTTGAGGTTCACCGATGGCAAGGGCGCCATAGCGAACTACGGCGAGGGATTGGCCGGATACGTCCTTGGCCATTCCAGCAAGAGCTTCGACGTGCCGGCAAGCGCGAAAGGCTTCGGCGGCGGCGGGGTGGTCTCGCTCTCCGCGCTGAGCGAGGCCGGGCCGATCGACGCCAAGCGCTAGGCCAAACGTGGGCGCGAACGCGACGTTGTCGACATGCCAACGCGCCCACGCCCTCACTATGTCCGCAATTCTCTCGCAATTGCGGCTGTTGCGGCGATCGGCCTGTGGGTCGGCATCGCGGCGGCCGCGACCGAGGGCGCGCAGCCGCTGCAGCTCGATATCCTGATCAATGGCGACAAGACCGGATTGCTCGGCTCTTTTCTGCAGCTCCCCAACGGCGACATCGCGGCGCGCCGGTCCGAGCTCACCGAAGCCGGCGTAAAGGTTCCAGGCTCGGGGGCACCGGAGGATGTGGTGGTGCTCAAGGACTTGCTGGGCGACAAGTTCAAATACGACGAGCCGTCGCAATCGATCACCTTCGATCTCACCGACAATCAACGCGTGGCCCGCACATTCGACGCCATGGGGAGCGCGGCCCATATGCCGGTCAGCACCTCCTGGGGCTCGGTCGTCAACTACACCTTGTTCGGATCGGAAACGTCCGGTCTCAGCCCGCGACGGGCGACCTTCAGCGGCGGATCGGCGTCGCTCGATGCCCGCGTCTTCAGTCCTTATGGGTCGCTGACGCAGACCGGTATTCTCGGCACCACCACGACCCGCGACATGACGGCGCTGCGGCTCGACACCTCCTTCGCGTATTCCGATCCCGAGACGCTCGTCACCTATCGGGCCGGCGATTCGATTTCCGGCGCGCTCGCCTGGACGCGCTCCGTTCGCTTCGGCGGCCTTCAGGCCCAACGCAATTTTGGCCTGCGCTCGGATCTGATCACCGCCCCGTTGCCTTCGTTTTCCGGCAGCGCGGCGGTGCCTTCGACGCTGGATGTCTATCTGAACAATTCCAAGACCTACACGCAGGAGGTGCCGCCGGGACCGTTCCAGGTGAACAATCTTCCGCTGATCGCCGGCGGCGAGGCGCGCCTGGTGTTGCGGGACGCCAGCGGGCGCGAGGTCGAGACCACGCTGCCGTTCTATACATCGCCGCAATTGCTGCGCGAGAACCTGACCTATTTCTCGGTCGAGACCGGGTATCCGCGAATTCACTATGGCACCGAATCGAACGATTACGTCGCCAAGGAATTTGCCTCGATGAGCGTGCGTCACGGGCTCTACGACTGGTTGACGCTGGAAGGTCATGCCGAGGAGGTGGCGGGGTTGTACAACGGCGGCGCCGGCGCCCTGGCACGCACCGGAAATTTCGGCATCCTTTCGGCGGCCGTGGCCGGGAGCTGGTTCAAGGGGCAGAGCGGGCTGCAGAGCTATCTGTCGTTCGAGACGAAAATCTGGGGCGTCTCGCTCAGCGTGAGCAGCACCCGCACCTTCATGAAATACAACGACGTGGCCTCGGTGACGGCACCACCGGTGACCAGTTCGCTCACCGATTGGAGCATTCCGAATGTGATGGCGGCGGGTTTGCCCAAGGCGATCGACCGGATCACGGCGGGATTTCGCCTGCCGGACCTTTCGAGCCTGGGCTTGAGCTTCGTGCACATCGAGCCCGATTCGGGGCTGGCCTCCAATCTTGCGAGCGTCGCCTGGTCGCGCGCCGGATTTGCCCAGACCCAAATTTTTGTCACCGCCTTCGCGGACGTGTCGAACCGGCAGAACTACGGAGCCTTTGCGGGAATATCGATGCCTATTGGCGAATCGGGCTCAATATCGAGCGGCGCGACGTCGAGCAAGAGCGGCACCAGCCTCACCACCGACGCCAGCCGTCCGCTGGGGCCGCAGCCCGGCAGCTATGGTTGGCGCGTGCGGGACAGCGAAGGTGCCGTGGCGGCACGGTCGGCGGCGGCGTCCTACCGCTCGTCGGTCGCGACGGTCCAGGCCGGCGTCGAGCAGTCGCACGGCAACGTGGTCACCGGCGTCGCCCAGGTCGACGGCGCGGTCACCGCGATGGGCGGCGGGTTCTTTGCCAGCAACCGGATCGACGATTCCTTTGCCGTCGTCGACACCGGCACGCCTGGCGTTCCGGTTCTTTACGAAAATCGGCCGATCGGGGAAACCAACAGCAGCGGCAAGCTGCTGGTTCCCAATCTGCGGGCCTACGGCAGCAACAAGGTGTCCGTCGACCCGAAAGGGCTGGGGGTCAATGACGAGATCGAAACCACCGAAGAGGTGGTCGCCCCGGCCGACCGCAGCGGGGTCCTGGTGACGTTCAAGACCAAGACCAACATGCAGGCGGCGGTGGTGGTCCTGGTCGGGGCCGATGGCAAGCCGCTGCCGGTCGGCTCCAAGGGCAAGCTCGACGGCACGGATGCCGATTTCGTGGTGGGTTACGACGGTCGTGCCTTCGTCAAGGAGCTGAAAGATGCTAATGCGGTCACGGTCAGCCTGGAGAAGGGCGAATGTCACGCCTCGTTCGACTACGCCGCCGTCGCGGATCGTCAGGTGGTGATCGGTCCGCTATCCTGCCTGTGACCGCGAGGCGGCGATGAGGGCGCGTTGCGCGATCGCGGCTGCGCTCGGCCTCGGCTTCACCTTCGGGGCCGGTCCGGCCTTCGCGCAGAGCTGTAGCTTCACCATCGCGACTCTCGATTTCGGCAGCATCAACCTCGCCGCCAACACCACCTTCACGTCCACCACGACCTATCAGGCGAGCTGCACCGGCAACCCCAACACGACGGTGCGCACCTGCCCCAATATCGACGTGGGCTCGGGCGGTTCGACCAGCGGCAGCCCGCGCTTTCTGGTCAACGGCGCGACGGCGCTCAATTTCAATCTCTATCAGGACGGCGCCTATGCGAGCGTTTGGGGCTCCAATCTCTGGGGCTTCGCGGGCTCCTATCCCTCGCCCACGGTCGACGTCGCCCTCAACGGGAGTGGCAACGGCAGCGCGTCGCTGACCGTGTTCGGCCAGGTCTGGGCCGGCCAGCCGACCTTGCCGGCGGGGGTCTATTCCTCGTCGTTCACGGGAACGCAGTCTTCGGTCGCCTATGCGTATTCGACTGTCGGAAACTGCGCGACCATCGGCAATAGCCATGCCACCACGGCGGCGTTCACGGTGACCGCCAACAATGCCACGATCTGCGCCGTGAGCGCGGCGACGCTCAATTTCGGCTCGACCGGCGTCTTGCGCGCCGTGGTCGACGGCACCGGCTCGATCACCATAACCTGCACCAACGCGGCGCCCTATACGGCCGCGCTCGACGGCGGGCTGAGCGGAGCGGCCAATCCGACGCAACGCAAGATGTCGCAAGGCTTGGAAACGATCACCTATGGTCTCTATCAGGATTCCGCCCGCGCGGTGCCGTGGGGCAGTTCCGTCGGGGTCAACACAATGGCCGGGACCGGGATCGGGCTGGTGCAGAGATTCACGGTCTATGGCCGCGTGCCGGCGCAGAGCACGCCGTCGCCCGGCACGTATTCGGACACGGTTGTGCTGACGATCAGCTACTGAGAGATCGACCAGAGCTTGACCCCGAAAAAGCTTCCCCGGCCAGGACTGGGGATTTTGAAGCCTCGACCCCGGTCATCATCGCGATACCTTTCACGAAGCGGCGCACGGCTCGTCGTGCCTCCGTACCGCGACGCGACCGCGGGCGATGGCCGGACGCCCCGGCACATCGACCTCTGTCGGTGGCATACTTCCAGCCGGTATCCGATTGAACGATCCACAGGCGAGGTCAGGAGGAAATAGAGGTGTGGCCGGCAGGGTAGCTCTCTGATTTGATAAGGGCCTCTGTGTGGTCGGAATCTTACGCGATGGAGAGGGCAGAATGTCTTCCCTGGTCTGGATACTTCTGGGGCTTGGCTTTGGTTGGTGGCTTGAAAGGCTCTACCCTCGGCGGCCCGTTCGATCCCCTGAAGGCGGCTCGCCCGATGGAATCGGACCTTCGGCGCAAAGTTACCTTTGGTTTTTCGTGCTTTTGCCAGTAGTTTTCGCAACCGCCTTTGCTCGCTATTTCGATTACTTGCCGTCCGTTTTCTACAGTTTGGAAAGCTTTCTCCTGAGTCCAGCGGCGCTGGGACTCCTCATTGGCTGCGCCGCAGGCCTTTGGATGTGCCGGCATCGCCAAACCATAGCCGCGCGCTCCGCGGACTTTTATCAAGCGATGTTGGGGACGGAACAACAACAATCTTCGTGGACGCTTCAATTGATCGCTGCGGCGATCGTGCTGCTTGGTATTGCGATGGCTGTTTGGCCTGACCTGCTTGGTCGCATAGAATTTTTCAAAGCCGGAGAAATAGAGGCGAAGTTCTCAAATACGTCGGATGCGACCCGCGATAGCGCCAGCGTGAGCTTTGAAGTCGGAAGGGAGATGACTGTTTCGCAATGGATACATTTTCCAAGAGATTATTTGGGCGATTCTCCGAGAAATCAGGCATTGGAATTGGACAATACGGACAAAGAGATCAAGGCGACGCGAATTGAAATTCGGGATATTCTGTTCAACAATTATGTCATGCCTATTGCGATACTTCTCAACTGCCTACAAGAGGACGACAGAATCGAGTTGCTGAAAAAAGACCAGGAATTTGCTTTGATGACAGTTGCGTTGCGAAGCAGGATATTGAGCGACAACGACACCGGCGAGTCATTTACGGAATCGGATTGGCGATACCTCCTGGGTTTGATCGACAAGCAGATCGCCAGGTTGCTGGAGTTGATCGACCGCGATTTGCCTCAAAGCGTCAGGAGCCGCTGCGAAGAGCTGGATTCGATGTTGATAAGAGACCTCCGCGTGAATTTGCACGTTTACGAATTTGGCGATGTTTTCAGAGAATTTTTTGATTCCGCGAGGCTCGCTGCGGCGGTCGGCCGGGCGACAACCAGGTTGCGCGCCATCACGACAACAGATGACGCCGGCAAGCCGGCATTTATCGACGCATATTTTACGTCCGCGGTGGCCGATCTCGTTGCGCTCGTTTTTGGTCACAATGAAAAGGCGAAATTTTTGATGCGGATAAAGAAACGATATCCCATGGAGACCGATTACATTCAGCCCGGAATCATAAATATCTACTACCAGCTCAGCGATGCAAAGCTCAAGAGCGATGCTCTTTGGCCGCTCGACGAGGAGATAGAGGAGCTCGTTCGTGCCTTCGACGGGGCTGAGTTTATTGTCGAGGCCATGAGACAGAAAAAGGCCAAGGCGTCGTCAGAACAAGACAAAAAGCGATACGACAAGATAATCGATGTTTACACAATCAACAAATTCACTCTTTTGAGTAGATTTCTGGAAATTTACTATCAGCGATCCCTTGCTGGAAATGTGCTGTCAAAGCCGCATATGGTGAAATGGATAAACGCTTTTCGGCAGGCAGAATCATTCATGGGCGCCAAGGTCCTGGGCTCGAAATTATCCGTGGACGACATCGGCGGTGCGCCGCTCGCTGCCCAGGAGGTCGCGGAGGCGGGGAGAGTTGATGTTCCTGCCCCGGTTTTGTTTGATGCCAAAGTGGGCTTGGCGTTGAGCTCGATCCTGCTGACTGAGAAAAATAGGAAATCGCCCAATCAAGCCTGCAGCGTCGGGCGTTTCTATCTCACCGGCGCAAGCGAGGAACTGCGGGATTTGAAGAATGAGGGACTGGATGAAGTAGACATAATCCGCCTACGCGGCTTTCTGCTTCAGGTCGGAGTTCGCCTAGACGCCTCTTGCTAGCAGCCGTGCTCCGCGCGCGTGCGTGCCGACGGGGTTTGGGCCGTATTGGCCGACAGGTCCGAGAAGCGCGTTCATGCGTGTTGGCGAGATCCGCCAACGCCACGCTTTGTCCCGGCCGAGCAACACCTATAGCTCCGCCCGCTGCCCAATCACCTGTACGGGGCGACCAGAGATCGCTATTTTTTGGTAGGAATTCTTCCAGAAAAACTTGGAATTGAACCCGTTCGGGCTATCAACCAAAGGGCTAGATCGGCCCCCCTGCGACCGCCAGGGCAACTCCCACCAGAACCAAGCTAATGACGCCGGTAACCACGAGAATCCGAAGGGCGTTCATCTGCATGCCTCCTCAATCACGCTTCGCGCAGAACATAGGCGCTTTTGGCGCAATTTTCCAGTCCCCCCAAGCCTAGCGCTTGCTTCCTCATGGTGGGCCACCGGGAGTGCCGGACCTCGGGGGCCAGCGGCGCGCGCATATATCGTTTCTTTCACTTCAGCCCCGACAGAAGGTGGATCGCCACTTCCTCAGCGATTTCTTGATAGCCGAAAGGAGGCATCCATCACAAGTTAAACTCCGTCCACAGTGGGCACTCCGCAGAAGAGCACGCCTTTCCGTGCCGTCGCTGACCCCGGTGGCACGAAGGAGGCGCCACCCTCATTACCGGCCCGGCCGGCTCGGATCATTCCGAATGCAAGGACAGCGCCTTCCCGCAATGATCCTGACATGATGAACTCCACCGCGGCGATCGAAGCCGTCGATTCGTGAGGTGGAGTGCTGTCGCCTGCGCCCCAGGGCGACGGCACAGATGGTGTATATGGATTCAGCATGACGTTCTTCCAAGCCTCGACCTGGGTGATCCCCGTCATCATCGCGATCACCTTTCACGAAGCGGCGCACGGCTTTGTCGCGCTTCTGTGCGGCGACGAGACCGCCTGGCGGCTCGGCCGTGTCAGCTTCAATCCGCTCAAGCACATCGACCCGTTCGGCACGCTCCTGCTGCCCGGGCTGCTGCTCCTGCTGCGGTCGTCCTTCCTGTTCGGCTACGCCAAGCCGGTGCCGGTCAATGTCAGGGCGTTGCGGCATCCGCGCCGCGACATGGTGTTGGTCGCGGCGGCCGGACCGGTCATGAATCTCGCGCTCGCCATCTCGGCGGCGCTGGCGCTCCATCTGGTCGTCTATGTGCCGGAGACGAGCCGACAATGGACGGAGCTCAATCTCGACAACGCGATCCTCATCAACGTTCTGCTCGCCGTCTTCAACATGCTGCCGATTCCGCCGCTTGACGGCGGGCGGGTCGCGGTCGGCCTGCTGCCCAAGTTCCTCGGCCTGCCGCTCGCCGCCCTGGAGCCGTTCGGGTTCCTCATCCTCATCTGCTTGCTGTTCTTCGTGCCGATGCTGGGCGACCAGATGGGCGTCGATCTCGGCATCGTGTCGCGCGTGGTCGATGCAGTGACCGGCAGACTCATCGATGGCATTGCGGCCTTGACCGGCAATTCCTAGAGCGCGACCTGCCGGGTCGCCGCCAAATCGCGCGCTTCCGCCCGAAAGCGGTAAAACCGTGCGCCAAAAGCGCGGCAGCGTAAGAGAGCATTAACCTTGCGGCGCTCTATTTCCCCTGAGCCGGCTGGTGCGTCGGAAGGGCCGATCGGGGTCGGACGGGGGAGTACGCGATGGGAACGGTGGTGAGGTTTCCCAAGGTCCGGCGCCGCGCGCGCGGCCGGGCAGTCGGCAAGACAGGCGAGACGGCGATTGTCGTCATCCTCCCGGTCATTCGCATCGAGCGCGATCAGCTCCGTGCGCCGCGCCGACGCCGCCCGCGCGCCTCGCGCAACTGAGCGCGCCGTTCCGAACATGCGACCGTCGAGATACTGGCTTGGTCTTCTCCTCGCCGGCGCGACGCTGCTCGGCGGTTGCGCCCTGAACGGCGATTTTGGCCGCGTGCGGAATTCGCTGGTCAACGACGACATGCATGATTGGGTCGGGCGCGACGCCATCCGCAGCATCGGCGGGCGCCCGTCCGAATTTCGCCTCACCGACGACGAGCGGCGGCTGCGGGATCTGGCCTTTGCGTTGATCCAGCCGCCCTACGACCGCCAACGCTGGGACGCCGTGTTCGCCGAATACGGGCTTGAAGGTCCGCGCGATGGCGCTCCCTTCGACCGCACCGCCTATTGGGCCCATCTCGATGCCAATTACCGGCGCTCCGAGGCGTCGAGCTATGCCCAGATCGTCGCCGATGCGCGCAATGACGTGGTCCGCATCGAGCCGTTCTTCGCAACGGCCGCGCGGGTGGTCGACATGGATCGCCGCCGGGCGGAGAGCCTGCGCTATGTGGCCGCGAGCTCGAGCCTGAGCGAGGCGGAGAGCGCCAGCGCGCTGAGCCGCAACGATGAGAATACCGCCGTCATCGAATGGGTCTGCCGCTCGTTGACACAGCGCGCGCAGTCCTATCGCTATGCGCTCGAGCGCCTGGTCGTCAGCACGCCGTCAGCGAGCGCAACCGACGTGGAGCGCGCCTTGACCCTGCTGCGGACCCGCACCGAGGGATATTGCGCGACCGCGCCGCGCGTCGTCGCCAAGGGCTGAGGCCCGCCGCCGCGGCTGCGATTGTTGGCAATCGTTGCCGACGATCTTTCCTGGCATCTGGTGCTCGCCGGCCAATACGAGAGCTGGCTGACGCCGATCGCGGTCATTCTGGCGGTGCCGCTGTCGGTCATCGGACCGGTCGCGGTTCTCGCCGCGCTCAAGATCGAGAACAATCTCTATGTCCAGATCGGCGTCATGCTGCTGATCGCCCTGTCGGCGAAGAACGCCATCCTGATCGTCGAGGTCGCGCGCGAGCGCGTCGCCGAGGGCAGGAGCGCCTTCGATGCGGCGATCGCGGGCGCGCTTTCGGCCGATCCTGATGACGTCCTTTGCCTTCATCCTAAGCGTCGTGCCGCTGGTTCTGGCGACCGGCGCCGGCGCCAATGCCCGCAAGTCCATCGGCATCACCGTCTTCTCCGGCATGCGGGCCTCGACCTGCCTGGCGGTGCTGTTCGTGCCGTCGTTCTTCGTGCTGGTGCAGCGCTTTGCGGATTGGCGGAGCGGGCGCAAGACGGCGCCGGTCGTGAGCGCGCCGGCGGAGTAGCGCAGCGCGCTATTGCGCCTGCGGCACGCAGCGGGCGGCGGTCAGCAGATTTTGCGCCGACGCGAGCAATCCGGGCTCTGCCGCCAGCGCCTTGATGACGATCAAGCCGGTATTGGTCGGGGATTCCACGATCAGGCGGTCCGCCGCCGTGATTTCCTCGTTGTCGGGCAGCTCGTTGTGCTGGTCCGGGGTCATGAGATCGAGCTCGATCACACGGCGGCCGGCGGCGCGGTCATTGATGGCGTAATAGGCGATGTCGGAGCGGGTGTAGAACGAGACGGACGTATAGGCCTGGCTGATCGGGACCGAGAATTTCAGCGGCGCCTTGCTGAGGTCATAGCGGCACACCGCCATGGCGAAGGCCGGATCCATGAACGGCATCGTGGCCTTGTCCGGGGAGGGGGCCGGGACCGGCACCACCTTGTTGACCGGCGTGAACGGCGTCAGGCGGGAATAGGCGTCTTGCGTCGCCATCTTCGGCAACAGCAGCACGGTCGCCAGATGCACGACGCCTCCAAGCAGAACGCCGCTGAGGAGCCACAGCAAGAAGCGGATCACGGGCAGCCTTTCTGCGCGATGGCGGGCATGGGGGTGTCGCGTCCGGAGCGGGTGGCGAGGCCGACCGGCGTGTCATAGAGCCGCAGCGCCAGCACATAGCGCTCGACGCCGCCGGTAGGCAGCCAATTGCCGGGCCGCGCGCGCGGTCCGATCATGATATCGAACGTCCCGTTCGCGCTGCGGATGAGCTCCTGGCTGGTGAAGCCGTGGCGCTGCACCGAATTGGCGACCAGCTTGCCCTCGGGATCGTACAGAGTGAGGGTCCAGAAGCGCGCCTGCGGCGTGGTGCCGGCGAGCGTCACGTCGCAGCGGCCATCGAATATGTGACCGGAATCGTCGGCGCGGGCGTAGAACGTGATGCCGTCACCGGATCCGACCGGCAGCTCGCCGCTGCGCGCCACCATGGCGCGGGCATAGGGATCGATGCCGGGCGTGCCGTTCTTGGGCCACGCCGTCCACGCCCCGACGGTGATGCCGCCATAGGCGACGCCTTCGTTCAAGGCGAGCCACGTCGCGCCGAGGCCGATGAAGGCCGCGGCCGCGAAAGCGAACAATGATCCCAGAAGCAACCGCACGGGCGATCCAATTGCGCAGTGTTGCGAGCACTGTTGCCGTCGGGCAGGCCCCTCAAATTCCCTCCCCCGCCGGCGGCGGAGGGATGCGAAGGGGCATCAATTACCGCGGACCGGCGTCACCTGTCCATCGGAGGCGGACGCGATGGTGCCCGGACGCTGGCCGGGGCTCGCGGCTGGCGCATCGGCGCGCTGGCCCGGGATGCCGCGATCGGCCAGCGCGCGGGTGGCGTCATCCATCATCCGTTCGAGCCCGACCAGGATGTCGATGCCGCGCTTGGTCAGGGTCGGGGCGCGCGGCGCCGTGTCGAGGGAGTTGCTGCCGGCCTCGGCGACCTTTCCTTGCGGACCGGTCGGTGCTGCCAGTCCCGGGATCTGCTTGAGCTCGATGCCCTGATGCGCATAGGTCATGATCTCGTGCCAGGTCTGCGCCGGCAGCGAGCCGCCCGTCATGCGGTTGGTCGGCGTGTAATCGTCGTTGCCGAACCAGATCCCGCAGACATAATTGCCGGTGAAGCCCATGAACCAGGCGTCGCGGAACGCATTGGTGGTGCCGGTCTTGCCGGCGGCCTTGATGCCGTCGAGCATGGCGCGCTTGGCGGTGCCTTCCTCGACCACGTGGTTCATCATCTGGTTCATGTCGGTGGCGACCTGCGGCGGCAGCACCCGTGTCGGTTTCTTGCCGTCGCGGTCCCAGCGCCAGATGAGCTCGCCGGGGCCCGTGCGCACCTCGAGCAGCGCATGGGGCGTCGCCGACATGCCGCCGTTGGGGAACATCGTATAGCCGCCGGTGTGATCGAGCACGGTGACCTCGTCGGCGCCGATCGGCATCGAGGGCGTATCGGGCAGCGGCGTGCGCAACCCGGCCGCGCGCGCCGTCGCCTTGATCAAGACGCGCCCGGCCTTGGGATTGCCGTTGCCGAGCGCGATCGACAGCTTGACCGGAATGACGTTGATCGATCGGGTGATCGCCTGCGTCAGCGTCACCGCGCCAGAGAAGCCGCCCGAGAAGTTGTGCGGGCACCAGTTGCCGATGCACACGGGCGAATCGACCACGACGGAGGTAGGCTTGAAGCCGTGCATCAAAGCGGTGGCGTAGACATAGGGCTTGAAGGACGAGCCCGGCTGGCGCAACGCGTCGGTGGCGCGGTTGAACTGGCTTTCCCCATAGTCGCGTCCGCCCACCATGGCGCGCACCGCGCCGTCGGTATCCATCAGCACGGCCGCCGCCTGCTTGGCGTGATATTCGTGGCCGTATTGCCGCAGCGAGTTCTGGATCGCGTCCTCGGTGTGCTTCTGCAGATTGAGATCGATGGCGAGCCGTGCCACGAACACGCGTTCGATCATCGATTTGGGGAAGGTCTGGACGAGCTTGCGCATCTCGTCGAACGCCCAATCGAGGTAGTAGTTCGGCGAATGCTCGTCGCGCCGGTCGACCGGGGTCGCGGGATTGCGGCGGGCGCCGAACACCTGGCCTTCGGTCATGATGCCGGCATCGACCAGGTTGTCGAGCACCACATTGGCGCGCGCGCGCGCCGCCGGCAGGTTGATATGCGGCGCGAATTTCGACGGCGCCTTGAACAGGCCGGCGAGCATGGCGCCTTCGGCCAGGTTCACGTCGCGCGCCGACTTGTTGAAATAATACTGCGCCGCGGCGTCGACCCCGAACGTGCCGCCGCCCAGATAGGCGCGGTCGAGATAGAGCTTCAGAATCTCGTTCTTCGGCAGCCGCGATTCGAGCCAGAGCGCGAGAAACGCCTCGTTGACCTTGCGCTCGATGGTGCGCTCGTTCGACAGGAACAGATTCTTCGCCAATTGCTGGGTGATCGACGAGCCGCCCTGCACCACGCCGCCGGCGCGCGCATTGGTCATGACGGCGCGGAACAGGCCCGGGACGTCGATGCCGAAATGCTCGTAGAAGCGGCGGTCTTCGGTCGCGAGCACCGCCTTGAGCAAGTGATCCGGAAAGTCCTCGAGCGGGATCGAATCGTTGTGGCGGATGCCGCGCGAGCCGATCTCGTTGCCGTAGCGATCGAGGAACGTCACCGCGAGCTCGGACTTCTTCAGCCAATCCTCGTCCGAGGTCTCGCGAAACGCCGGGACCGCAAGCGCCAGCATCAGCACCAGGCCGCAACCGCCGAGCGTCGCCATCTCCGACAGCGGCTCGATGAACATCCAGCGCCGCCAGCCCGCCACATGGAACCGGTCCATGAAGACCGTGTAGCGCTCATAAAGCTCGCGTCCCCAGGTCCTGGCCTGGTAGATTCCAAAGTCGATGCGCGAATCGAGGTCGAGCAGGATCCGGCGCAGCCGCGCCTTCCAGCGATTTTGGCCCTGGTCGTCGTGAAGGAGATCGCGCACAGTTGTCTCTTAATGCGTTGTCTCTTAATGCACGTGCTTCTCGCGGTTCGCGGCCGCGAAACAGATTCGTCCCACCTTGACCCTTTGTCTTAGCCGAGAAGATCGGGCTGGACTATGGCGCAATAGCCACAAGGTGAAGGGAAAAGGCGGGTCGCGCGGCCCGCGGCGAGGCGGTCAGGTGACGAGGCAAGGCCCATGGCGCAGGAGGAGAGCCCGTTCTGGAAACGCAAGTCATTGGAGCAGATGACGAAATCGGAATGGGAGAGCATCTGCGACGGATGCGGAAAGTGCTGCCTGGTCAAGCTCGAGGACGCCGACAACAGCGCCCGGACCTTCTTCACCGAGGTCGGCTG
>DATDGG010000414.1:0-1560 GCA_036522235.1 Xanthobacteraceae bacterium
CCGACCTCGAATACCTGATCATCGATTCCACCATCGTGCGGGCGCACCAACATTCGGCCGGCGCCCAAAAGGGGGAAGCGAAGATGAGGCGATCGGGCGTTCGCGCGGTGGCCTGAGCACCAAGATCAATATCGGCGTCGATGGCCTCGGCAATCCTGTCCGCTTCATCCTGACCGCAGGCCAAGTCAACGACATTTGCCAGGCTGAGGGCCTGATCAGCGGGCTCTCTTTCGAAAATCTGCTCGCCGACAAGGGCTTTGACTCCGACCGCTTTCGCGCCGCGATCGCAGACGTCGGCGCGCAAGCCGTGATTCCCTCGAGCCGCTCGCGCGCGCAAGCGATCCCCTACGACAAACACCTCTACCAGGACCGCAATCTGGTCGAGCGCTTCATCAACAAGATCAAGCATTACCGCCGCATCGCCACACGCTACGAGAAAACTGCACTGTCATTCGCCGCCATGTTGTTCCTGGTCGGCACCATGATATGGCTCAGGTGAATGTCCACAGGACCTAGCGAAGCAGCGCATCCCCATAGGCTGCGAGAACCGCCTCCGTCATCGCCTTGGTCGAAAAAACGTCCCGCACGCGCGCCTGGATGCGCATGCCGGCGGCGCGTTTTGCCGCAGGCTCCCGTAGCGCCTGATCGATCGCGCGCGCGAGCGCCGCCGGATCATCGGGGGGAACGAGCTCCGCCGAGTCCGGCCCCAGGATTTCGGGGATTCCGCCGACCCTGGTGGCGATGAAGGGAATTCCGGCGGCGGCCGCTTCGAGCACAATGTAAGGGAGCGATTCGGCAAGCGAGGGAACGACCAGCAGCCGTCCCAAGGCAAAGCCCGCGCGCGCCGGCTTGGCGCCGACGAATTGCACGCGGTCGGTGAGGCCCAGCGTCCGCACCTGCGCCGCGAAGGCCGCCCGGTCCGGGCCGTCGCCCACGATCGTGGCGCTCACCTCGCGGCCCTCGCGGCCGAGTAATGCCATCGCCTCGATGAGGACCGCGACGCCTTTGAGCACACGCAATTCGCCGATGAAGACGAGGTCGCTCGCCCGCGCGTCGGCGATGATGGGCGCGAACTCGGCCGGCGCCACGCCGTTGTGCACGACGCGTACCGCTTGGCTCGGACGACCGACTTTGGCGCGGAAGACATCGCGCCCATAGGCGCTCTCGAACAGAAACAGGCTGGTGCGCGGGATCAAGAGCCGCTCCAGGCTCAGATAGAGCAGACCGCTCGGCGAGCCCCAGCGGTAATGCAGGCTGCCGCCGTGCGGCGTATAGGCGCGCAGCGCTCCTGGCGCTCTGGCAAGCCGCGCGTAGGCGCCGCCCTTGGCGCCGTGGCCGTGCAGCACATCGACCGCGGTCTCCCGCGCACGACCGCCGACATGCCCGACCGCCGACGCATCGGTGAGACCAAGCTGCCGGCTCATGGGCACGCGGGTGACACCGAGCGCAAGCGAGCCGGAAAGCTCGGCCAGCGCGGCTTCGGCCTGGGCGCCGCCGGTCGTCGCGTCCGCGATGATTCCGACCCGATGGCCGCGCGCGGTCTGACCGCGCGCCAGATCG
>DATDGG010000415.1:0-12951 GCA_036522235.1 Xanthobacteraceae bacterium
TTGGAACTCGCGTTGCGGAGCCCCATCTTGGCAGCGGTCGTGCGCGGCCGCATCATCAGGCCGTACATATGATCGCAATCGCTTCGATCTGCACACTGCTACCCTTGCAAGCCGGGGGCCGTCCACATATGGGTGCCCCGCTTTCGCGGGGCATGACGCCGCTGAATGGGTCGAACCGTCAGAAACACAACACTAGATCGGCACTAGATCGGCTTGGGGGAGCTACCAACTCCAGGTCATTGTCGGGCATGGCCCGGCGAAGACGGGCGTAAGCGCCCCGGTGAGCCGGCAATCCATCGCCCCGCGAAGGATGGCCCCGCGGGTCAAGCCCGCGGGTGACGAACATAGTCAAGAATCGATCACGCTCAGTCGAACTTGTAGCTGAGCGCGGTGCGCACCACGTCGGTCGTCAGATGGCCGGTCGCGTGGCTGGTGACGCTGTTTGGAAAGCCGACGACGGTCGCAGTGATCGACGCGGAATTGCTGCCCGAATCGCCGAAGTCGTAGTGCAAGTATTCGGCGCGCCAGAACCAGCTGGTGTCCCACAGCCTGGTCTCGCCGCCGCCACCCGCAACCCAGCCGAACTCCCAGACCGGTGCGGTGGCGAGCGTCGAGCCGCCTGCGCCGATCGGGACATCCAAGGTCGATTGGTTCAAGCGTGTCCAGGCTAGGCCGCCGGTGGCATAGAGCAGCACATTGGACCCGGCCAGAAAGCCGAGCCGGCCGCGCGCCGAGCCGAGCGCGTCGAACCTGTCCGTGCGCGTCTCGACGACGTTGTTCACGACGGCATCCACGACGGTCGACGACCCCTTGATGCCGGTGGCCGAGAGGTCGACCTCGAGACCGGCCACGAAAGCGCCCATCTGCCGATTGGCGCCGGCCTGGAAGCCCGCAACGTAGCCGTTGGAGTGGATGTCGGTTTGCGGAGTGCGACCGAGCTTGTTGCCGAACATGGCATCGGTCGTCGGGTCGCGGCCCCATCCGTAGCCGGCGTGGCCGCCCAGATAGAAACCGCTCCAGTCGGCGGCCGCAATGGCGGGCCGCGCCTTGACCGGCATCGCGGTCCTGGCCGGAGCGGCGACCGCGTTGCTCCAATCGAATTTGTAGCTCAGGGCGCCGCGCACCACGTCGGTCGTCAGGTGGCCGCTCGTCTGGGTGAAACCGGCGGAGTAGAAGTTGCCCGAATCGCCGAAATCGTAGTGGAGATATTCGACGCGGGCGAGCCAGTTACTGTTCCAAACCCGGGTCTCCAAGCCAAAGCCGGCCACCCAGCCGAATTCCCAGAACGTGTCCGCGTCCGAGGTGGCAGTTGTCGTGACGTCATCCAGGGTCTGAACCATGCGGGTCCAGGCCAAGCCGCCGGTGCCATAGAACAGCACGTCCGGCCAGAACAGATATCCGAGCCGCGCGCGTGCCGAGCCGAGCATCTCGAAGCTGTCGGTCTGCGTGACGGTGCGGGTGGCGGTTGCGTAAGATTTGGATGCCTTAATGCCGCTGCCGGAGATGTCGAGCTCCAGCCCGCCCACCCAGGCGTTCCTGGCCTGCCAGTTGGCGCCGGCTTGCATGCCGCCGACGAAGCCCGTCGATTCGATCCCGGTCAGGGTGAAGGGCCCGAAGGGATTCGTGAACGGATCGTGTCCCCACCCGTAGCCCGCATGGCCACCGATATAGAACCCGCTCCATGTCCAGCCCGCGGCAGCCAGCCGCGGCGCTTTCACCGGCATGGCGCCGGTCGAGCCCGCGATTGCCGAATCCTGGCCCAGCTTGTAGCTCAAGGCGGCGCGCACGACGTCGAGCGTCAGGTTGCCCCTGGTTATGGTCTCGTTGGCGGGGTCGCTGGAGAGGAACGTGTCGGATTTGCCGAAGTCGTAGTGCAGGTACTCGACCCGCCCCAGCCAGTTGCTGTTCCACAGCCGTGTTTCGACGCCCACGCCCGCCACTGCGCCGACCCTCCAGGTCGGCGTCGACGTCGTCGAGGAGATGTTGAGGGTCCCCGGCGGGGGGGCGGTCACCGTGATGACGGCGCTTTGGTCGGACGTCTCTCCGAACCGCGCCCAGGCAGGCCCGCCGGTGCCGTAAAGCAGCACATCGGGAAACACCAGATAGCCGATCCGGGCGCGCGCCGAGCCGAGCCAGTCGAGCTTGTCGGTCTGCGTCGCGTTTTCAACGATCGTGCCGGCTCCGCCGAAAAACGGAAGAGTCCCGGTCGTGGTCGAGGACGAGCCCTTGATGCCCGTGGCGGAGAGATCGATCTCGATCCCGCCGACCCAGGAACCGGATTGCCAATTGGCGCCGGCCTGGAAGCCCGCGACAAAACCGTTCGCACGGATGTCGGTCAGCGGCGGCCCGGGGGTCTTGCCGAAGAAGACCGTGTCGGTGAACGGGTCGCGACTCCAGCCATAGCCGCCATGGCCGCCGATATAGATACCGCTCCAACTCCAGGCCGCCACCGGGGCCGGTGGCAGTGGCCTGTCCGCGGCGCCCGCCGAACCCGCGGCCGTGAGCGCCGCAAGCCCGACGCCCGCAAGCAAATGCCTTTTCAGGACATGCCCTTTCACGCCTAACCCCCTTAGCCTCGGCGCCGATTCCCCCTCGGCGGTCTAACCTATGACGATAAGCATATCACCCTAGGCTATGGGAGGCTGTGACTTCCCGACCACAGTATGTGGAAATCGATTGCAATTAAAGGTATGAAGATACTCAGGATTTCCTGCCGGCCTGAGTTCCGCACCCCTCAAGCGGACGCGGGGCGGAACGTCATGGCGATGCCGTTCATGCAGTAGCGCAGGCCGGTCGGCGGCGGCCCGTCATTGAACACGTGGCCCAGATGCCCGCCGCAGCGGCTGCAGTGGACCTCGGTTCGCTTCATGGCCAGGAACGTGTCCTCCGATGTGCCGATGGCGCCGTCGAGCGGCTGCCAGAAGCTCGGCCAGCCGGTTCGGCTGTCGTACTTGGTCTCCGAGGAGAACAGCGGCTGGTCGCAGCCCGCGCAGGCAAACGTGCCGGAACGCTTCTCGTGATCGAGCGGGCTCGAGAACGCCCGCTCGGTTCCCTCAAGTCGCAGCACGCTGTACTGGGCCGGCGTCAGCATGGCGCGCCACTCCGCATCGGAATGCGCGACCGCGAAGCTCTCCGCCGCCTGCGAGACCGTCGGCCGCGCGAAGATGCGCTCCGCGATGAATATCGCGAGCGCGCCCGCGCCGGCCCAAAAAACATATCGCCGTGTCAGCATTGGCGTCCTCCAAGCTCATGCATGGATGCTCATGAGATAGTACGCCTTTAGGGTTGGTTGGTTACCGGCAATCACCTGGATGTGACCGGCTGGCGGCGCGGCGATGCGGTTACGCAATTGCGGCCGGCTTGACGGCCCTCCCCAACTCAGCTTATTCACGAAATCGAAACTCACGATTTGCGCGCCGATCTCGGGCCTGCCCGAGGTCGGCTTTGTTTTATGTGGACAGTTGTGCAACTGCGTGTCCGCCACCTTTGCGCCCGCTGCATGGCTCCGGGCCACTTTTGTCCCCGCTCATTGTTTTCGGATTGTTGTTACAATAGCCGCCCCTTCCGAGCCATGCTTTTTTGCTTGGCGCGGTTATTGCGTTCCGATCGCGGCCCGCGTCGGCGCGATGGCGTCGAGCTTGTCCGGATTGGCGACGGCGAAGACCGAACGGATTTGCGCCCCATCCGTGTCGATCATGATGGCGACCACGGCGCGTCCGCCGGCCGTCACCAACAGCGCGGGCGCACCGTTGAGCTCGATCTCTTCGGTAGTTGCGCGGGGCGGCAGCGTGTTGGTCACCGCGATGATGAACTGTGCGACCGCGAGGCTCCCGACGACCGGCTTCTTGGTCGCCAGCGCCTTGCCGCCGCCGTCGCCATGCAGCACGACGTCGTCGGCCAACAGCGAAACGAGCCGCGCGGTGTCGCCGCCGCGCGTCGCGTCCGCAAAGCTTCGCAGCAATGCGCGGTGGCGTTCGCGATCGACCGCGAAGCGCGGCCGCTCCTCGATCACCCGGGCGCGGGCGCGGCTGAAAATCTTGCGGCAGGCGACGGCGTCGCGCCGAACCACCGGAGCGATCTCCTCGAAGGTGAAGTCAAAGGCGTTGCGCAGCACGAACACGACCCGCTCCGGCGGCGAGAGGCGCTCGAGCACCGCCTGCAGCGCGAACGATACGTCCTCGGCGCGCACGGCGGGCGCGCCCTGCGTGAGCAGCGGCTCGGGCAGCCATTCGCCGATATAGGTCTCGCGGCGGGCGCGCTGATCGCGCAGCCGATTAAGACTCAGCCGCGCCGTGATGGTGGCGAGATAGGCCTTGAGCGAGCGCACCGGATCGTCCGGCGCGGCGTCGTGCAGCCGCATAAAGGCGTCCTGCACGATCTCCTCGGCATCGGCCCGGTTGCCGGTGATCCGGTAGGCGAGCGCGAACAAAGCCGGGCGCAGCTCGGCGAAGGCGTGGTCGAGCGTCATGCCGCCCGCTCCTTGCGTGGCGCCTGCAGCTTCTGTGTCGCGTCCTTTGCCTCTTGCCATGACACCCGCCGTCGTCCCGGCCAGAAGTAGAAACCCGGCATCATGCGCTCGAGCTTGAGCACGGCGCAGACCAGCCATACGAAAAAATTCCGAACATGGCGCGCGGTTCGACCGGTGGTGATGAACAGGCTCTGCCGGTCGTCCGGATAGCTGAAAAAGCCGACGCCGCCGCGCCCGACGGCGATGCCTTGGCCGAAGGTCGAGAAGCTGAAGGGCGGCAGCGGCCGCCCGGTCCGCTGCGCCACGATGGCGTCCGCCGCGTAGGCTCCCGACGCCAGCGCCGCGAAGGCCGACAACCGGTAGGGCGCTCCGGTCGGCGCCATCGGATGGGCGGCGTCGCCGACCGCGCGAATGTGCGGGTGCGAGATCGAGCGCAAATCGGGACCGACCCTGATCCGGCCCTGCGGGTCGCTCGCAAGGCCTGCGGCGCGCGCCAGCGGCGGCGCCACGAGCCCGCCCGACCACACGCAGATGTCGCCGGCGATGGATCGACCGCTTGCGGTCGTGACCGCGCCGGGGCGCACCTCGGTGACGGTCTCGTGATCGATCAGCTTGACGCCGAGCCGGGTGAGCGCGGAGCGGATGGCGGCTTCCACGCGCGCGCCCTTGAAGGCGCCGCAACGGGAGCGGCAGATCATGGTGACCTCGACGCTCGGCCAGGCGGTCTTGATCTCGCCTGCGACCTCGACCCCGGTCTCGGCGCCGCCGACCGTGATCACGCGCAGCGGCCGATCGCCGTTCGCCTGCAGCCGCGCCCGCAGCGCCGCCGCGGAGCGCGGACCATCGCCGGCTTCGAGACGGTAGGCATGCTCGGCCGCGCCCGCGACACCCGCCACCGCGATGGTCGAGCCCAGCGCGTAGATGGCCTCATCGTACGTGATCTCGCGCTCCTGCCCATCCGCCGCGATCCGGACGCGCCCGCCATCGGCATCGAGCAGGCTGACCGACCCGCGGATGAAATCGATCCTGGTTCCCGCGACCAGGGCGGAGATCGAGGGAATGCGCGGCGCGACCGCGGCCACGATGGTTTCCTGCAGCCTCACCCGCTCGAGGAATTCGTCGCGCGCGCTGACCAGCGCGATGCGCAAGCCCCATTTTCGCCGGCCCAAGCGCAGCGCCGACATCAGCCCCGCATAGCCGGCACCAAGGACGACGACGTCGTAGGAAGAGGAAGGCCCCGCGGTCTGTGTGACGCTCATCTCGATACCTCCGTGCATTGGCACGTCGCAGAACAAGACACGCCGCGACCGCGAAACGTGACGGCCGCGCGGTCGCGAGCCGGCCGAGAGGGAAAATTTGTCGCGATCGGTCACGTTCGCGGCCCGCCGCGTGTCCTGCTGGCAGGTGTTCGTCAAGAGGTGCGATCATGACCTATCTGGTACCCGCCCAGGCTGGAGCGCAGCTCGTCAGCCTTTTCGTCCATGCGCTCATCGCGGCGAGGCGCTGGACGCCACAGTGAGCCGCGACGTCCGCACACGCGAAGCCGCGGCGCTGACGGTGTCGTAGCCCGGATGAAATCCGGGAGCGGCTGTCCCGCATTGCGCGTAGAACCCAAATCGCTGAGGTTGCCCAAGATGGACACAGGGGTGATTGAGCAGTTGAGAAGCAAAACAGCGTTGGTGACGGGCGGCACCGACGGAATCGGAAAAGAAGTCGCCCGCGGGCTGGCTCAGCGAGGCGCCCGATTGATCATTGTCGGCCGCGACGCCGAGAAGGGTGCTCGGGCCGAACGGGATATCCGCGCCTCGACCAAGAACAGCGATGTCGACTTCGTCCAGGCCGATCTGAGCCTCGTTCGAGAGGCTCGGCGAATCGGCGACGAAGTAGCAAGGCGGTGGTCGACAATTCATTACCTGGTGCATAGTGCAGGCATCGTCCGTGGTCGCCGGGTGTTAACCGCGGAAGGTTTCGAATCGAACTTTGCCACGAACTACTTGAGTCGGTTCGCGTTGACCGTTCGCCTGCTCCCATCTCTCCGGGCGGCGGGGCATCGGGGTAAATCCGCGCGGATTGTCGTCGTCGCAGCCCCTGGCTCGAATGGGACGATTCACTATGACGACGTCAATCTGACGAAGAATTTTTCGACGGTTCGCGCGCTCATGCAGTATCAGCACGCCAACGATGTGTTTGTCGTCGAACTGGCGCGCCGACTGGCGGTCTCCGGCGAGCGTCCGTCGGTCGCGATTTCCTGCCTCCACCCAGGTGTTGTTACCAGGACGAATATTCGCAAGGAGTTTCCCCTGTGGATGAAGTTGATGGTTCGGCTCGTTGCTGATCCCCTGTTTTCTCACGCGCCGGATGTGCCCGCCGCGGCGGCATTGAGGTTGCTGCTGGCAGAGGAGTTCGAGAGCGAGTCCGGGGTGCTGTTCTCGCTGCTGCGGAAATTCAAGCGTCTGAGCCCGCCTCTGAACGCAGAGGATCCGCGGGAAGGCCATCGGCTCTGGGCGTTCAGCGAGGAGGTGATCGGCGAGGTATTGGGGCAGCAGACAGCGCTCGCGTCTCCCGCCATTCGGCCCGCAACGTGACGCTGAGCCCTACCTTCCCGATGATCTGCGGCGGCCAGGGGATTTCGCGGGCGGCCGCCCGAACGGCGCCGACGGGCTGCCTTGCGGGCCGTGCTCGTCGGTGACCGCGGATGCGAGCTGGCGTGTCCGCAGATAGGCTTCGAATTCCTCGGCCGGCAGCGGCCTGGCGTAGAGGAAGCCCTGGGCTTCCTCGCACTTCTCGTTACGCAGGAAGTCCGCCTGCTGGCTGGTCTCCACCCCCTCCGCGATCACGCCGATATCGAGATTGTGCGCCATGGCGATGAGCGAGCGCACGATGGCGGCGTCCTGCGCGTCGCGCGTGACATTGCCGATGAAGCCGCGATCGATCTTGATGCGCGACAGCGGCAGGCGGGTCAGATAGGCGAGCGAGGCGTAGCCGGTGCCGAAATCGTCGAGCGCAAGCTTGACGCCGGCGTCGTGCAACCGCTGCAGCACCGCCGAGTCATCGCGGTTGAGCGCGATGTTCTCGGTGATTTCGAGCTCGAGCGCCGCCGCCGGCAGGCCGAAATCCGCAAGCGCCGCCATGACGTCGTCCGCCAGCGCCTCCGCATTGGCCTGCTGCGGGAACAGATTGACGCCGACGCGCCCGAGCGGCAGGCCGGCGGCCCGCCACGCGGCGGCCTGCTTGCAGGCGGCGCGGATGATCCAGCGGCCGACCGCGACTGCGTTCGCGCTTTCCGCCAGCGTGTCGATGAACGCTCCGGGCGCCAGCACGCCGCGCTGCGGATGGCGCCAGCGCAACAGCGCTTCCGCTCCGACCACGGCATTGTCGGCGAGCCGGATCTGCGGCTGGAAGTGGATTTCGAATTCGCTCCCGACGAAGGCGCGCCGCAGCTCGAGGCCGAGATGGCGGCGTGCCTGCGCCTGCGCACGCAGCACCGGCGTGAAGAAGCGCAAGTTGCGGCCGCCCGCGGACTTGGCCTGATAGAGCGCCAGATCCGCGTTGGCGATCAGCTCCTCGACGTCGGCGCCGTCCTGGGGCGCGATCGCGACCCCGGCGCTGGCGCCGAGATGCACCAATTGCTCGTTGATGAAGAAGGGCTCGTTCAGGCGCTTGAGCATCAGGTCGACGATCTCGCTGACCGCGCGCGGATCGCCGCAGTCGGGCAGCATCACGACGAATTCGTCGCCGCCCAGCCGGCTCGCCAGGCCCACCATGGCGCGCTCTTCGGCGACGCCGAGCAGGCGCCGGCCGACCTCGGCCAGGAGCTGGTCGCCGGTCGAATGGCCGAGCGTATCATTGACGTCCTTGAATTCGTCGAGATCGAACAGCACGACCGAGATCGGCGTCCGGCCGCCGTCCTTGGTGAGCAACCGCCTCAGCTCCTGTTGCAGCATCGTGCGATTGGGCAGCCCGGTCAGCTGGTCGTAATGCGCGAGCTTGCGCAGCTGTTCCTCGGCCGCCTTGCGGTCGGCAAGGTCGTCATCGAGCGCCTGGGCCATCTGGTTGAAGGTGTCGGCCAGCGCCCCGACCTCGTCCGGCGTGCTGACCGCGGTGCGATGACTGAGATCGCCGCGCGCCAGCACCGCGGCGTCCTTCCCGAGCTGACGCAACGGGCGCACGATGCGCCCGGAAAAGAGCCATGCGATCGTCAACGCGAGCACAAGGGTGCCGACGCTGGCCAGCGCGCCCCATTTCAGTCGGCTGGCCAGTGCCGCATAGGCGATGTCGGTCGGCACCCCGACCGTCACCAGCCATGGGACCCGATGCGCCATGGAGAAGCCGTTCACCCGCTCAACATTGTCGAGCCTGGTCCAGTGCGATACGTCGCTGCCCTCCTGGGCGGCGATGCGCAGCGGCAGATGCTTCCCGTGGCGGCCGATCGGGTCTTGCGCGACCGGAGACCCGGCGATGAACACGCCGCGCGTGTTGACGATGCTGATAATGCTGCCCACCGGCAGCCCATGTACCTTCAAAATGTCCTGGAAGTGATCGAGCACCGGGCCGACCGTTATCACCGCCCTGATGCGGCCCGTCGTGTCCTTGACGGGATGGGCCACGTTGAGGATGTGCCGTCCGCTGCGGACCAGGATCGGCTCGCCGACCGCCGGCCTGTGATCCGCAAGGGCTTCGCGGAAATAGACCCGGTCGTGGGCGTTGGGACGCGGATAATCCGGATCTTGCGATGTCCCGATATTGTTGCCCTCGAGGTCGAACAACAGGATATGGGAATCGATGTTCGGAAGTTCGCGCTTCACCTTCTGCAGCAGCACATCGTTCTCTTGACGATCGGCTGGATCGTACGACACGGCCTGGCCGAGCGCCGACAGCAGGCTTTCCATATCGCTGATGTGGTCATCGACCTGGACAGCCAGGAGGCGTGCCTCGTTGATGGCGTGCTCGGTCGCGGCGTCGCGGTCGCTTTGCCACTGAATCCAAAGCGCCGCCGCCATCAGCGCCGCAAGCGGGAGCACGGCCGCGAGCGCCAGCCCCAGGAGCCGCGACCGTATGCTGTAAAGCAGTCTCATGCGCCCTTCAGTTCGCGCCGACGACGATTTTCCTCGAGCTTAGGCGACCGAAGTGTCGGATGCTTTCAGAGCCGCGGGCCGGGGTTCTGAAATCGCAGCTTAGATTTAATCCGAGCTTAACGATCGAGCCGGGCGGCGGTCGTGATGGCCGATCTGTAGAATCGGTATGGTTAGCGGAAAGCTAGCCCGCGTCGGTGCCGCCTGGAGAGAACAGATAACCGGCGCCGCGCACGGTGCGAATGACCGATGGATGGGCCGGGTCCGGCTCGATCTTGCGGCGCAGGCGGGTGATCCGAACGTCGATGGCGCGGTCGAAGGCCTCGCGGTCGCGCGCATTGGCGAGATCGAGCAGTTGCTCGCGGGACAGGACGCGCTTGGGATTTTCGGCAAAGACCTTGAGCAAGGCGAATTCGGAGCCGGCGAGCGGATATTCGTTGCCGCCGTCGTCGCGCAGCACCTGCGCATGGAGATCGAGCCACTTGGTGCCGAACCGGACCGAAACCTGCCCGCGCGGCGCCGCGGTTTCGCCCGGCGCGGCCGCGCCACTGCGCCGCAGCACGGAGCGGATGCGGGCCAGGAGCTCGCGCAGCTCGCACGGCTTGGCCAGATAGTCGTCAGCCCCGAGCTCCAGGCCGACGATGCGGTCGATCGCGCCGGCGGTGGCGGTGAGCATGATGATCGGGACCGCGATCTGCTGCTTGAGTGTGCGGATGATGGAGAGTCCGTCCTCCTCCGGCATGTTGAGGTCGAGCACGATGAGATCGGGCCTTTGCCTGGCGATGGCGAGGCGCAGGCTGGCGCCGCTGTCGCAGGTGGTCGCCTCGAAGCCGTGCATGCGCAGGTAGTCGGCGACCATGTTCCGCGCCGGCGCCTCGTCGTCGACTACGAAAATGTGCGCGCGTTCGCTCATCGGGGCTCGGGGGCGCCTGCCGCAACGGCCGGCAGGCGGATGGTGAAGGTCGAGCCGCGGCCCGGGCCGGCGCTCTCCGCGCCGACGCGGCCGCCGTGCAGCTCGATGATTCGCTTGACGATCGAAAGGCCGAGCCCGGTCGAGCTTTCGCCGCCGGTCGGGCGCGCCGACAGGCGCTGAAAGCGGCCGAACAGGCGCGACAGGTCTTCGGCGGAGAGGCCCGCGCCCTCGTCGCGGACCCGAATGAGGATATGGTCGTCGGCCGCGCTCATGGCGATCTCGATGTGGCCGCCGAGCGGGCTGTATTTGATCGCATTGCTGATCAGGTTGTCGACTGCCTCGCGCAGCCGGTCGGGGTCGCAGGTCCACATCTGGTGCGCCGGGGCGATGAGCGCGATGCTCTGGCGCTTCTTCTCGGCCAGCGCCCGGTTTGCGCTGGCGATCTCGCCCAGCATCGTCACCAGATCGATCTCGTCGTGCCGGATGACGATGTTGTGGGCGTCCATCATGGCGTCCGAGATCAGGTCGTTGACCATCTCGGTCATCTGCCCGGCGGCGGCGCGAATATGGCCGAGCTGATCCTTGACCTTCTCGGCCTGCATCGGCGCCGCGGCGATGAGTTCCTTCATCAGCTCGGTGCGTCCGAGAATGACGCCCAGGGGGTTGCGCAGGTCGTGCGCCACGGTGCCGAGAATCTCGTTCTTGAATTCGTTCGACCGGCGCAGCTCGGTCCGCTGCAAGGCCATGCGGTCGGCGGCGGCGGTGAGCTCCTGGGTGCGTACGCGCACCCGCTCCTCCAGGCGGATATTGGCCTCATGCAGCTGGTCGTAGAGGATGACATTGTCGAAGGCGACCGACAGGCGGCTGCAGAACACCTCGACCAGCGAGCGGTCGGTTGCCGACATCGGGCGCGCCGTCTCCAGCACCACCACGACCTCGCGCTTGCTCGCCGTATGGATATAGAGCACCGAAAGCTTGGACAGGAACTGGTGGGTTCGCCGCTCGAAGGCCGAGAGCACGGCCTGCTGCAGCACGGTATCGAGCGCGCCCGCCGAAACCGCCCCGGCAAAGCGGCGATAGCAGCCCGAGCCGGCCAGAACCGAGAACTTCTCCTCGCTGCTGCCGCCGCCGGCGTCGCGCAGCACCAGGATGCCGCCGCACTCGACATTGATCAGGGACGCGATCTGCGTGAGCACGCCTTCCGCCAGGCGCTGCATCGATTTGAAGTCGAACAGCGTCGAGGCGCCTTCGATGATCATCTCCAGCCCGCGCCGGGTCTCGACCATGCGCTGGATCTGCTGGTAGCTGCGCAGCGCCGCGGTGAGCGAGGTGAACAGCTTGTCGGCGGTCAGCTCGGTCTTCGCCTTGTAGTCGTTGATGTCGTAATCGACGATGACCTGCCGCTCGGGCGCCTGGCCGGGCTGGCCGGTGCGCAGGATGATGCGAACCGCCTCGTTCTTGAGCTGGGTGCGGATGAAATCGACCAGCTTGAGGCCGGCATCGTCGGTCTCCATCACGACGTCGAGCAGGACGACGGCGACGTCGCGCACGGTGCGCATGAGCTCGCGGCCCTCGGCGGCCGAATGGGCCGAGATGATCTCGATGCCTTGGCCGTGCAGGCTGTAGTCGTAGAGCGCAAAGCGCGTGCCTTCGTGCACGGCCGCGTCGTCGTCGATGACGGCGACCTTCCAGGCCGGCCCCGCCTCGTCGGCGGGCGCCGCGTCGTCGTCGATCACCCGCATGATGTCCTGCTCGTCGGTCATTCCAGCTCCGCCAGGGTCAGCGTGGTGTCGACATATTCATCCATCGGCGCAATCAGCGGCAGGCGGATGCGGAAAACGGTGCCGCGACCCGGTTCCGATTCGAGCCGCAGCGTCCCGCCCAGCCGCCGCGTCACCAGGTTGTAGACGATGTGCAGGCCGAGCCCGGTGCCGCCGCGGTTGCGGCGGGTGGTGAAGAACGGCTCGAAGGCGCGCCGTTGCACTTCCTCGGTCATGCCGACGCCGTCGTCGGCGAATTCGATCTCGACCTGGTCGCTCGCGATCTTGCGGGCGGTGAGCCGCAACGTGCCGGAGCGCTTGTCGGGAAACGCATGGGCGAGCGCATTGAGCACCAGATTGGTCAGCACCTGCCCGTAGGGCCCCGGATAGCTCTTGAGCGAAATGTCCTCGGGCACGTCGACCGAGAGCCAGACCAGCGAATGCTTGAGCGCGGGACGCAGGCTCACCATCATCTGCTCGGTGGCCTCGCGCAGATTGAACACCCGCCGCTCCGCCTGGCTGCGGTCGACGGCGACCTGCTTGAACGATTGAATGAGGTCGGCTGCGCGATTGAGATTGGTGACGAGCTGCTTGGCGGCCTCGTGGCTGCCGGCAATGAACTCCTCGAGCTTGGAGCGGCGGACCGCGCCGCCGGCGATCTCCTCGGAAAATTGCGCGCAACGGCGCGCGAAGCTCGACGCCACCGTGAGGCTGATGCCGACCGGATTGTTGACCTCA
>DATDGG010000416.1:0-5056 GCA_036522235.1 Xanthobacteraceae bacterium
AGGTGGTGGGCAAGCTCGTTGCCGAGCGCGCGCTCGGCAAGGGCATCACCGACGTCGTCTTCGATCGCGGCGGCTATCGCTATCACGGGCGCATCAAGGCGCTGGCGGAAGCGGCGCGCGAGGGCGGGCTCAAATTCTAGCAGGCGGGGCGCCTGGGCAACGGAAACGGAACACGACGGAACATCCTCATGGCACGTGAACGCGAGCGGGAAGACAGCGAATTCACCGACAAGCTGGTCCACATCAATCGCGTGGCCAAGGTGGTGAAGGGCGGCCGGCGGTTCGGCTTTGCGGCGCTCGTCATCGTCGGCGACGAGAAGGGGCGGGTCGGCTTCGGTCACGGCAAGGCCCGCGAGGTGCCGGAGGCGATCCGCAAGGCGACGGAAGCCGCCAAGCGCAGCCTCATCCGGGTGCCGCTGCGCGAAGGCCGCACGCTGCATCACGATGTCGCCGGGCGCCACGGCGCCGGCAAGGTCTTCCTGCGCGCGGCGCCGCCCGGCACCGGCATCATCGCGGGCGGGCCGATGCGCGCGGTGTTCGAGACGCTCGGCATGCAGGATGTGGTGGCGAAATCGATGGGGTCGTCCAATCCCTACAACATGGTGCGCGCCACTTTCGATGCCCTCAAGCGGCAGGATTCGCCGCGCTCGGTCGCCGCGCGGCGCAACATCAAGGTGTCGACCTTGCAGGCGCGCCGCCGCGAGGGCGATACCGAGCAGGTCGCCGAGTAATCCCAGAGAGAGGCGAACCGGGAGCCCGACATGAGCAAGTCCGCAAAAGTGATCAAGATCCAGCAGGTCGGCAGTCCCATCCGCCGCCATCATTCTCAGCGCGCGACCCTGATCGGCCTCAAGCTCAACCGGATCGGGCGCACCGCCGAGGTCCCCGACACGCCGCAGGCCCGCGGCATGATCGCCAAGGTCCGCCACCTGTTGCGGGTGGAGGGCCAGGAATAAGCGCGCCGAGAAATCAGGCGCTGCGTGAGGAGAATGAGGACCAAGCGATGAAGCTCCAGGAACTTTCGGATCGGCCGGGCGCGCGCAAGAAGCGTTCGCGGATCGGCCGCGGCATCGGCTCCGGCACCGGCAAGACCGGCGGCCGCGGCGGCAAGGGCCAGACCGCGCGCTCGGGCGTGCGCATCAAGGGCTTCGAGGGCGGGCAGATGCCCCTTCACCGCCGCCTGCCCAAGCGCGGCTTCCGCAACACCCCGTTCGCGCTGAAGTTGAACGAGGTCAATCTCGGCCGCATCCAGGCGGCGATCGATGCCGGCAAGCTCGACCCCAAGGCCCCGATCGACGCCGCCGCCCTGGTCAAGGCCGGGGTCGTGCGGCGCGCCAAGGCCGGGATACGCCTTCTCGGCATGGGCGAGATCAAGGCCAAGGTGACCGTGTCCGCGTGGGGCGCTTCCAAGTCCGCCGTCGCGGCGGTGGAAAAGGCCGGCGGCTCGGTCACGATCTTGGCACCGGCACGTGAGGCGGGCGAACAGGCGGCGTGATCCCTATATAGGTCGGAGCCCGTCAGGGGGCGGCAAGCGGGAGCTTCAGGACCATGGCCTCAGCAGCGGAACAACTTGCAGCCAATCTTAATTTCTCGGCGCTGGCCAAGGCCGAAGAGCTCAAGAAGCGCATCTGGTTTACGCTGGGCGCGCTGCTGGTCTATCGCCTCGGCACCTATATCCCGCTGCCCGGCATCGATCCCAACATCTGGGAGCAGGTTTTCCAGACCCAGGCCGGCGGCATCCTCGGCATGTTCAACATGTTCTCGGGCGGCGGCATTCACCGCATGGCGATCTTCGCCCTGAACATCATGCCCTACATTTCGGCCTCCATCATCATTCAGCTGATGACGACCGTCTCGCCCACCCTCGAGCAGCTCAAGAAGGAGGGCGAGCAGGGTCGCAAGACCATGAACCAGTACACACGCTATCTGACCGTGCTGCTGGCGGCGGTGCAGTCCTACGGCATCGCGATCGGCCTGCAGGGCTCCGGCAACGTGGTCAGCGAACCGGGTCCGATGTTCGTCATCTCGACCGTGATCACGCTCACCGGCGGCACTGTCTTCCTGATGTGGCTCGGCGAGCAGGTGACCGCGCGCGGCATCGGCAATGGTACCTCGCTGATCATCATGTCGGGCATCGTGGCGCAGCTGCCCTCCGCCATCGCCCAGACGCTGGAGCTCGGGCGCCAGGGCGCGATGTCCGCCGCGCTCATTCTCGCCATCGTGGTCGTGGTGGTGGCGGTGATCACCTTCATCGTGTTCATGGAGCGGGCGCAGCGCCGGCTGCTCATTCAGTACCCCAAGCGCCAGGTCGGCAATCGCATGTTCGAGGGGCAATCCTCCCACCTGCCGCTCAAGCTCAATACCTCGGGCGTGATCCCGCCGATCTTCGCCTCCTCGCTGTTGTTGCTGCCCGCGACGGTCGCCAACTTCAACTCCGGCGGCGGCCCGGATTGGTTCGTCACCATCACCACGCAGCTCGGCCACGGCCGCCCGCTGTTCCTGATCTTCTATATCGGGCTCATCGTGTTCTTCGCGTTCTTCTATACCGCGATCGTGTTCAACCCGACCGAGACCGCGGAAAACCTCAAGAAGCACGGCGGCTTCATTCCGGGCATCCGGCCGGGCGAGCGCACTGCGGAATACATCGACTATGTGCTCTCGCGCATCACCGTCGTCGGGGCGGGCTACCTGGCGCTGGTGTGCCTGTGTCCGGAAATCCTGACCTATTATCAGCCCGGCCTGTTCTACTTCGGCGGCACCTCGCTGTTGATCGTGGTCAGCGTGACCATGGACACGGTGGCGCAGATCCAGGGCCACCTGCTGGCGCATCAATATGAAGGACTGATCAAGAGGTCAAAGCTGAGGGGGCGTCGCAGATGAGGCTGATCCTGCTCGGCCCGCCGGGGGCGGGGAAGGGCACGCAAGCGCAACGTTTGGTGAAAAAATACGGGATCGTACAACTCTCCACCGGCGACATGTTGCGCGCCGCGGTCGCGGCCGGCACGCCGATCGGACAGCGCGCCAAGGACATCATGGCGCGCGGCGAGCTCGTTCCCGATGACGTGGTGGTGGCGATCGTCGCCGACCGCATCGATCAGAGCGACGCCAAGAAGGGTTTCATTCTCGACGGGTTCCCGCGCACGGTGCCGCAGGCGGTGGCGCTCGACCGCATGCTCGCCGCCAAGGGAATGAAGCTCGACGCGGTGATCGAGCTCAAGGTGGATGCCAATATCCTGCACAAGCGGATCGCCAACCGGGTGGCCGAGGCGACGGCCCGCGGCGAGGCGTTGCGGCCCGACGACAACCCGGAAGTCCTGCGCACGCGGATCGAAGCCTACCGCGAGCAGACCGCGCCGCTGGTCGATTACTATCGCTGGCAGGGCGCCTTGAGGTCGGTCGACGGCATGGCGGCGATCCCTGATGTCGCCGAAGCCATCGATCGCGTGCTCGAGGCCGCGGCCAAGAAGCCTTCACGCAAGAAGGCTGCCGCCAAGCCTTCCCCGACCAAGACGACCACGGCCAAGCCCCCCGCGGCTAAGCCGACCGCGGCCAAGCGCAAGGCGGCCGCCAAGCCTTCTACGGCCAAGCCTTCTACGGCCAAGCCTTCTACCGCCAAGCCGGGCGCTCGGAAAAAGCCTGTCGGAGCCCGCGCGGGCCGCGTTTCCGCAGCCGCGAAATCGGGCCGCAAACCCCCCTCCCGCGGCAAGTCGCCGCTGCGCAAAACCAAATCCCGTCGAGGTTGACGAAAGGCCTTTGGATCATTTAAAAGCCCCCTATCCAGTCGGAGAAGTTCCAACGATGCCGAGCCCCGAAACCGGGGAGGGCGTCGTGTTATCGCTTGCGGCTATCCCCTTCCAAGGGCTGGAAATTCACGATCGGCCGGGCGGATTCCCGAGCCGGCAGCAGGAGTAAGCAAAGTGGCCCGCATCGCCGGCGTTAATATCCCGACCAACAAGCGCGTCGTCATCGCACTGCAATATATCCACGGGATCGGGCCCAAAAAGGCCAGCGAAATCATGGCGAAAGTCGGGATTCCCGATGCCCGGCGCGTGTCCCAGCTGACCGATCAGGAAGTGCTGCAGATTCGCGAAATGATCGATCGTGACTATATTGTGGAAGGCGATCTGCGGCGCGAAACCTCCATGAACATCAAACGGCTCATGGACCTCGGTTGCTACCGGGGGTTGCGGCATCGTCGTGGCCTGCCGGTGCGCGGCCAGCGCACGCATACCAACGCCCGCACCCGAAAGGGTCCGGCCAAGGCGATCGCCGGCAAGAAGAAGTAGCCGTAATCCGGGGGAACGACCGTCCCCACCGCGCAAGCCGGCGGTCGCCGGCAAGCGCAACTGAATTTCGATCTCGGGTTGAGCCCGAGACGCCGTGTTGGGCTCCGCCGGTCGGCGCCGGGCCGCGAAAGGAATCGAGTAATGGGCAAGGAAGCTACCCGCGTCCGTAAGCGCGAACGCAAGAACATCGCCTCCGGCGTCGCGCATGTGAACGCGACGTTCAACAATACGATGATCACCATCACCGACGCGCAAGGCAACACCATCGCCTGGTCGTCGGCGGGCACGATGGGGTTCAAGGGCTCGCGCAAGTCGACCCCCTATGCGGCCCAGGTGGCGGCCGAGGACGCGGCCAAGAAGGCGCAGGAGCACGGTATGCGCACCTTGGAGGTCGAGGTGGCGGGGCCGGGCTCGGGGCGCGAATCGGCGTTGCGCTCGCTGCAGTCCGCCGGCTTCACCATCACCTCGATCCGGGACGTGACGCCGATCCCGCACAACGGCTGCAGACCGAGAAAGAGGCGCCGCGTATGACCGATGACACTCTCATCCGCCGGACCGACGAGTCCGCCGCCGCCGAATCTTCCCACTGGGCGGAGTGGAATGCGCGAAACAGGGCCGCGCCGCTCAAAGCGATGGGTGACAACGTGACGATCCAGAAGAATTGGCAGGAGCTCATTAGACCGAACAAGCTGCAGGTGGCCACGGGCAGCGACCCCAAACGCGAGGCCACCGTCGTCGCCGAGCCGCTGGAGCGCGGTTTCGGCGTGACC
>DATDGG010000417.1:0-1539 GCA_036522235.1 Xanthobacteraceae bacterium
GATGCAGCGGCTCGACCACGAATACATGATGCGGCCCTCGGAGGCGCCGCTGCTCAAGAAGAAGCCGAGCGAGTACATGCGCGACATGTACTATTCGTCGCAGCCGATGGAGATCCAGGACCGCGACGCGCTCGAATGCACCTTCCGCATGATCAACGCGGAGACGCAGCTGCTCTATTCATCGGACTATCCGCACTGGGACTTCGACCTGCCGGCGACCATCTACGACCTGCCGTTCCTCTCCGAGAAGGCCAAGCACAACATTCTCGGCGGCACCGCGGCGCGCCTGTTCAAGCTCAAGCCGCGCAACGAGAAGCAGAAGGAAAATTTGATCAAGCACGGCAATCTCGCCGCCTGATCGGAGCCGAGCGCGAATCACGATGGCCGGGCACGCCCGGCCATTTGCGTTTCCGAGCGCAAGCCGCAGGGCGGCGCCGCAACGCAGCAATTCATTGTAAAGAACAATGAATTTTACAATGAGACCGCCGCGCCAGTTTGGCGAAGGCATTGAAGGCGCTGCTAAAAGACATGCCGCGTCGCAACATATGCTGCCCCAGAACAATGCGGATCAATGAAAGACGTGCAACGGCAGCCCTCACGTGCCTTTCCTCAGAGCTTGAAATCAGATTGAAGCGCAAAGACAAAAATGCCGATCACCGGCAAAGGCGGGATCGGCGCGCAATTCGTGAGTTTCAATTTCCCGAATAATCTGATTTGCACGGTAGCGTCAAGGCGCGGCCGCACATCACCTCCCCGGCGCGGCCGCTCTTTCGAGCCCGGCGCCGCAGGCGGCGAGCACGTGCGCGGTCGCATCGAGCAGCGCGCCGATCTCGGCCGCGCAGGGCGCGGGCGCCGCCGAACACCGGTCCACCAGCGCATCAAGCGCCTGCGGCGACAAGACGCCGCGCTCGACCAGTGCCCGGATCTGCGCCGGCGTGGCCAGGGCCACGCCCTCGGACAGTTCGCCCAGGGCCGAAAGCCGCGCCGCGGCACCGTGGCCGATGGCCTTGGCGATGAGCGGCGGCGCTTCCTCGGCAAAGCCTCCGTCGGCCAGCACCCGCGCAATGCGCAAGGAGCGCTCGGCTTGACCACGCAGCTCGGCCGTGCGCGCCGCCTGCTCCCGATCGGGGGCGGGCGCGGGGCTGTCGGCACGCCCCTCGGTTTCGGCAAAGCCCTCGGCGCGGTGGAGGATACGCCCCGCATATTCCATGACCTGGAGCATCCCGCTCTCCTGCAGCCGCCGCATCGCGAGCCACGTGGCGCGATCGATCAGCTCGACGGCGAGGGCGGCGCTGCCGGCCGCGGCCTGTGCCGCGAGCCGTTCGCTTTCGGCGGCGAGCGCCTCTCGGTCGAGATCGAGGACGGCCAAGAGGCCGGTGCGGCCGTCGCCGCGCCGGCGGGCCTCGATCAGCCGCAGCGGGTGTGAAGTTCTACTGTGCCTATCCCATGAGCCCTTCGACCGGCGTGCTGCACTGGATGGCAGCGCACGCTCGTAAAGCCGGCATCATAGTTCGCCAGGTAGAGGACGAAATCGGGGTG
>DATDGG010000418.1:0-6962 GCA_036522235.1 Xanthobacteraceae bacterium
GCGACCGTCTGCCATGCGTCCAGGGGATGCTCGCCCTGTGCACGATCTGGTTGGGCCCGACCGATGGAGTCCCTATGTTCGCTGCGTCCGGGGAGAATCTCCATGTCTACGTCCGCCGCCGAGTCGCAGCCGGCCAAGTCCGAGGCCGCAAAGACTGAAGCTTGGCGCACGCCCGCCATCGTGGTGCTTTCGGGCTGCCTGATCGCCTTGCTCTCGTTCGGGCCGCGCTCGGCCGCCGGCCAGTTCCTCACGCCTTTGTCGTTGGCCAACGGCTGGGGCCGCGACGTGTTCTCCATGGCGTTCGCCATCCAGAACCTGCTGTGGGGGATCGGGCAGCCGTTCGCCGGAGCGGTCGCGGATCGCTTCGGCACCGTGCGGGTGCTGTGCGCCGGCGCCATCATGTACGGGCTCGGCCTTGCCATCATGGCCTACGCCACCAATCCGCTGGTGCTCGATCTGTCGGCCGGCGTGCTGATCGGCTTCGGGCTCGCGGGCTGCTCGTTCAATCTGGTGCTCTCGGCTTTCGGCAAGCTCGTGCCGGAGGCCTGGCGCGCGCTGTCGCTCGGCGCCGGAACCGCGGCCGGATCGTTCGGGCAGTTTCTGTTCTCGCCGCTCGCGCGCGTATTCATCGATTCCTTCGGCTGGCAGCAGGCGCTGTTGATCTTTGCCGCCGGCATGCTGCTGGTGCTGCCGCTGTCGCTGGCGCTCGCGACGCCGCGCGCCGCGTCGGGCGGCGTCGGCGCGGCGGCCCCGCAATCGCTCAAGCAGGCGCTCGCCGAGGCATTCGGGCATCGCTCCTATGTGCTGCTGGTGCTCGGCTTCTTCACCTGCGGCTTCCAGCTCGCCTTCATCACCGTGCATCTGCCGGCCTATCTGGTCGACCGTGGTCTCTCCGCGGAAGTCGGCGGCTGGACCATCGGGGTGATCGGGCTGTTCAACATCCTCGGCTCGCTGTCGGCCGGCTGGCTCTCGAGCCGGATGCCGAAGCGCTACCTGTTGTCGGTGATCTATTTCCTGCGCGCCGCGGCGGTGCTGGCCTTCATCGTCTTTCCGGTGAGCGCGGCGAGCTCGATCGCCTTCGGCGCCGTGATGGGCCTGCTGTGGCTGTCGACCGTCCCGCCGACCGCCTCGCTCGTCGCCGTGATGTTCGGCAGCCGCTGGGGCGGCATGCTCTACGGCTTTGCTTTCTTCAGCCACCAGGTGGGCGGCTTCCTCGGCGTCCTGCTCGGCGGCATCGCGTTCGAGCGCACCGGCTCCTACGACCTCATCTGGTGGCTCTCGATCCTGTTCGGCGTGTTGTCGGCGCTGATCAATCTGCCGATCGTGGAAAAGCCGGTAGAGCGTCTCGCGACGCTTCCGGCCTGAGCTTCGCTGTGGGCTGGCGCCGCTACCTCTGCCGCTCTATTCTGGCGTTGCAACGCGTTCCGCTTCGTCCAATCGTGCAGCTCCGATAGTTCTCATCCGATGTCGAGCCCTTCGATCGCTGACGGCATTGTCACCGCCAAACCGGCGGATTGGCGCTCGCCCGTGGTCGTGGTGTTCTGCGCCTGCGTCATCTGCACGCTCGCCTTCGGGCCGCGCTCGGCGCTCGGCTTTTTTCTCAGCCCCCTGTCGGCGGCGAACGGCTGGGGGCGCGACGTCTATGCGCTCGCCATCGCGACGCAGAGCCTGCTTTACGGCGCCGCCCAGCCGTTTGCCGGCGCGCTGGCGGATCGTTTCGGCGCCCAGCGGGTCATCATCGCGGGCGCGCTCTCCTACGCGCTCGGTCTCTTTCTCATGGCGCACGCGACCTCGCCCACCGTGCTCGAGCTTTCGGCCGGCGCGTTGATCGGCTTCGGGCTCTCGGGCTGCTCGTTCAACCTGGTCATCACCTCGATCGCCAAGATGGTGCCCGACAGCTGGCGTTCGATGGTGTTCGGTCTCGGCACCGCGGCGGGCTCGTTCGGGCAATTCCTCTACTCGCCGCTCGGCGTGGGGTTGATTGATGCCTATGGCTGGCAGGCGACGTTGCAGATCTTCGCCGGCCTGACGCTGCTGATCATTCCGCTGGCGCTCGCCGTGACGGGGCCGCGTGCGCGACCCTCGCGACCCGGCGCCGCCGCGGCGCCCGGCGGCTTGCCGAGCCAAAACTACCGGCAGGCGCTCGCCGAGGCCCTCTCGCGTCGCTGCTACGTGCTGCTCGTGCTCGGCTTCTTCACCTGCGGCTTCCAGCTCGGCTTTGTCACTGTCCACTTGCCGTCCTATTTGATCGATCGGGGCCTCACCGCGCAGGTCGGCGGCTGGACGCTCGGCCTCATCGGGCTGTTCAATATCATTGGCGCCATGACGTCGGGCTGGCTCGGCAGCCGCGTGCCCAAGCGCTTCATCCTTTCGGGTATCTATTTCTGCCGCGCGCTGGCGGTGATCGGCCTCATCACCCTTCCGGCGACCCCGGCCGTGGCATTGACCTACGGTGCCGTGACCGGCCTGTTGTGGCTCTCCTCGGTGCCGCCGACCTCCGGGCTCGTCGCCGTGATGTTCGGCACGCGCTGGCTCGCGATGCTGTTCGGCATCGCGTTCTTCAGCCATCAGGTCGGCGGGTTCCTGGGCGTCTATCTGGGCGGGCTCATCTATGAGCGCACCGGCGCCTACGACATCGTCTGGTGGCTCGGCGTGATGTTCGGCTTCCTCTCCGCCCTCATCAATCTGCCGATCATCGAGAAGCCGGTTGCGCGCCTTGCCGCCACGACGGCGTGAGAGGAGGTGGCCGTGGCGACATTCAAGGCGATCGTGATCGACAAGAGCGACGCCGGGCAGAGCGTCGCCCTCAAGGACTTCGACGAGAAGGATCTGATGGCAGGCGATGTCAGTGTCGCGGTCGAATGGTCGACGGTGAACTACAAGGACGGCCTCGCACTCACCGGCAAGGCCCCCGTGGTGCGCCGCTTCCCGATGATCCCCGGCATCGATTTAGCCGGCACGGTCGAAGCCTCGACCCATCCGGACTGGCAGGCGGGCGACCAGGTGATCCTCAACGGCTGGGGCCTGGGCGAAACGCACTTGGGCGCCTATGCCGAGAAGGCGCGCGTCAAGGGCGACTGGCTGGTGCGGCTGCCGGCGCGCATGCGGGCGCGCGACGCCATGGCGATCGGCACCGCCGGCTACACCGCCATGCTGGCCGTGCTGGCGCTCGAGCACCAGGGCGTGACGCCGGCCGGCGGGCCCGTGCTGGTGACCGGCGCGGTTGGCGGCGTCGGCTCGGTCGCGGTCGCGGTCCTCTCCAAGCTCGGCTTTGCGGTCACGGCCTCGACCGGCCGCGCCGCGGAAGCCGACTATCTCAAGCGGCTCGGCGCCAGCGAGATCATCGATCGCAAAGAGCTCAGCGGCGCGCTGCGGCCACTCGGCAAGGAGCGCTTCGCCGGCGCCGTGGATGTGGTCGGCTCGACCACGCTCGCCAATGTGCTGTCAATGATTCGGTATGGCGGTGCAGTCGCGGCCTGCGGCCTCGCGGGCGGTATGGATTTGCCGGCGAGCGTTGCGCCCTTCATTTTGCGCGGAGTGTGCCTTCTCGGCATCGATTCGGTCATGCGGCCGCTGGTGGATCGCAGAATCGCCTGGCAGCGGCTGGAGGCCGATTTGGATCGGGCGAAACTCATTGAAATGACGAGCGAAATCAGCCTCGACGGCGTCATCGCTGCGGGCCGCCGGATCGTCGACGGGGAGGTGCGCGGCCGAATCGTGGTCAAGATCGGGTAAACACGTTCAGGATTTAGCGACGATCGTCCTTCATGATGTCTTGATTCTGATGGTTACTCGGTGGTTAAGACTTTGGCCGGCGTCGGAGGGGAGTTCATCATGTTGCGTGTCACGATCGCGGTGGCGGCTCTGGTGGTAACGGGGCCCGCTATGGCCGAACAGCTCAATGTCGATGCGGCGCGACAGTTCGTGCTCGGCAAATTGTTCGCCTTCAATTGCTTCGAAGGCACGCGCGGCCTCGGCCGCATCTATAGCGACGGCTCGGTCGCCGGCAACGTCCAGTTCGGCGGCAGCGGACCGCTCCGCTATGTGGTGCTGCCGGCCGGAACCGTGCATGCCCAGGGTGAGGCGGTCTGCGCTTCGGTCAACGGCATTCCGTTCCAGCCCTGCTTCAATGTCGACAAGACCGATCCGCAAAGCTTCCGCGGCTCAGTGTCGGGACTGGGTTTCGCCTATTGCGACTTCACCCGCCGCAACACCAAACCCACCATGGTGCGCACCACCGATGGCCCGCGCACGCCGCTCGCCATTCACGCCGCCGCCATGCAGGAAGGCGCGGGCGGCGACTGAGGATGCTGTCCCCTTCGTAGCCCGCATGAAGCGGAGCGCAATGCGGGACGGCGGTCGCGGATTTCGCGGAGTTTGTCATCGGGCCGCGCTTCGCGCCGACCCGCTGGCTCGATCCGGGCTACAAGAACCCCGTTGGCCCCGTTCTGGGAGCCGGCCGAATGACCGAGGCAGCGCAGGTCAAGAACGTTGGCGATTGCGAAATCCATTCGATCTCGTTCACCAAAGATACCGTGCATCTTCGGCTGTTCGATCCTTTCGATTTCAACTACTTCACCATCGTGCTGCACGGTCTCCGCTACATGCTGTTCGAGACAAACCACTTTCAAAATGTCCTCAGCTCGATTGCGATATTCGATAGCTGGGCCGACCTGAAGAAAGACCCGGCTGCCGCGCAATGGCTCGAGAAGCTGAGCCCCTCCATTCCGGAGGCTGACATCATCGGCGCCAAGATTGCATATTTTCAGCCCACCGCGGGCGGAGAGACGTTAATCATATTCGAGCATCTTGAGTACGATGCATAAGTCCGGCGGCCCCCGAGATCGCCGAATTGCATTTTATCAATTTGTCAGAGGCCAGCATCTGCGCCGAAAATCTGAACACCGGCGATGCGCATCAAGGTCAATCAAAGGGTGAACCGTCGCGTAAATCGTAGGTGGAAGGTCCCAAACTGGCGCGTGCGCCTCCTCGATCAATTAATGTTGTCTTGGTCTACTTCGCGGCACATTGATGGATTGTGGATTGGGACTGACGAATCAGACAAATCCGATCTGGTCCTGCGCCGCGTAGAGGAGGCGCTTTGCCTCATCAAGACACATGACCCACATCGATTTCATCGTCTCCGGCGTGATCTCGATCGGCTGTGGGTACGCTCGGTGGTTCCGGGGGCAAACGCAAAATTCAACATCGCACTGCATTCCTGCGAGCTCGGCCGGCGCTACGTGCTCGATGAGGCAGCCCGGAGCATCCCGATACAGCGGCGAGCCTCAACTACCTCGCCAGCCTGCTTCGGGACCAAGGCGACCTTGCCGGGCGCGCGGCCGCTGCTCGAACGCGCGCTGGCAATCGACGAGAAGGTCTTCGGCCGCGACCATCCCGGTACGGCGCCGGATCTCAGCAACCTTGCACGTTTGCTGCACGACATGGGCCGTTCGAATGAAGGCGAGTCATACTTCGGCAGGGCTATGGCCATCGCCGAAAAGGCCCACGGCCCCGGACATCCGGACACCCACCGCTATCGAAGTCACTACGCGCGCCTCCGGCTCGGCACCGGACGCGCCACCGAGACCTTGGCGCTCGGCGAGGCCGCGCTCGCGATCCATGAAGCGTCCTCCGGCGTGAACCATCCCTGGACCAAGGCCTCGGCCCGCGTCACCGCGGACGCGCTCGACGTCCTTGGTCGAACCAAGGAGGCGGCAGCACTGCGCGCACGTCTGCTTGCGGCCGACACCGAGGCCCAGCTAGCGCGCCCGGAGCCGACGGGCTTGTAGCCCGGATGCAAGCGAAATCCCACATTGCGCTACGCTCCATGCGGGCTACCAGAGCTGCCCCGGCCGGGCGAACTGTGCTAATGTGCGAGGCTCTATCTTCGCGTCGTCCGAACTTAGTTGATGAGGTCGCACCATGCCATCGCCCGCCACCCAGCCCACCGTCAGGATCGCGCCCAACAACCAGGTGTTCGACCTTCCGGTCATCGTCGCCATCGAGGAGGGCTTGTTCGAGCAGGCCGGGCTCGATGTGCGCTTCTCGGCGACGCATGCCGAGCGCGAAAAGGACGGAGCCGGGCGTCCCGTCATGTCGCGCCTCAAGGAGCAGCTGTTCGATTGCGGCTCGGCCGACAGCTACAATGTCTGCGAATGGGCGAGCATCGATCGGCTGGAGCGCGGCACGCGCGGCGGCAACATCGCGGCCCTGCGGGCCGCGGTCGCGGCGCAGGCAATCCTCACCTTCGACGACGCCCTGCAGGTGCCGCGCGACCTCGCCGATGTGCCGGTGGTGGTGCAGGAGCTCACCGGCTCGCACTACACGACCCTGCAGATGCTCGAAAGCGCCGTTGGTCCCGCGCACGTCAAGATCGAGCGCGGGGGCCTGCCGCAGGTGCGCTGGAACGGACTCAAGGACGGCACCCACCGGGCGGTGACCGTGATGGAGCCCTTCATCAGCCTCGGCCTCAAGGAAGGCGCCCATATCATTGCGGCGTCCTTCTATCGCGGCGGCGAGGTGATCTCGCCCGATCTCACTGCCGACCAGCGCAAGGCCTATTACGCGGCCGAGAATGCGGCGGTCGATCTGATCAACGCCGATTTCTACAAATACGCGCACCACGTTACCGCCCACGCCAAGGGGGCGCTGGCGCCGCGGGAGCTGCTCAAGGCCTTCGTGCGCTACAAGCACGTCGACTACTACGATCCCTCGCTCTTCAGCCTCACCTATGACTGGATGCGGGCGCGGGGGCTCACCGAAGGCCAGAGCGAGCATGCCGCCCTGGTGGTGGGATGATGGGGCATAGGCTTGTTCATGCTGATATGCGTGCCGCGACCCGCCCGGGTGGCCGCGATGATGAACCTTTGCGGGCGCGGCGGCGACCAAGAATCACCGGCCGATTCATATCCCCCCGATACCCCCTGCTGGACCGGCCGATGAACACCTTGCCCCGCCTC
>DATDGG010000419.1:0-6330 GCA_036522235.1 Xanthobacteraceae bacterium
GGTGCCGGTCAGTGCCGCGTTCTGTTCACGTTGTCCGCTTTTGAACGAACGGGCATGGTCGTCGAAGCCGGCCGGCTCGGCGGTGTAGAGACGCACTTCGGGAACGCGTGACTTGGCGGCAAGCGCGATGCCGGCGGTCAGGCCTCCTCCCGACGCCGTGACCGCGATCACGTCGGGAGTGAGTCCCAGCATCGCAAGATCCTCGATGATCTCGCGGCCGATCGTGCCTTGGCCCGCGATGACCAGCGGATCGTCATAGGGCGGCACCAGCACCGCGTTGCGCTCTTCCGCGATGTCGCGGGCAATCGCCTCGCGGTCGTCCTTGGCGCGGTCGAACAGCCGGACTTCCGCGCCCAGCGCCGCGGTGCGCGCGCGCTTGCCGCGCGGCGCGTCGGACGGCATGACGATCACGGCCGGCATGCTCAACAGCCGCGCCGCCGCGGCGACGCCTTGCGCGTGATTGCCGGAGGAAAACGCCACCACGCCGCCGGCGCGCCGCTCGCGCGGGATCGCGGCAATCTTGTTATAGGCGCCGCGGAACTTGAACGAGCCGGTGCGCTGAAGCATCTCGGCCTTGAGAAAGACGCGCGCCCCGGTCAATGCGTCGAGCGCCGGAGAGGTAATGAGGGGCGTGTGCCAGGCGACGCCGTGCAGGAGCTGCGCCGCCGCATCGACGTCCTGGGCGGTGGGCAAGGGCTGCGGGGTGTCGGCGGTCGGCGACATTCCCGCATACGGTAGCGCCCTCCTGCCCTGCCCGGCAAGGGCGCGGCGCCCGCGCGGCCGGCAACCGCCTGTCACATCTATGTCACCGCTGACGTGACATAGCTCGCACATGACGATTCTGATTTGGGCCGCCGAGGCCTTTTGCATTCTCACGACCGTCATTCACGTCGCCAGCACGCTCGCCGCGATCATCCGCTGCAAGTCGCCAGTGGCCTACGCGCCCACAAGCCCTCGGGCGCCGGCCGTGAGCCTGGTGCGCCCGGTCTGCGGCATCGAGAACTATGTGGAGGAGACGCTCGCCTCCGCCTTCGCGCTCGACTATCCGCACTACGAGATCGTCTTCTGCGTCGCTGCGGCGCAGGACCCGATCGTGCCCACAGTCAGGCGGCTCATCGCGGCCCATCCCGGCGTGCCGGCCCGCCTCCTCGTCGGCAACGAGAAGATCAGCGACAATCCCAAGCTCAACAATGTCTACAAAGGTTGGCGCGACGCCGCGCATGAATGGATCGTGCTGGCCGACAGCAACGTATTCATGCCGCCCGACTACATTCAGCGCCTGCTCGCGGCTTGGCGGGCGGACACCGGCCTCATCTGCTCGCCGCCGGTGGGCTGCCGCCCGGACGGCTTCTGGGCGGAGCTCGAATGCGCGTTTCTCAACACCTATCAGGCCCGCTTTCAGTACGCGGCGGACACGTTCGGCCGCGGTTTCGCGCAGGGCAAGTCGATGCTGTGGAACCGCAACATCCTCGAGCGCGCCGGCGGCATTCGCGCCTTGGCGTCCGAACTCGCCGAGGACGCCGCCGCCACCAAAGTGGTGCGCGGCGCCGGGTTGCGGGTGCGGCTCGTCGACGCGCCGTTCGAGCAGCCGCTCGGCTATCGCAGCGCGGCGGAAGTTTGGCGCCGGCAGGTGCGGTGGGCGCGGCTGCGCCGTACTTCGTTCAAGGCTTATTTCATGCCCGAGCTCTTGGCCGGCGCCGCCTGGCCGCTGGCGGCCACGGCGTTCGCGGCCGCCCAGTCCGACCTCGCGCTCGCAAGCGTGCCGGCCGTGGCCGCGGTCTGGTACGGCTGCGAGGCGCTGCTGGCGTGGGCGGCGGGATGGCATCTGAGCGCCCGCTCGCCGCTCGCCTGGGCGGTCCGCGATCTGCTGCTGCCGGCGATCTGGTTCAACGGCCTGCTCGGCAGCGCCTTCGTCTGGCGTGGCAACCAGATGCGGCCGGTCGAATCGCGCGGCGCCGTTTAACGGCGGCGAGCGCGCACACCGCCGCCCACAACGGACAAAGAGCCCCGGGGGTGCCGGGGCCCTCGATTTCCAACCGAAGAATACGTGGCAGGCTTAGTTGGGGTGTCAATATTCCCGACGGCCCGAGAACCTAATCAAAACTTATAGTTCAGGCCACCGCGGAGAATGTTGTTGTTCAGGGGAACATTACCCCGACTGACGATCGTGCCCCCACCGGTAGCGACCGGTGTGGCAAAGTAGCTGGCATTCTGCAACCGGACGAAGAGATATTCAGCCTTGACCGACCAATTGCTGGTGAACGCATACTCGCCGCCACCACCCGCGGTCCAACCCCATCGGTCTTTTGTCTCAGTGAAAGTGGCAAAACCCGGAGGTGTCACGTTAGCTTCGACGGCGGCGACCGCAAATCCGCCGGTGCCATAGAGCAAAAATTGCGGTGTCACGAGGAAACCCACGCGCGCCCGGCCCGTGGCCAGCCAATTTTCCTTGGTACCAGATACGAAGCCGGTGTTGAAGGGGGGAATATCGTTGGCGCTTCCCTTCTTGGTCACCCAAGACCAGTCGCCTTCAAGGCCAATCAGCCAAGAGCTGCCGGCCGGTTGATAGTTGCAACCAAGCTCGCCGCCGATCAGGGCGCCGGTGACATCGTAATCACCTGTGATGGGCACCCCGAACGCATCTTCGTGACGGCTCCGCCCCCACGCTCCACCGCCCTCAACACCAATATAGCAGCCGGTCCAACTGTAGACCGGCGCCATCATCGGTGCCTTGGTGTAAACCGGGGCGGGCTTCAAATCGGCCGCCGCTACGGGCCCTACAGCAGCGAGCGTTGCGAGTGCCAAGCTTCCCAACAGCAGCTTTTTCATGACGCCCTCCAATTTGCCACGGTTCACGCGTCTTGCCATCTAAGGCTGCTGAGAGGATCGCGGTCGACGAGTAGCGGCAGACGATCCGTCAACAGCCTCCTTCTTTGCACACCGCGGCGATCGTCGTCGGTACCATCGGACCCTTCAATGAATTCCTAGTCGCTGTTGTAATAAGAACACACCTGCATGGCCGAGCGAGGCCGGCGGCGAGACCGGCCCATCGGCTTCGGGCGCTAATGTCGGCGGTGGGTCGCCCCATGCCCAGCTACGTCTCGAAGGTGGGTGGGCCACGCATCGCCAATTCCTGGCATGAGCGCGTTAGCGCGGCCGGGGCCCTGGGGGCGAGACTGATACGCGCCCCCGTCTGTGTTCCGAAATTGTGGCAGTCGCGTTGCCCGAGAAATCGGATAGCCGTGTTGGCTGACACGGCAAGGGGCCGCACGGCGCGCGGCATCGGTCGAATCGCGCGGCGCGGTTTAACGATCCGGCGCGATCAAGCCGCCTCTTTGTCGGCTGGCTCTTTGTCGGCTGGCTCTTTGTCAGTCGTCTCTTGCTCGGCCGTATCCGGCTCGCGGCTCTTGCTGTTCGACCAGTCGATGATCTCGAACTTGCCGTCATGGTGCTCGACCACGGCGGTGCAGCTCTCCACCCAGTCGCCGCAATTGACGTAGCGGATGCCGTAATCGTCGTGGATCACGGCATGGTGGATGTGCCCGCAGATCACGCCGCCGGCATTGTGCCGCTGCGCTTCGGCCACCAGCGTCTTCTCGAACTGGCCGATGAAGTTCACGGCGTTCTTCACCTTCAGCTTGGCCCATTGCGAAAGCGACCAGTACGGAAATCCCAGGCGCCGCCGCAGGCCGTTGAACAGGCGGTTGGCCGTGATGGCGAAGTCATAGGCCTTGTCGCCCAGAAGCGCGAGCCAACGCGCCTGGGTGACCACCAGATCGAAATGATCGCCGTGGATGACCAGATAGCGCCGGCCGTCGGCGCCCTCATGCATCGCCTTGTCCTGCACCTCGACGCCGCCGAAATGGGTGCCGTAATAGTCGCGCAGGAACTCGTCGTGATTGCCGGGCAGGTAGATGACGCGGGCGCCCTTGCGGGCCTGCCGCAACAGCTTCTGCACGACGTCGTTATGGGCTTGCGGCCAATACCAGCCCGACCTGAGCTGCCAACCGTCGACGATGTCGCCGACCAGATAGATCACGTCGGCATCATGGTCGCGCAGGAAGTCGAGGAGGCGGTCTGCTTGGCAGCCCTTGGCGCCAAGATGCACGTCGGAAATGAACAGCGCGCGAAACCGCCGCGTGCTGGTCGCCATCAACATGCTTTACATCCATTGATCATTCACGGGAAAATATGCAGTGATTCCATGTCGCCCCGATGACACGCGGGCGTGCCGGAACGGCCGGCCCGGGTTTGATTCGGGATGGTTAAGAGGTCCCCCGCACGCAGCCACGACACCATTCCGCCACGATCCGCAAAGTAAAAGAGCCCCGGCACCGCCGGGGCTCTCGATCTCCGAAACGAAGGAACGTCGCGGGCCTTAGCGCCAGCCGCCGAACTTGAAGTTCAAGCCGGCCTTCGCAACGCTCTTGGTTTCCTTGACGCTGACGGCCACCGTTCCGACTATGGGGCCGAGCGTCCCGGCAAATGTTTCCGTCTTAGTGCCGAAGTCGTAGTAGTCATATTCGACGAAGCCGGTAAGCCAATCGGTGAACGCGTATTCGCCACCGCCGCCGACAGTCCAGCCGGTGCGGGTGTCGCTTACGGTGAGTGACGTGAAGGCGGAAGTTGCGCTGTAGTCGTCAGTCTCCCACGCGCCGCCGCCCTTTGCGTAAAGGAGGAAGCGGTCCCAGGCATAGCCCACCCGGCCCGTTACGGAAGCCAGCGACTTGATCTTCACCGAATCCGACGTACCAAATACGGTGTCGGTGACGCTGCTTTTGGCGCTGCTCCAATCAAAGTCGCCCTGGGCACCGATCACCCACGTGCCCATCTGGTAATTGCAGCCCACTTGGCCGCCGGCGACCCCGCCGTTGATATCCAGGCTCCCCTCCGAAGCGCCAGTCGCGAAGGGCACGCCATTGACCGAGACGGCCGAAGCGGTCGTCAATGTCTTGCGCGCCCACACGCCGCCGCCGTTGCCGCCGACATAGCATCCTGTCCACGTGAACAGCGGCGCCATCATCGGCGCCTTGGTATAGACCGGAGCCGCCGGGGGCGGCCGCGACAGATCCGCCGCCATTGCCGAACCCGAAACGACCATGAGCAAAGTTGTTGTGGTCAGAAGCAATTTCTTCATGAGAGTGACCCCTTCTTGATCAGCGACCCCGTCCCGGGGGGCACTTTGATGGCGGTGGTCTAACCCATATCCCCCCGCAGGTCTGTGCCCATACGGCAACACCCCTGAGAATTCGAAATGGGTTCCATCGGCTGTAGAATTGGACCATAACACGGTCGCACAATTGGGGGGTCCCCAAGCTAGCCGGGTTCCATCCGGCATCCCGCTACCGTCTCGCTTGAACATCAGAAATATCAAGGATTTATAACGATGGATTTGGGCATCAAGGGGCGCCGGGCGATCGTCTGTGCCTCCAGCCGGGGCCTCGGACGCGCCTGTGCGCAGGCGCTGGCGGCCGCCGGTTGCGAAGTCGTGATCAATGGACGTGACGAAGAATCCCTTAAGGCCACGGCCGCGGCCTTGGCTGAGGCGACTGGCGCCAAGGTGATTCCCGTGCAAGCCGATGTGGCGAGCCCGGAGGGCCAGGCGGCGCTGCTTGCCGCCTGCCCGGAACCGGACATCCTGGTCAACAACAATGCCGGGCCGCCGCTGCGGGACTTTCGCGAGCTCAATCGCCAGCAGATCATCGACGGCGTGATCGCCAATATGGCGGTGGCGATCGAGCTCATTCAGAAGGTGGTCGATCCGATGATGCGCCGCCGCTTCGGCCGCATCGTCAACATCACCTCGGCGACCGTGAAGCTGCCCCAGGCGGGCCTTGATCTGTCGTCCGGGGCGCGCGGCGGATTGAGCATTTTCGTGGCCGGCGTCGCCCGCCAGGTGGCCGAGGCGAACGTGACCATCAACAATATGTTGCCGGGCGCGTTCGGCACCGACCGGCTGCAATCGACGCTCGCGGGCGCCGCCAAGCGCAAAGGCATCAGCGTCGAGCAGGCGCTGGCGGAGCGAATAGCCAGCGTTCCGGCCAAGCGCATCGGCGATCCGGCCGAGTTCGGCGCCACCTGCGCGTTCCTGTGCTCCGCCCACGCGGGCTACATCACGGGACAGAACCTCGTGATCGATGGCGGAGCTTTTCCCGGCGCGTTCTAGCGGGCGGCGGATCCGCAACCCGCATAAGGGCGTTCACGCCCGTGTTCGCGGGCTTTGGAGCGACAGCGGAATGCGGGACAGCCGTCCCGGATTGCGCTTCGCTCCATCCGGGCTACGAAAAGGGATCGCGCCAGGTCGCATGAAATGGTGCACGGGCCCGGCAC
>DATDGG010000420.1:0-1521 GCA_036522235.1 Xanthobacteraceae bacterium
GTCTCCCACAGCTGGCCCGGGTTCATCTCGCCGAGGCCTTTGTAGCGCTGCAGCGAGAGGCCCTTGCGGCCGGTCGACGTCACGGCCTCGAACAGGGCGACTGGACCGTGGACCGCAACCTCCTCGTCCTTGCGCCGCAGCAAGCCGCGCTTGGGATAGATCGCCTGCAGCGAGGGCGCGTATTCGTCGAGCTTGCGGGCATCGGCGGAGCCGAGCAGCGCCTGGTCGATGATCGCGACCTCCTTGACGCCGCGCACAGTGCGCTCGAAGCGGAAGCCGTCCGCAAAGCTTCCCTGCCAGCCGCGCTCGGTCTCCTCCGAGAGCGCGTTGAGGCGCACCGCGATATATTTGGCGGCCTCGTCCGCGGTCGCCTGATTTTCGAAGATCGCGGACTTGAGCACGCCGGCGATCGCCGCCTGCTCGACGACGCGCCGGTTGTAGCGGCTGTGCAGGCCGTGCAGGACGTTGCGGATGACGCGCGCCTCGTGCACCAGGGTCTGCAGGTCGGCGCCGGCGCGCTCCTCGCCGGTCGCCAGGCGGAGCACCGCGTCCTCGAGGCCGGTCGTGATCAGGTAGTTCTCGAGCGCGACCTCGTCCTTGAGATACTGCTCGGACTTTCCGCGCGCCACTTTGTAGAGCGGCGGCTGGGCGATGTAGAGATGGCCGCGCTCGATCACATGCGCCATCTGCCGATAGAAGAAGGTCAGCAGCAGGGTACGGATATGGGAGCCGTCGACATCGGCGTCCGTCATGATGATGATCTTGTGGTAGCGCAGCTTCTCGACGTCGAATTCCTCGCGGATGCCGGTGCCGAGCGCGGTGATCAGCGTGCCGATCTCCTGGCTCGAGAGCATCTTGTCGACGCGCGCGCGCTCCACATTGAGGATCTTGCCGCGCATCGGCAGCACCGCCTGGAACTCGCGGTTGCGGCCCTGCTTGGCGGAGCCGCCGGCGGAATCGCCCTCGACGATGAACAGTTCCGATTTGGAGGGGTCGCGCTCCTGGCAGTCGGCGAGCTTGCCCGGGAGCGAGGCCACATCGAGGGCGCCCTTGCGGCGGGTGAGCTCGCGCGCCTTGCGGGCGGCCTCGCGGGCCGCGGCTGCCTCCACCACCTTGCCGACGATGCCTTTGGCCTCGGCGGGATGCTCCTCGAACCAGGCCTGCAACGCCTCGTTGATGACGCCTTCGACCACCTGCCGGACTTCCGAGGAGACGAGCTTGTCTTTAGTTTGGGACGAGAACTTCGGATCCGGCACCTTGCAGGAGAGGACCGCGGTCAGCCCTTCGCGGCAGTCATCGCCGGTGAGCGCGATCTTTTCCTTGCGGGCGCCGCCGCTTTTCTCGGCATAGTTGGTGACCTGGCGGGTGAGCGCCCCGCGGAAGCCGGCCAGATGCGTGCCGCCGTCGCGCTGCGGGATCGTGTTGGTGAAGCAGAGCACGGTCTCGTGGTAACCGTCGTTCCACCACAAGGCCGCCTCGACCGCGATGCCGTCGCGCTCGGCCTTGACCATGATGGGGGCC
>DATDGG010000421.1:0-12998 GCA_036522235.1 Xanthobacteraceae bacterium
GAAATACGAACGCGACGTTGAGCAGCGCCGGATCGAAATCGCCGGCATGCGCCACCAGGGTGGTCCACACCATGGCATCAGGCCCTTCGCCGACCACCGGGCGTGCCGCCATGTAGACCAGGATGGTGCCGAACAGCGCCAGCGCGATGCCGACGCTGCCGAGGATGAAATACTTCCAGGCCGCTTCCAGCGCCTCATGCGTGCGATAGATGCCGACCATCAGCACGGTGGTCAGCGTCGCAAGCTCGATCGCGACCCACATCAGGCCGATATTGTTGGCGACCAGCGCCAGATTCATCGCGAACATCAGCACCTGATACATGGCGTGATAGAAGCGCACGAACGGCGGCGTCAGCCTTCCGATTTCCAGCTCGTGACCGATATAGCTGGCGCTGAAGATGCTGGTGGTGAAGCCGACGAATGTGGTCAGCACGATGAAAGTGCCGTTGAGGTCGTCGACCAGGAGGTACGCGGTCGGTGCTGGCTTGCCGAACAGGAGTGACAGCGCGCAGAGCAACGTCAGCGTGGTCGCCAGCACATTGAGCCGCGCCGTCACGCGATAGCCGGGCAACAGCGCCAGCAGCGCCGCGGCAACGGCGGGAACCAGCAGCACGCCGGCGACCGGATTGAACGTCAAGCCGGCGAGCGTCATCGGCGGTCTCCGCGGAAACGATCGAGCACGCCGACGTCGACCGTGTCGAAGCGCTCGCGGATGCGGAACAGGAAGATGCCGATGACGATGAAGGCGATCAGGATGGAGAACGCGATGCTGATCTCGACCACGAGCGGCATGCCTTTGGCGCCGGTCGCCGCCAGAACGAGGCCGTTCTCGAGCGACATGAACCCGACCACTTGGCTCACCGCATTGCGCCGCGTCACCATCATCAGCAGGCCCAGCAACACCACCGACAACGCGAAGGCGAGGTCCTCGCGCGCGAGCGGGTCGGCTTCGGCGGTCACCCGCAGCATCACCACCATCGAAAGCGCGACGAGCCCGATGCCGAGGAGCATGGCGGGGCCGACCCCGACCACTTTCTCGATCTCACGATGGATGCGCAGGCGGACGATGATCCGGTGCAGCACGAGCGGGATGACGATGGCCTTGAAGACGAGCGCGATCGCGGCGGTGACATAGAGATGCGGCGCATCTTGCACATAGGCCTGCCAGGCGACCGACAGCGCCAGCACCAAAGCGTGCAGCGCGAAAACGTTTAGCAGCGCATAGAGACGGTCCTGGTAGAGCTGCATGAAGCTGACCAGCACCAGCAAGCCGGCCAGCAAATGGGCGATATCGAAGGCGAGGCCGCGCATCCTTAAAAGCTCCCCGAGACGAACCGCAGCAGCGTCGCCAGCAGTCCCAACATCAGGGCGGCGCCGAGGAATTCCGGCACCCGGAAGACGCGCATCTTGGCGATCGCGGTCTCGAACAGCGCCAGCAGGGAACCGCCGACCGCGAGCTTGCCCATATAGGCCGCCGCGCCGATCGCCAAAGCCGGGATGGGCGCGTCCGGGGCGGCCATCCCCCAGGGCGCGAACAGGCAGGCGATCAGCGACGCGTAGAGGGTGAGCTTGAGCGATGCGGTGAGCTCGATCAAAGCCAGGTGGCGGCCCGAATATTCGAGCACCATGGCCTCGTGCACCATGGTGAGCTCGAGATGGGTCGCCGGATTGTCGACCGGAATGCGCGCGTTCTCGGCAATCGCCACCATGATGAGGGCGAACAGCGCCAGCCCGAGCGACACCCGCAACCCGACCTGGGGCGAGAGCATGTATTCGGCCATGGTCGAGAGCTGGGTCGATCCGGCGATCAGCGCCAAGGTGAACATGATCATCAGCATCGCCGGCTCGGCGAGCGAAGCGATCATGACCTCGCGGCTCGAGCCGATGCCGCCGAAGCTCGTGCCCACGTCGAGGCCCGCCAGCGCCAGGAAGAAGCGGGCGCTGCCCAACAGCGCGATAATCGCGATGAGATCCGCCGACCAGCTGAACATGAGCCCGGCCTTGAAGGTCGGCACCAAGGCCGCCGCCACCCAGGTGGCGGCGAAGGTCAAATAGGGAATGACGCGGAACAGCCAGGAGGCGTTCTCGGCCAGCACCGCGTCCTTGCGCATGAGCCGCATGAGGTCGCGGTACGGCTGGATGAGCGGCGGGCCTTGCCGGCGCAAGAGGCGCGCCTTCACCTTGCGCACCAGGCCGGTCAATGCGGGCGCCAGCAGCAGCACCAGCAGCATTTGCGCGCCCTGCACGGCGAATTCGAGGATCACGGCCATATCGCGAGCACCAGCAGCAGCGAGACGAGCGCGGTGAAGACGAGCGTGAGATATTGCCGGATGGTCAGGAACTGCAGCTTGTTCAGGCGGTCGGCCGCTAGTCCAAGGCCGGCGACGAGCGGTGCGTAGATTGCGTCCCAGATGAGATCGCGCAGCGTGACCTTGATGCGGGCCGCGCGCATGTCGCCGGGAGGGGGCATCTCGACGTCCTCGCGCGCTGCGAAGACCAGCGTGCCGAACACGCGGCGGATCGGCTGCGCAAAGCTGCCGGCGGTGTATTGCGTTATCGGGCTCGCATCCGGATAGCCGCAATCCCAGGCCGGCCCACGGCGCACCACTGCCGAGGCCAGGCGATGGATGGCTAACGCCGCGAGCGAGCCCGAAATCGCGATGAACAAGAAAACCAGGAGCCCGTTATAGGAGCTGCGGCTTTCCGCGATGGGCACGATCGAAAGCCACGCGATGCCGGACTGCACCGGCATCCGTTCGCCCACGAAACCCGTGACCACCGGGGCGAGCGCATCGATGAAATAGCCCGGCAGAATTCCTGCGATGAGGCAGAGCGCGGCGAGCACCAGCATGGCGGCGAGCGACCAGCGGTCGGTCTCGTGCGCGAATTTCGTGGTGAGCTTGCGCGGGCGGCCCAGGAAGCTGACCCCGTAGGCCTTGACGAAGCAGGCGGCGGCGAGCGCGGCCGACAGCGCCAGCAGAGCCCCGACGGCGGGCACCAGGAATTTCAATCCCCATGACGGCAGTTGCGGGCTCAGCAGGATCGCCTGGAAGGTCAGCCATTCGGACACGAAGCCGTTGAAGGGCGGCAACGCCGAGATGGCGACGCAGCCCACCAGGAACGCAAACGCAGTGACCGGCATGCCGTGAATGAGGCCGCCGAGATGCTCCATGTCGCGCTCGCCGGTCGCGGTCAGCACCGCGCCCGAGCCGAAGAACAACAGGCTCTTGAACACGCAATGATTGAACACATGGAACAGCCCGGCGGTGAGCGCCAGCGCTGCGGCCGAGGGCATGCCGTGCGCCCTGAAGGCCAGCGCGAGGCCCAATCCAATAAAGATGATGCCGATGTTCTCGACCGTGTGATAGGCGAGCAGCCGCTTGAGATCGTGCTGCATCAACGCATAGAGCACGCCCATGACCGCGGTGACGCCGCCGAGCGCGAGCACCAGCATGCTCCACCACCAGGCCGGCGCTCCGATGAGGTCGAATACGATACGCACGAAACCATAGACCGCGACCTTGGTCATGACCCCGCTCATCAAGGCCGAGACGTGGCTCGGCGCGGCCGGATGCGCGAGCGGCAGCCAGACATGCAGCGGCACCAGGCCGGCCTTCGATCCGGCGCCGACCAACGCCAGGATCAGGACCGCGGCGGCGATCCCGGCAGAGGGATGGTCGGCGCGGATGGCCGCAAACGCATAGTTGCCGTCCGCTCCCGCCAGCATGCCGAAAGCCAGCAGCAGCGCGAGCGTACCGAAGCCCGCCATCACCAGATAGACATAGCCTGCGTAAACATTGGCGCGGATGTGATGATGCGCCATGACGAGCGCCCACGACGACAGCGACATGAATTCCCACGACACCAGAAACGCGAACGCATCATCCGCCAGCACCACGAGATTCATGCCGGCCAGAAAAGCCGGATAGAACGGCAGTACCCGCTCCGGCGCCGCCTCATGGCGGCCATAGCCGATCGCAAACAAGCAGGCGGCCGCGGCCCCCAGATCGACCACGACCAGAAAGAACGCCGCCAGCGCGTCCATGCGGAAATGCGCGCCGATCCAGGGCAGGCCAAGCGGCAGCGTGACGGCCGGCGCCACCGCGCCGCCTGCGGTCAACTGCACGATTGCGGCCGCGAGCGCGACCAGCGATGCCGCGAGGCACGCCCCGTAGATGATCACGCCGCCAAGCCGCAGCCGGCTAATTGCGACGCCGAGGCACGCGGTGCCGAGGAGGGCCGCCACACACGACAAGGCAATGACCAGCAGCATCGTTCTCTGCCTATGCGGCCCGTGGAGGGGGAGGACTTTCGTCCTTACCGGAACGCGCTTCGGTGCCTTTCGCGGATGCCTTCAGTCTCACCCCGCGGCCGCCGCCTTGGCTCACGCCACCGTCACTGATGAGCTCGACGCCGCTCTTCTCCAGCGCCGCGATGAGCTTCATCAGCGAATCCACATTGCCGCGGATCACGCCTTCGCTCGCTTCCATGCGTTGAATGGTCGGCACCGAGAGGCCTGAAAGATCGGCCAGCTGGCGCTGATCGATACCCATCAAGGCACGGGCGGCACGCAGCTGGGCAGCGCTGATCATGGGGACTTCGCAGCGATTCGGACCGTACGCGGCTTATTACATGCATATTTTGGTCTCAAGTCATATTATGGATGTTTCACACATCAATTCTCATGCTTTGAAACGATCTGCGGAAGGCGCGATAGCGCTTGTCCGGCGACTGGAACAAAGATAGAACGTACCAGGGCGGACGGAACCTGCACATGCTCGATCTCGCGGCGGCGCGCGACGCACTTCGCTCGGTCTTCGGGTTCGCGGACTTCCGTCCCGGACAGGACGCCATCATCGAGACGGTGCTCTCCGGCGCCGATGTGCTCGCCATCATGCCGACCGGCAGCGGCAAGTCGCTGTGCTACCAGCTGCCGGCGCTGCTGCGCGAGAACCTCACGGTCGTGGTGTCGCCCTTGATCGCGCTGATGCGCAATCAGGTGGCCCAGCTCAAAAGCTATGGGATCGCGGCCGCGAGCCTCAACTCGGCCAATGATTTTTCCGAGAATGCGGAGATTGCCGGGCAGCTCGATCGCGGCGAGCTGCGTCTCATCTATGTGTCACCCGAGCGCCTCGCCAAGCCCGAGACGCTCACGCGGCTCAAGCGCGCCAATGTGGGCCTGCTCGCGGTCGATGAGGCCCATTGCATCTCCCAATGGGGGCACGACTTCCGGCCCGAATATCTGGCGCTGGGCACCGCACAGGCCGAGCTCGGCGGCGTGCAGACCGTCGCCTTCACGGCGACCGCCGACACGGCGACGCGCGCCGATATCCTGGGCAAGCTCTTTCGCCGCGAGCCGACGGTTTTCGTGCATGGCTTCGACCGGCCGAACCTGCTCCTGCGCATGCGGGCGAAGACGTCCGGCCGCGGCCAGATCATGGATTTCGTGCGCACGCATTTCGGCCAAAGCGGCATCATCTATTGCGGCTCCCGCCGCAAGACCGAGAAGATCGCCGACTTCCTGCGCGACGGCGGCGCCCAGGCGCTCGCCTATCACGCCGGCCTCGATCCGGCATTGCGGGCGCGCCATCAGGACAAGTTCCTGCAGGAGGACGGCATCGTCATGGTGGCAACCATCGCGTTCGGGATGGGGATCGACAAGCCCGACGTGCGCTTCGTCCTGCATGCCGACCTGCCCGCCAATATCGAGAGCTACTATCAAGAGATCGGCCGCGCCGGCCGCGACGGGCTGCCGGCCGACACTCTGACGCTCTACGGCATGGGCGACATCCGGCTGCGCCGCATGCAGATCGATCAACGCGAGGCCTCCGACGAGCAGAAGCGGGTCGAGCGGCGGCGGCTCGATGCGCTGGTGGCGCTGTGCGAGCAGCCGCGCTGCCGCCGGCAGACCCTGCTCGCCTATTTCGGCGAGACCGCGCAGCCCTGCGGCAATTGCGACATTTGCCTGGAGGGCGCCGAGGTGATGGACGGCACCATCGCGGCCCAGAAGGCCTTGTCGGCCGTGCTGCGGACCGGCGAGCGTTTCGGCACCGAGCATCTCGCCAACTTGCTGTGCGGCGATGGCACCGAGGCGATCCTACGCTACGGCCACGAACGGCTGCCGACCTTCGGGGTAGGCAAGGAGCACGGCAAGCCGGAATGGCGCTCGATTTTCCGCCAGCTCCATGGCGCCGGCCTGCTCGCGCTCGACACCGAGAACTACGGGCGCTGGGCCGTCACGCCGGAGGGTCGGCGCGTGCTCAAGGGCGCGGCGACTTTTGCGCTCCGCAAGGACACGCTCAAGCCGCTGCGGCGGAGCGGGCGCGACGCCGCGGGTGCCACGCCGGCCGACGCTACCGAGGCGGATCCGGCGCTGTTCGATGCCTTGAAACGCCGCCGCCTGGAGCTTGCCAAGGTGCGCGGGGTGCCGGCCTATCTGGTCTTCGCCGACAAGAGCCTGATCGACATGGCGCGGCGCAAGCCCCGGACACCGGCCGATATGCGAGCGGTCCATGGCATGGGCGAGGTGAAGCTCGCCCAATACGGTCATCTCTTCCTCGAAGTCATCAGCCGCCATCTCGACGGCTGAACCATGGACCCGCATCGGCCTAGCCTGGCGGCGGCACAAAGCGCGTTGCGCGCGACCTTCGGGTTCGCGGATTTCCGTCCCGGACAGGCCGTCATTGTCGAGAAGGTACTTTCTGGCGCCGATGTGCTGGCCATCATGCCGACCGGCAGCGGCAAGTCGCTGTGCTACCAGCTGCCGGCGCTGTTGCGCGATGGCCTGACCGTCGTGGTGTCGCCCCTGATCGCGCTCATGCGCAACCAGGTGGCGCAACTTGAGCGCTGCGGGATCGCGGCCGCGAGCCTCAACTCGGCCAACGATTTCGCCGAGAACGCCCGCATCACCGAAAGGCTCACCGGCGGTGCGCTGCGTCTCCTCTATGTCTCGCCCGAGCGGCTAGCCCAGGGCGGCACGCTCGCGCTCATCAAGCGCGCCGGCGTCGGCCTGTTCGCGGTCGACGAGGCCCATTGCATATCGCAGTGGGGACACGCCTTTCGGCCCGAATATCTCGCGCTTGGCAGAGCCCGGGCCGAGCTCGGCGGGGTGCAGACCGTCGCCTTCACGGCGACCGCGGACACCGCGACGCGCGCCGACATCGTGGGTCAGCTCTTCGGCGGCCAGCCGACCGTCTTCGTGCACGGCTTCGACCGGCCGAACCTGCGCCTCGCCATGCAGGCCAAGACTGCGGGCCGCGAGCAGATCAAGGACTTCGTGCGGGCGCATCGCGGGGAGAGCGGCATCATCTATTGCGGCTCCCGCCGCAAGACCGAGGAGATCGCGCATGATCTGCGGACCAGCGGCGCCGACGCGCGTCCCTATCATGCCGGGCTTGATCCGGTGCTGCGGGCGCGCCATCAGGACATGTTCCTGCAGCAGGACGGCGTCGTCATGGTGGCGACCATCGCGTTCGGCCTGGGCATCGACAAGCCCGACGTGCGCTATGTGCTGCATGCCGATCTGCCCGCCAATATCGAAAGCTACTACCATGAGATCGGGCGCGCCGGCCGCGACGGGCTGGCGGCCGATACCTTGACCCTCTACGGCGACGGCGACATTCGGCTGCGCCGCATGCAGATCGCCCAGAGCGGGGCCTGCGACCGACAGAAAGCTATCGATCGCCGGCGCCTCGACGCCCTGTTGAGCCTGTGCGAATCCATCGACTGCCGCCGGCAGAATCTGCTCGGCTATTTCGGCGAGGCGGCGCCGCCTTGCGGCAATTGCGACATTTGCCTTAAGGCGCGGCCCAAATGGTGGACGGCGCCATGGCGATGGGCCGGGCTGACGCGGCCTTAAGTCCGGGGTCCAAGGAAACCCGATTTCGCGCAAGCGGCAATGTTGCGCTGCAGTTGGCGGTATGTTAGCAAGCCGCGATTTTCGCGGGGTTTCGGAGCGCTCCGCGGTGCTCTCCGCGAAGATCAAAGTCCCATATGCATTTCAAGGGCTTGTGCTCTCGACCGGGACGAGGCCGAGCCTTGGAAACTGCCTCAAACGAGAGCGCGCCGCGTGAAGGGTGAAGGAACGATCGTTTCCGGCATGGCGGGTCGTTACGCGACCGCGCTGTTCGAGCTCGCGCGCGAGGAAAAAGCCATCGACGCCGTCAAGGCCGATCTCGACCGTTTCGATGGTCTCCTGGCCGAGAGCCCCGATCTCACCCGGCTGGTCCGCAGCCCGGTTTTCTCCGCCGAGCAGCAGGCGAAAGCCCTGGCGGCCGTGCTCGAAGCGGCCGGGATCGGCGGCTTGGCGGCGCGATTTCTTCAAGTTGTGGCCGCGAACCGCCGCTTGTTCGCGGTCGGCGCGATCGTCAACGACTTCCGCAAACTGGTGGCGCACCACAGGGGCGAGGTGATTGCCGATGTCACGCTGGCCGAGCGGCCGAGCGAGAGCCGGCTCGCCGCCATCACGGATGCGCTGCGCGCGGTCACGGCGAGCGACGTGCAGGTCGACGTCAAGGTCGATCCTTCGATCATCGGCGGTCTCATCGTCAAGCTCGGCAGCCGCATGGTCGACAGCTCGCTCCGCACCAAGCTCAAATCAATCAAGCATGCGATGAAAGAGGTCTCCTGATGGATATCCGCGCCGCTGAAATTTCCGCGATCCTCAAGGAGCAGATCAAGAATTTCGGCCAGGAGGCCGAGGTCTCCGAGGTCGGCCAGGTGCTCTCGGTCGGCGACGGCATCGCCCGCGTCTATGGTCTCGACAATGTGCAGGCCGGCGAGATGGTCGAGTTCGAGAACGGCGTGCGCGGCATGGCGCTCAATCTGGAGACTGACAATGTCGGCATCGTGATCTTCGGCAACGACCGCGAGATCAAGGAAGGCCAGACCGTCAAGCGCACCGGCGCGATCGTGGACGTCCCGGTCGGCAAGGAATTGCTTGGCCGCGTCGTCGACGCGCTCGGCAATCCGATCGACGGCCGCGGTCCTATCACCGCCAAGGAGCGCCGCCGCGTCGACGTCAAGGCGCCCGGCATCATCCCGCGCAAATCCGTGCACGAGCCGATGGCGACCGGCCTCAAGGCGATCGACGCGCTCATTCCGATCGGCCGCGGCCAGCGCGAGTTGATCATCGGCGACCGGCAGACCGGCAAGACCGCGATCGCGCTCGATACCATCCTCAATCAGAAGCCGCTCAACGCCCAGAAGGACGAGAAGATCAAGCTCTACTGCGTCTATGTGGCGATCGGGCAGAAGCGCTCGACGGTGGCGCAATTCGTCAAGGTGCTGGAGGAGCAGGGCGCGCTCGACTACTCGATCATCATCGCCGCCACCGCCTCCGATCCGGCCCCGATGCAGTTCCTGGCGCCATTCTCCGGCTGCGCCATGGGCGAGTATTTCCGCGACAACGGCATGCATGCGGTGATCATCTACGACGATCTCTCCAAGCAGGCCGTCGCCTACCGGCAAATGTCGCTGCTGCTGCGCCGGCCGCCCGGCCGCGAAGCCTATCCGGGCGACGTGTTCTACCTGCATTCGCGCCTGCTCGAGCGCGCCGCCAAGATGAATGACGACAACAAGTCGGGCTCGCTCACCGCCTTGCCGGTGATCGAGACCCAGGCCAACGACGTCTCCGCCTATATTCCGACCAACGTGATCTCGATCACCGACGGGCAGATCTTCCTGGAGACCGATCTGTTCTACCAGGGCATCCGTCCGGCCGTGAATGTCGGCCTGTCGGTGTCGCGCGTCGGCTCCTCGGCGCAGACCAAGGCCATGAAGAAAGTGGCGGGCCGCATCAAGGGCGAGCTTGCGCAATATCGCGAGATGGCGGCGTTCGCGCAGTTCGGCTCCGATCTCGACGCCACCACGCAGCGCCTGCTCAATCGCGGCGCGCGGCTGACCGAGCTGCTGAAGCAGCCGCAATTCTCGCCGCTGAAGATGGAGGAGCAGGTCTGCGTCATCTATGCGGGGGTCAACGGCTATCTGGACCCGATCGCGGTCAACCGGGTGCGGGCCTTCGAGCAGGGGCTGCTGACGCTGCTGCGCACCCAGAAGCCGGAAATTCTCGAGGAAATCCGGGCCAGCGGTGATCTGGCCGAGGCGACGGCCGGCAAGCTCAAAAGCACGGTCGAGGGCTATGCCAAGACGTTCGCGTGAATTTCAGACAACAGACGACGGAGAACAGAGAACGGATGAAAGATGAGTGACCGCTGAGGATGGCCTGAACCATCCTCTGTCATCCGTCATCCGTCATCAGACCCATGCCTTCCCTCAAGGACCTGCGCAATCGCATCGCCTCCACCAAGGCGACGCAGAAGATCACCAAGGCCATGCAGATGGTGGCGGCCTCGAAGCTGCGCCGCGCGCAGGTCGCCGCCGAGGCGGCGCGCCCCTATGCGGAGCGCATGGACAAGGTGCTGGGCCATATCGCGGCGAGTGTGGCGGGGCTCGAATCGGCGCCGCCGCTGTTGCGCGGCACCGGCAGCGACCGGGTGCATCTGCTGCTGGTGTGCACCGCCGAGCGCGGCCTGTGCGGCCCCTTCAACTCGGCGATCGTGCGGCTCGCGCGCGAGCGCGCCAACGCGCTCATCGCCCAGGGCAAGGAAGTCAAGTTCTTCTGCGTCGGGCGCAAGGGCTATGAGCAGCTCAAGCGCCAATACGAGCGGATGATCATCGAGCATATCGAGCTGCGCGCGGTGCGCACTATTCGATTTGCCAACGCCGAGGAGATCGCGGACCGCATCCTGCGGCTCTATGCCGAGGGCGCCTTCGACGTCTGCACGCTGTTCTTCGCCCGCTTCAAGTCGGTGATCGCGCAGATTCAAACCGCCCAGCAGATCATTCCGCCGGTGTTTGAGGCTGCGACCCCCAATGGGGGCAATGGTGCGGCCTACGAATACGAGCCGGACGAGGAGGAGATTCTCGCCCAGATCCTGCCGCGCAATGTCGCGGTGCAGATCTTCCGGGCGCTGATCGAGAACACCGCTTCGTTCTACGGCGCGCAGATGAGCGCGATGGACAACGCCACCCGCAATGCCGGCGAGATGATCCGCAAGCAGACGCTGCGCTACAACCGCACCCGCCAGGCGATGATCACCAAGGAGCTGATCGAGATCATTTCCGGGGCCGAGGCGCTCTAGAGCATGATCCCGCTCAACTATTAGAGTCACTCCAGGAGAAGTTCATGGCTTCCAATCAAATCGGCCGCATCGCCCAGGTCATCGGCGCCGTCGTCGACGTGAAGTTCGAAGGCGAGCTGCCGGCCATTCTCAACGCGCTCGAAACCAGCAATCGGGGCAACCGGCTGGTGCTGGAGGTGGCGCAGCATCTCGGCGAATCGACGGTGCGCACCATCGCGATGGATACCAGCGAAGGTCTGGTGCGCGGGCAGGAGGTCACCGATACCGGCCAGGCGATCGCGGTGCCGGTCGGCGACGGCACGCTCGGGCGCATCATCAACGTCATCGGCGAGCCGGTGGACGAGGCCGGGCCGGTCCTGCACCAGGAGCGGCGCGGCATTCATCAGCCGACGCCGGCCTATACGGAGCAGTCGACCGAAGCCGAAATCCTGGTCACCGGCATCAAGGTCGTTGATCTGCTTGCCCCCTATGCCAAGGGCGGCAAGATCGGCCTGTTCGGCGGTGCCGGCGTCGGCAAGACCGTGCTGATCCAGGAGCTCATCAACAACGTCGCCAAGGCGCACGGCGGCTATTCGGTGTTCGCCGGCGTGGGCGAGCGCACGCGCGAGGGCAACGATCTCTATCACGAGATGATCGAGTCGGGTGTCAACAAGGATCCCAAGAAGAACAACGGCTCGACCGCCGGCTCCAAATGCGCGCTGGTCTACGGGCAGATGAACGAGCCGCCCGGCGCCCGGGCGCGCGTCGGCCTCTCCGGCCTCACGGTCGCCGAATATTTCCGCGACCAGGGCCAGGACGTGCTGTTCTTCGTCGACAATATCTTTCGTTTCACGCAAGCCGGCTCGGAAGTCTCCGCCTTGCTCGGACGCATTCCGTCCGCGGTCGGTTACCAGCCGACCTTGGCGACCGACATGGGGGCCCTGCAGGAGCGGATCACCACCACCACCAAGGGCTCGGTCACGTCCGTGCAGGCGATCTACGTGCCGGCCGACGATTTGACCGATCCGGCGCCCGCGACCTCGTTCGCCCATCTCGACGCCACCACGGTGCTGTCGCGCTCGATCGCCGAGAAGGGCATCTATCCGGCGGTCGATCCGCTCGACTCGACCTCGCGCATGCTCTCGCCGCTGGTGGTCGGGGAGGCGCATTATGCGGTCGCCCGCCTGGTGCAGCAGATCCTGCAGCGCTACAAGGCGCTGCAGGACATCATCGCGATCCTCGGCATGGACGAGCTCTCCGAGGAGGACAAGATCACCGTCTCGCGCGCCCGCAAGATCGAGCGCTTCCTGTCGCAGCCGTTCCACGTCGCCGAGGTGTTCACCGGCGCGCCCGGCGTCTTTGTCGACCTCGCCGACACCATCCGCGGCTTCCAGGGCCTGTGCGAGGGCAAATACGACCACCTGCCCGAGGCCGCCTTCTACATGGTCGGCACCATCGAGGCGGCGGTCGAGAAGGGCAAGAAGCTCGCCGCGGAAGCGGCGTGACCCCCATGGCCAACTTCCATTTCGATCTCGTCGCGCCGGAAAAGCTGCTGTTCGCCGGCGAGGTCGGCCAGGTCGACCTGCCCGGCGGCGAAGGCGATCTGGGCGTGCTCGCCGGCCATGCGCCTCTGGTCACGGCGCTGCGGCCCGGCATCATCGTGGTCCATCGCGACGGCGGCGATATGCGGGTCGTGGTCAATGGCGGTTTCGCCGAAGTCGGGCCGGCCGGGCTGACCGTGCTGGCCGACATGGCGGTTCCGCTTGAGGAGTTCGACCTGGCGGTGCTCGCCGGCGAGATCAAGGATACTGAGGAAGACGTCGCCGACACGACCGACGGCTGGCAACGCGACAAGCTCGCCCATCGCCTCGAGCAGCT
>DATDGG010000422.1:0-2381 GCA_036522235.1 Xanthobacteraceae bacterium
GCCCGCGCGAGTTGACCCAAGGCCCAAGCACGTCCCGGTCGTTGCAAAGCAACAGCAGGAAGACCGTGGCGCTCGGCAACAGCACCCCAGCCAGCGCCTGCACCGCGTTGGTCAGGAGCCCAAGCGGCGTTCCGGGGGTCAGGACCAGACCCGCGGACAGCAGGATCAAGCCGAAATAGACGCCGTAAAATCCCTTGGCGTCGTTCACCTTGCGATGGAGCGAATGCCGCAACGACATGACGTCCCCGATCGCATAGGCGGTCGAGAGCGAGACCGCCGAGGCCCCGATGATGCAGGCATCGATGAGCGCGAGCGTGAACAGGATCGCCGGCAGCTTTCCGGCATACTTTTCCAAGCCGGCCGCGATCGCGGCGGTGTCGGCGAAGCTTCCGGACTCCGGTTGGCCGTTGAAGGCCGCCGCCGCACATCCCAATATCCCGACCGCCCCGAGCATCACGAAGCCGATACCGATCCAGAGGTCCGCCCGCTCGTATCTGATAAAGCGCGGCGTGATACGCTTGTCGACCACATAGCTTTGCTGAAAGAAGAGCTGCCAGGGCGCCACCGTCGTTCCGACGATGGCGATGATGAGCAGAATGACCTCGCTCAGCTGACTGGTCGCGGGCAGCCGCGGCACGAAAAAGTCGTGCGCCAGCTGCCCGACCGGCGGGTGGACCAGCAGGATCACCGGCACCAGCAGGAGACTGCCGAACACCAGGACCACGGCGAACCGCTCGAAACGGCGGAAGTTGCCCGTGCTCACCGCCAGCATGACCAGCGCGGCCGCGCCCAGCACGCCGACGCTCGTCGGCAGGCCAAGATAGCTGAACGCCAGGCTGATGCCGATGAACTCGGTGACGATGGTCAGCGCATTGAGCAGGAACAGGTCGATCACGCTGAAGGCGCCCCAGAATCTGCCGAAGCGCTCCAGGATCAGCCGGGCGTGGCCGACGCCGGACACCGCGCGGAGCCGCAACACCATTTCCTGGTTCACGTACAGTACCGGGATCAGCAGCATCAGCGTCCACAGGAGCGTCGTGCCGTAGTTTTGGCCGGCTTGCGCATAGGTGCTGAAGGCGCCGGCGTCGTTGTCGCCCACCATCACGATGAGCCCGGGCCCCAGGATGGCAAGCAGCGTGGTGAGACGCGCGCGCCAGCCAATGCGGGGGCCGTGGTCGCCGTGGCGAATGGTGCCGAAGGCGCCGTTGATGTCGCCGATATGGGCCTCGTCCAGCACCGCGGTCCGCAGCAACGGCCGGCCCAATTCGGCAACGGCGGTAACGTTCTCGTTGATCTCGGTCTTGTTCATGGCTCACCTCCGGGACCGTCCGTCACGGCACCGAGGCGAGCCGAGAGCCCTATGGCTCTTCGCCACCTCGGCCGCGAGCGCGCACGGCCAATTGATCCTTAGGCTTGTTCCCCGTCGGGGTTCCCGCCGCCGCGCCTGAGCACCCGGCGGCGGGACAACTAGGCTGCTCGTCCATTTGCCGATCCTCGTCTCGCTGCATTGTCGGCCAGCTGCCAACCGCGCGATGCGGCTCTTCTTGTCATGAAACTTGGTCCCGGCGCTTCGGCCGAAGTCTCGTCCGCGGGCTCGAGCTCCCAATAGCATTCGAGCCGACCGCCGGGCGTACCTGCCTGCCAATGGCAGGCGAGCCGCTGCGGCCGCGGATGCTTCGCAGCGGCCGCGCTACGGCCATCGGGACGGTTGTCATTGTGGTGTGTGGGCGCCGCCGCCATGTGCCGGCCAGCGTCGATTCTTGCGAGCCTGCTGAACATCGCTCACCTCCGCTTCGGTTCATCGCGGCAGTCGGTGAGCGCGAAGGTAAGCGATCCGCTAGCTGGGATCGCTTACCCTAACGCAGCCGGTGAGGCCGCGATCGGTCTCTGTCGTTTGGGGCGGCATTGGCCGAATGAGGGCGGCCGATTGACGCCCCGGTTAGAGGGTTACTTCTCATCTGCCCGTCGCTAGGATTGCGTCGTTGCCGAGTCGATGTTGCCAAGTCGTCGGCCGCGGCGATTTTTGTCAGGTAATCCCGGCACAGCCGTGTGTCAAGCATTTTTGTCTATCCTCCAGGGGGGATGCTGGCTATCCCCCAGGGAGGATTGCCAGTATCCTCCAGGGCGGATAGAGAGAAGCCATGACCCACCAGCACCATCCCGAGATCATCAAGCGCCTCAAGCGCGCCGACGGCCATCTGCAAACGATCATCAGGATGATCGAGGACGGGCGGCCCTGCGTCCAGCTGGCCCAGCAGCTGCAGGCGGTCGAGAGCGCGATCATGAATGCCAAGAAGGCCCTGATCCACGATCACATCGATCATTGCCTTGATCAATCGATCAAGCTGCCCGGCCGCAAGGGAAACGCGGCCTTGCGGGAG